>NZ_JAEQNB010000001.1:1257343-1463034 GCF_016722965.1 Tumebacillus amylolyticus
TCGGTGAAGTCGGTGGTCGACGTGGAGCCACCGAGGTCGGCCGTGCGCACGCCGTCCACGATTGCTTCGAGGGTGGATTCGTAGATCGCGCGAGCTGCGGTGTCTGCTTCTTTGTCGCCGAAGAAGGTCAGCATCGAAGCGGCTGCGAGGATCATCGCCATCGGGTTCGCGACGTTTTTGCCGAACAGACCCGGTGCGGTGCCGTGCGGAGCTTCTGCCATGACGGTTGTAACCGCGTTGGTTTTGTCGTCGAACGCGAGCAGAATCGACTCGGAACCGGCGATGGTGCCGTACATTTGCAGAACGAGGTCGGACAGGCAGTCGCCGTCACGGTTCAGAGCCGGGATGACGAGCGGTTCGCCGGTGGTGTTCATCAGCAGCGCGTACGTTGCGTCGATCAGTTGCGGATCGTACTTCACACCCGGGAAGGCTTTGGCTGCTTGGTCCATTTCTTCCTTGAGCATGCCTTCATAAACCGGAGATACGGTGTATTTCGGGCCGCCGAAGACTTTCGCGTTCATCTTGCGCGCTTGTTGGAATGCGTATTCCGCAACTCCGCGGCAGACTTTGCGAGAGATTTTTTCCGTGCGGTATGCGTACTCGTCGAGGCCTTCGCCTTCGCGCCATTCCTTCGCGCCGTAAGCATCGTCAACCGCCATGCGGATGACGGAGATCGGTGCGTTGATGCCGGCAACCGGGTTGATGCCCGGGATGCGGCGGCCGGTGCGGACGATGACGGTGCCGTCGATGCCCTTGCGCAAGATCGCGTTCGGAGAGCCGACATCGCCGGAAACTTCCGGGGTGATGGTCGCAGCTTTGTAACCGAAGCCGTGTTCTTTCATTGCAGATGCTGCGTCGTGAACGACTTGGTTGTTGGTCGCACGGCGGTTTTCAAGCGAAAGGTCGAAGCGCAGGAATTCTACTTCTACGCCGGTCAGTGCCGGGTCGAGAACGCGAAGCCCTTCTTCGAGCAGTTCTTGACCGGTTTGGTCGCCTTCCATTACGACGATCGTTTTCTTTTCCATGATGTCACCTCATCTAAGTATCGAAAAAAGACAAAAAAGTAGGGAGGAGCATTCGCCCCCCCTTAGTGTTTGCAAAGCTGGGTCAAACCATTAGATCGCTTGTTTCTTGGTGTAGTTCAGGAGACCGCCTGCGAGGATGATGTCGATTTGACGGCCGGTCAGGTCGTGGGTCACGGTGAAGGTGGTGCCTTTGGTTACGTTCTTCACGGTGATCTCGTTGCCTGCTTGGATTTGCTCGGTCAGGTTGTCGATTGCAACTTCATCGCCTTGTGCGATGGTGTCGTAGTCGTTCTCGTTCACGAAGGTGAGCGGGAGGAGACCGAAGTTGATCAGGTTCGCACGGTGGATACGAGCGTAGGACTTCACGATGACAGCTTTCACGCCGAGGTACATCGGAGCGAGCGCTGCGTGTTCACGGGAAGAACCTTGGCCGTAGTTGTGGCCGCCGATGATAACGGATTTGCCGAGTTCTTTCGCGCGAGCCGGGAATTGCGGGTCAACGCGTACGTATACGTGTTCGGAAATCGCCGGGATGTTGGAACGAAGCGGCAGAACTTTTGCACCCGCCGGCATGATGTGGTCGGTGGTGATGTTGTCGCCGACTTTCAGAGATACCGGAGCGGTCAGAGCGTCAGCCAGGTCGGTGTTGACCGGAAGCGGCTTGATGTTCGGGCCACGGAGGACTTCAACGTCAGCCGGGTTTTCGGACGGTGCCAGCACCAGACGGTCGTCGACGAGGTATTGTTCCGGCAGTTCGATAACCGGGAATTCGCCGAGTTCGTTCGGGTCTGCGATGTAACCGAGAACAGCTGCAGCTGCGCAGGTTTCAACGGAAGCGAGGTAGACGCTTGCGTCTGCGGTGCCGGAACGGCCTTCGAAGTTACGGTTGAAGGAACGGACGGAGACAGCGCCGGAGGACGGAGCTTGACCCATACCGATGCACGGACCGCAAGCGGACTCGAGCAGACGTGCGCCGGCTGCGAGGATGTCAGCGAGTGCGCCGTTGCGAGCGATCATCTCGAAGACTTGCTTGGAACCCGGGGAGACAACGAGAGAAACGTTCGGGTGAACGGTTTTGCCTTTGAGAACGGCTGCCAGACGCATCAGGTCGGTGTAGGAAGAGTTGGTGCAAGAACCAACTGCAACTTGTTGAACCGGGATGCGCTTGTCAGCGAGGTCCTTAACAGCAACCACGTTGTCCGGGGAGTGCGGTTGAGCGACGTTCGGCTCAAGGGTGTTGAGGTCGATGATCAGCTCTTCGTCGTAGGTTGCGTCTGCATCAGCAGCCAGCGGAGCGAAGTCGCCGCCACGGCCTTGCTTTTCCAAGTAGACGCGGGTCGCTTCGTCAGACGGGAATATCGAGGTGGTTGCACCAAGTTCTGCGCCCATGTTGGTGATGGTTGCGCGCTCCGGAACGGAGAGGGAAGCAACGCCTTCGCCGGTGTACTCGATAACACGGCCAACGCCGCCCTTAACGGTCAGGTGACGGAGAACTTCGAGGATGATGTCCTTCGCAGCGGTCCACGGTTTGAGAGCGCCTTTGAGTTCAACTTTTACAACTTTCGGCATGTTCAGGTAGAACGCGCCGCCAGCCATTGCAACTGCGATGTCCAAGCCGCCCGCGCCCATTGCCAGGGAGCCCATGCCGCCTGCAGTCGGGGTGTGCGAGTCGGAACCAAGCAGGGTCTTGCCCGGCTTCGCGAAACGCTCGAGGTGAACTTGGTGGCAGATCCCGTTGCCCGGGCGGGAGAAGTGGATGCCGTGTTTCGCTGCAACAGTTTGCAGGAAGCGGTGGTCGTCCGCGTTCTCGAAGCCGGATTGCAGGGTGTTGTGGTCAACGTACGAAACGGAGAGTTCGGTTTTGACTTGCGGAACGCCCATTGCTTCGAATTGCAGGTACGCCATCGTACCGGTCGCATCTTGGGTCAGCGTTTGGTCGATGCGGATCGAAATTTCCTGACCTGCAACCATCTCGCCGGAAACGAGATGTGCTTCAATGATTTTCTGAGTTAAGTTCTTAGCCATCAGAAAAACCTCCTATAAAACCTAGTATCAGTTCTCTGCAATCTAGCGTCCCCCAAAGGACACATAGATGAACAGGAAAAACAAACTATGAGTAAAATTGCTAGTGGGCCAGCATCTTGGTCATGATGTCGGCCGATCGTCTGACTGCTTCGGTGTGAATCTTCAGCATGTCAGGGGTGAAACGGTCCACAGGGCCGGAAACCGAAAGCGCGGCGACGATGTCCCCTTGGCGGGAAAAAATCGGCGCGGCCACGGCGGCGGCACCCGGTTCGCGCTCCTCGATGGAGATCGCATACCCGAGGTTGCGAGTAGTTGCCAAGCTTTGCAAGAATTCCATTCGGCTGGATTCAGACGGGCAGCAATCGCGTACCAAGTCTTCAACCGGTTCCTTGGAGAAGGCGAGCAAAACTTTGCTTGAAGCTCCGACATGCAAGGGCAGTCGTTTGCCGATATTCGCCACGCGACGAACCGGTTGGTTACTCTCGACCGCTTGGATTCGGATGCGTTCCGTTCCAGAGCGGACATAGAGAGAAATCGTCTCGCCAATCTGATCACGCAAGCGCGTCATCTCAGGCAATACGATCGAAGAGAGTGCATCTGATTGGTACACATTGCTCACCAATTCCAGCACGCTCCAGCCCAGTCGGTACTTCTCAGTGGAAGAATGACGGCGAATGAAACCTTTGCTTTCGAGGGAGGCCAACAATCGATGCACAGTGCTCTTGTGTAACCCGAGGCGCTTCGAGATATCGGAGAGCCCGAGTTCAGCATCTGTGCCGGCGAAGCACAGCAAGATGTCCAGCGCTCGCTCAACGGCGCGCACTGTGCCTTTTTCCTGTTCCGCCATCTACCTCATCTCCCTCTGGAGGTGTTTCATACGGTGAAACCCTGTTTCATTACATAGTATATCATGCGTCTCCAACACAAGGGAACCCTTTTGTCAAAAAACATTCGAAAAGAGAAGCAAAATGGTTGTGTGCCCCGCATATAACTTTTTGAACGAGGAAGGGAGGGGCGTCTTATGTACAGACAAGAATGGTTGAAAACGGTCGAGGCATTTTTCCGTGAGAAAAATCGCGCCTGGTTGACGGGCGACGACGAGACGCTGCTTCATTTTTTGGCGGGGACGCCGGCAGACTGTCATTCGTGGCAAGATGTGCGGTCGATGCGCGATGCCAGACCTCTGCGCGAGGGTGTGCGTTTTCGCAAAGCGAAGACCTCGTTGCACATTCACTCCGCCGCGTGGAAGAGCGAGGGAGAACTCGCGGTGGTGGATGCGACGGAACACGTTCGCTTCTATTATGAGCAAGGAGATGATCTTCAACACGAAGAACGGGCTTTGCGACATCGATTGACCCTGCTTCCGTTTGGCGGAACTTGGCGGGTGTTACGAGACGAGACGGTGCGAGAGGTGGCGAAGCCGAACCTCCGGCCGGAAGACGCGGCCGACGCGCTTGCGTCGGTGGACGTTTTTCCCGAAGAACTGGAAGTGGAAGATCGTCAGCTTCGCGGGCGGTATGATCGCGTGCGGGCGTATCGCTATGCTGAATTGTGGTGGAACCGCTTCAACCCGGTTTTTAAACAGATGAAGGACAGCGACTGCACAAACTTCGTGTCACAAGTGCTCTACGCCGGCGGAGTCCCGCTCGTGCGCGGCAGTTCACGATCGAACGGGTGGTGGTACGACATCGGCAGTCACAATTGGAGTTATTCATGGGCGGTCGCCAATTCGCTCAAACTCGCATTGACCCGGCTCCTGCATGCCCAAGAAGTCGGCGACCCGCGTCAATTGAAGATTGGAGATGTGATTTGCTACGACTGGGACGGCGATGGAAGGTGGCAGCATAACACAGTTGTGGTCGGTTTCGACGGAGCCGGTCAACCGCTGGTCGATGCACACACCGTCGCAAGCCACATGCGCTTCTGGACGTACCGAGACAGCTATGCGTGGACGGCGAAAACAAAATATGCATTTTTCCACATTCCCGACCAATTCTAGACAAAAAATGAAGGGATTCTGACACACATGTCGAATGTAAAGTGTGGAAATCTTGAAGTGAGTTACACTCATTAACAGAGGGGAGGGGCTCATCGTGTTCGCCTCCAGAGTTATGTATGGCAGCCTCGGCTTCATGGTCGGTGCGCTGGTGGAAACCGCAGATAACTTCATCAATGGAGAAACTCGTGTGACGGTGTTTGTTCTCGAATTGATCGTGTTTGGTGTGCTCGGCATGATCTTCGGGTTGGTTCTGCATCGTTCTCGTGAGAACAACCGCCGGATCGTTCGCTCCTACCATACATCACTGGAAGCGTTGGCGAACGCCGTCGCGGCGAAGGACGACGAGACGAACGGACACTGCAAGCGCGTCGTTCAATACTCGATCCTCATCGGCCGTGAATTGGGCCTCGACAAGCACCTCATGCAGCAACTTGAATGGGGCGCACTTCTGCATGACATCGGCAAGATCGCCGTCCCGGACGCCATTTTGAAAAAACCGGGTGCGCTGACCGAGGAAGAATGGGTCGTCATGAGAGAACATCCGCAGATGGGCTATCTTATGGTCAAGAACATCGATTTCTTGAACGAAGGCGCAGACGTGGTGCTTCACCACCATGAGCGCATCGACGGACGCGGCTACCCGCATCAACTCAAGAGTGAACAGATTCCGTTGCTGGCCCGCATCTTTGCGGTCGCCGACACGTTCGACGCCATCACGTCCGACCGCCCGTATCGCAAGGCCCAATCGATCGAGCATGCCCGCGAAGAGATCGCGCGCCATATCGACACGCAGTTCTGTGTCGGTTGTGTCGAAGCGTTCTTGCGCATCGATTCCGCCGACTTGATCGCCGTGCAAGAGGCGGCCAAGATCCTCGATTACGAAGCGGTTCAATTGCAGAAACTCAAGCATATTTCATGATTGAAATTACTTGTATGTGAATGATATAGTTGTGGGAATATTCGAGGAACAACCTGTCTAGTTGCGGCAGGCTGTTCCTTTTTGTATGCTAGATACTTAGAGCATTACTTTTTTCAATAGTTCTTTCGTTCCGTTCTTGAAAAGGAGGACGTACTCTCATGCACATCGTCTTGGTTGAACCGGAAATTCCTGCAAATACCGGCAACATTTCGCGTACCTGTTCCTGCACCGGCATCACCTTGCATCTGGTGCGTCCACTCGGCTTTTCGGTGGACGATAAACAGTTGAAGCGGGCCGGTCTTGATTATTGGCATCTGTTGGACTTGCACTATCACGACTCTTTCGAGGAATTGCGGGCGAAGTATCCGAACGGCCGCTTTTTCTATGCGACCACAAAAGCGGAGAAAGCCCACACCGAATTTACATACGGTCCTGACGATTTCTTTGTATTTGGCAAGGAAACCAAAGGTTTGCCCGAAGAGCTGGTGATGGCAAACTTGGATACGGCGATTCGCATCCCGCTTCTGCCGGATGCCCGCTCGCTGAACCTCTCCAATGCGGTGGCCATCGTCGTCTATGAAGCATTGCGCCAACAAGGATTCCCCAATCTGATCTAAAAAGAGGCGAAATTCATGCATCCAGTCAAAACAATCCTGTTCGATCTCGATGGAACCTTGCTTCCGATGGACAACGACCACTTCACGCGCGGGTATTTTAAAAAGCTGGTGCCCAAAGTGGCGCACTTGTTGCCGCCGGAAACGTTTTTGGCGCAATTGATGAAATCGACCGAATTTATGGTCCGCAACAACGACCCGGAATTGACGAATGAACAAGCATTTAAAAAGGACTTTCTCGAAGCGGTTGGCAGCGTGAACGAAGATTTTTGGCCGGTTGTAGAAGGTTTTTACGCAGGTGAGTTCGGCGAGTTGGTCGAACTTTCGCAGCCGACCCCGCTCGCTCGCGAGATCGTGGAAGCCGCCGTGGCCAAAGGATATCGGGTGGTGCTTGCTACGAATCCGCTTTTCCCCCGTGCCGCGACAGAGCATCGCATGCGGTGGGCGAACGTTCAAGATCTTCCATTCGAATTGGTGACCACATACGAGAACAGTCATTTTTGCAAACCGAATCCAAATTACTATAAAGAAATCGTACAGAAAATCGGGACGTCCCCCGAAGACTGTATGATGGTCGGGAATGATGCCTTCGAAGATTTGATCGCAGGCACCCTCGGCATGCAAACGTATCTCGTAACCGACTGCCTCAAAGAAGGCGAAAAGCAACTTCCATTTACCCACAAAGGAACACTTGCTGATCTCTTGACGTTCGTACGTGACGAGTTACCGCACATCGGGTCGTAAAAAGTTCGGTCTACGGAACTCTTTTGGGGTATACAATGAATTAAGTGAGTTAATAATGATCGGGTAAAGGGACCTTTTTAATTAACTTCTAACTGAAACAGATAGTGATGATTGATCCACATCGAGAGGAGAGATTGTGATGCCAGCAACTCTTGGACAAAAAATAAAGGAATTACGCATTCAAAAAGGCTTGACGCAGAGCGACCTCGGCGCAGGCATGGTCACCCCGTCAATGATCTCGCAAATTGAGGCAGACAAAGCGAATCCGTCCCACAAACTCTTGCAGGCGATCGCAGAAAAATTGGAAACACCGATCGAGTACTTCCTGACCGACATGCAGATGCAAATCGAGCAGATCGCCACCTATAAAGTGGCGCGTTCGATGATGGAAGCCGGTGAGTTTGAACGAGCCGTGCCCATCCTCGAAGGGTTGATGGAAGATTCCGTGCCGCAATTGCACTCCGCGGAAATTCAATTCGACCTCGCCGAGTGTTTGCTGGAACAGGGCAAACTCGACGATGCGCTCGACGGGTTTGACAAAGTTCTGTCCTCGGCGACGACGCGCAAGGATCTCTACATGCAAATTCTCGCGCTCAAGCAGCTCGGCTATGTCGAAGAGAAGCGTCACAACTATCCGCTCGCGATCTACCACTGGCAGAAAGCGCTCGACCTGATGGCGAAAGTCGACGACCACGACCCGTTCCTCGCCGCCGAAATTCTCCGCCAATTGGGGAAAGTCTACGGCTACCTCGGGGAGAAAAACGACGCGCTTCAATCCTACGAGCGCGCACACAGCTACCTCGAATCCACCGCTTCCTTCCAAAAAATCGCGGATCTCTACCGCCGTCTGGGCGAATCGTTCCGTGAACAGGGCGATTTCGACCGTGCCAGCGAGTACGCGCAGCATTCCATCTCGCTCTACCGCGGGTTGAAGAACATCAAACTCGCGATCGAAGTCAAAGAAAACTTCGGCATCGTCAAGGGCGAAGACGGCAACGCGGACGAAGCGCTGCAAACCCTGGCCGCCTGCCTCGCCGAATACAAAGAGTACGGTTACACCGAGAAAGTCGCGCACACGCACGGTGAAATGGCGCGCATCTACCTCGCGAACCAAGACTACGCACAAGCGTCCAAGCATTGCGACGAAGCGTTGGAACTGCTCGCCGACACCTCGCTGGAACGCGGATTCGTCTTCCGCACCTACTCCACGATTTGCAAAGAGCAGAAGAAATTCGCTGAAGCGGTCGAGTTCATGGAGAAGTCGGTTAAAATCTTCGAGATCGCCGATCTCCCGCGTGAGATCGCCAAGTCGTACTCGATGCTTGGCGACATCTACAAAGAACAAGGCGACCTGCAAAAAGCGATTCATTCGCTGGAGCAAATGAAACGCGCGATGGAAAGCAACCTCAAAGAGCGCGGCATCGTCCTGTAAAACTTGAATAGTTTGGAAAAAGAGCCCGTATGCGGGCTCTTTTTTTATGTTAAAATAAGGTGTTGACACTGTGTCAGTGCATTGGTAGAATAGCCTAAGCAATGATTTTGTACTAAGCAGTCAGTTTATTCGTAAGTATACTTCGAAGGGAGGGATTCCTGTGGCAACGGTACATTTTGACAAAGTCGAGCTTCATGACAGACACAAACTGCTCTACAAGAACTTGTCGTTTACGCTGGAGAGCGGCCAGATGTGTGCTGTCTACGGCCCGTCACGCACGGGGAAGTCGTCGTTGCTCCTGCTGGCTTCCGGGCATTTGAAACCGGACAGCGGGCGCGTGTTGGTTGACGGCCAACCGCCTGTGCAAAAACGGGCCGGGGTCGGACCGATCCACGACCTCTCGCCGATGTTTGATACGTTGACAGTGGCAGAGGCGTTGCTGTTCCAAGCGCGTCTCTACGGCGTTCGTCAGGCAAAGGAACGGGTCAAGGAACTCGTCAACAAGTACGGCCTGCAGGAAGTCTGCAAATATCGGATTAAGGACGTCGGACATATCGAACAGTTTCGCGTCGGCTTGGTTTCCGCGTTGGTTCATCGTCCGACGATCGTCTTGATCGACGAACCGGAGCGCGGGTTGACCAATGAAGAATGGGAGTTGGCGTACCGCGACATGCGGGCGCTGGCAGACGAAGGGCACGCCGTGATCTTGACCACGGTGCTTTCCCAAGTGGCGGACTCGTGCGACCTGATCGTCTCTTTGCCGGATGGGGAGGTGACAACGCGATGAATACATTCTGGATTTTCCGTACGGAGATGCGCCGCTTGCTTCGTTCTCGACTCGGGCGTGCCGCGATGGTGGTCGGGATCATCATCCCGTTGCTCTACAGCGGCTTGTACCTCTATGCGTTCTGGGACCCGTACAACCAGATGGAGAACTACCCGGTCGCACTGGTCAACCTCGACCACGGCGGGGAGAAGGACGGCAAGCACGTTGACTATGGCAAGGAACTCGCCGACGAATTGGTCAAGGACAACGCCGTCGGTTGGAAAGTCGTTTCGGAGGAAGAAGCGAACAAAGGCTTAGAAGGCGAAGGCTATTATTTGAAAGTGACGATTCCGGCGACGTTCACCGAAGACGCGCTGTCCGTCACGGGAGATCAGCCCAAGCAAGCCGTGGTGCAGTTCACCCAGAACGAAGGGAAAAACTACATCGCTTCGACGATCTCCAAACGATTGGAAACTTCGTTGCGTGAGGAAGTCGGCAACAAGTTCTCCAAGGAATACTTCACCGGCATCTTCGACGTGATCGGGGACGCGGGCGACGGTCTCTCCAAAGCGGCAGACGGCGCCAACCAACTGGCAACCGGTGCGAGCGATCTGAACACCGGAGCTGCGAAACTGGCAGACGGAGCGAACCAAGTTCACACCGGCACCGTGCAAGCGGCGGACGGTTCGAAAAAACTCGCCGACGGCGCGGCCCAAGCTTCCGATGGCGCAGCGCAAGTGGCGAGCGGCTCTCAACTCCTCAACGACGGGCTGAAACAAGCCAACGGCGGAGCGACCAAACTGCAAGCAGGTGCCGATACGATCCAAGCGAAACTCGGCGACCTCTCGCAAGGGGCGCAAAAAATGGCACCGGGTCTGCAAACCGCCAACGACAATCTGACCAAGATTCAAGCGGGGCTTTCCAAAGCGGCAGGTCAAACCGGCGATCTGCAAGCCGGCCTGCAACAGATGCAAGGCTATCTCGGCACGGTCGATGCCAACGGCAACCTCTCTGGCTCGAACGAATCGGCTCTGAACTTGCTCGCCTCTCTTGCGAACCAGTACGGTTTTGCAAGCGACCCGCGTTATGCAGGTGCGGTGAAAGCGATCGGCGGTGTCTCCTCGAAACTCGGGACGACCTCCGCAACAGTTGGTCAAAGCAAAACCCAACTAGACGCTGCGGCCGGCGGTCTCGGCCAAATCGCAGAAGGGCAGAAGCAACTGATCGCGGGTCTCGGTCAGATCTCCGACGGCTCCAAGCAACTTCAAGCCGGGGCGGGTGATCTCTCCAAAGGTCTGCATGATCTGCAAGCCGGCACCGCGACAATGGCTGACAAATCAGGCGAACTCGCAGCAGGTGCCAAGAAAGTGGCAGACGGCAACGCCGCCCTTGCGACCGGCAGTCGCGATCTTGCGAGCGGTACGGGGCAACTCGTAACCGGCACTTCGCAACTTGCAGACGGCACGAAGCAATTGAATGAAGGCACGCAGAAACTGTCGGACGGCAGCAAGGAACTGGCAGGCAAGTTGACCGATGCGACGAAGGACAGCACGATCTCCAACCCGGATGTCAAAGCGGACGTCATGTCCAATCCGGTGAAAGTGGAGTCTACGCCGATTCATCCGGTCTCGACCTACGGCATGGGCTTTGCTTCGTACTTCATCCCGCTCTCCCTGTGGGTCGGGGCGGTCGTTCTGTTCTTCATGCTCTCCATGAAGGAATTCCGTTGGATGATGGCTCCGGTGTCTTCCACGTCCTTCGTGCTCGGGAAGTTCCTGACGCTCGGTGTGGTCGGCATCCTCTCCACCGTGGTTTCGGGTCTGGTCTTGACGCAAGGGCTCGGCCTACAGGTTCTGCACCCCGTGGAGTTCTACGCCATCATGGTGCTGCTCTCGTTTGAATCGATTGCGATCATCGGTTTCTTGATCGCACGACTCGGTTCGGGGGCGGGTCGCTTCTTGGCGATCCTCATCTTGATTCTGCAACTGACCTCTTCGGCGGGCACGTTCCCGATCGAGCTGGTTCCGAACTTCTTCAAAGCGATTCACCCGTACCTGCCGATGTCCTACGGCATCGAAGGTCTGCGCGCGATCATCGCGACGGGCGACCAGGCGCTGGTGCAGAAGGATATGCTCATCCTCGCCGGCATCACCGTCGTCGTGCTGATCCTGCACATCCTCACCACCCGCCGCACGCTCAAAGTCAGCGACTTGCATGACAAAGACGTACTGGCAGGCTAATACATGCGAACAAAAAAAGTCTCTGCACCCCTCGGGGAGCAGAGACTCTTTTTTTGCATCCATTACTTCACGAGACCGGCGAGCGCCATGCGTTTGAGATCGGAGAACAGTTGCTCTTCGTCGTACTCGCCCTTGCCAAGCAAGATGTGCAGGGACGCGATGGCCGCCATGCCGAACAGGGCGGACCCGGCGTTCTCGGCATTGACCGAGTGGAAGGTGTCAGCTTCGATGCCTTCGCGTACTACACCTTCGATGAGGGACATATAAGAACGTATCATTTTACGGAACTCGAGCTGTCGATCCTCCGCCCCCCACGACTCACGCAACAAGATGACGCAGAAATCGCGGTATTGGCCGAAGAAGGAGATCTGTTCACGCAAGATCAATTCGATCTTCTCGCGAGGGTGCATGTCGTCGAGCAGTTTCGACTCCACGCCGTCGCGGAGCATTTCCACGCCTTCCTCCACCAAGAACAGGAACAATTCCTCCTTGCTCTTGAAGTGGTAGTAGATGGTGCCTTTGGCGACGTTCGCGCGCGCTGCGATGTCATCCATCGTCGCTTTGTCGAAACCCTTCTCGGAAAACACATCGATGGCCGCCTGGAAGATCAAGCTGGTTTTGCTTTTGCGCAACAACATCACCTTCATTTACTATAAATTAGGTTAGATCACACATAGAGTCATAGTAGCACAAAAAGAAAGGGTTTTCAAATTCAACTCCATGCAACAGTCGACGAGATCTTGCATATCTATAGGATACGAACGGGACAATATTCATTCTAGTCAATCACAGTCTAGAAGTTTCAGAATTTTAAATCAATATTCTCTCCCAAGGTCTAGGGCAAGCCACTTTCCGAATAAAATGAACAAAACTCAGGCACCCGGCGTCAGGCTTGGGCACGGGCCCGAACGAAAAGGGGGATGATGACACATGGATTTCCTGAACCGTTTAACTGCTTACCGGGCTCAAGAGGAAAAGCTTCGGTGGGAAGGATCCTTTCTCGACTACCTGGAGGTCGTTCGCAAAAACCCCAGAATCGCCCAGACCTCTCACTCCCGAATCTACGACATGATCGCCTCCGCTGGGATCAAAACAGATGAAGCCGGGCGCAAAGAGTACCTGTTTTTCTCCAATGAACTGTATGGGTTGAATGACTCCATCGAGCGTTTGGTCGAAGAGTACTTCCACTCGGCGGCCCGCCGGTTGGACGTTCGCAAGCGGATCTTGCTCCTCATGGGGCCGGTCTCCGGCGGCAAATCGACACTCGTCACGATGTTGAAAAAAGGTTTGGAGCGATACTCCCGCACTGACGACGGCGCCCTGTTTGCGATCAAAGGCTGCCCGATGCACGAAGAGCCGCTGCACTTGATCCCCGACGATCTGCGAGCCGATTTCGAGAAGGAGATGGGCGTGCGCATCGAAGGCAACCTCTGCCCGCACTGCCGGATGCGGCTTGCGACCGAGTGGGGCGGCCAGATCGAGAATGTCACGGTCGAGCGCATCTTGCTCTCCGAAGACGAGCGTGTCGGCGTGGGTACGTTCTCCCCGTCCGACCCGAAATCGCAGGACATCGCCGATCTGACCGGCTCCATCGACTTCTCGACGATCGCCGAGTTTGGTTCGGAGTCCGACCCGCGCGCCTACCGTTTCGACGGTGAGTTGAATAAAGCCAACCGTGGCCTCATGGAGTTCCAAGAGATGCTCAAGTGCGACGAGAAATTCCTCTGGCACCTGCTCTCGCTGACCCAAGAGGGCAACTTCAAAGCCGGTCGTTTCGCGCTGATCTCCGCGGATGAATCGTCTGTGAAATGCTGTTACCAAAATATATGGGCAATTCAGTAAGAAAATGAATGCAGATACAAAAAAGCCGCGACATCAGGTCGCGGCTTTTTTGTAGGGAGATACCAGGTCCTCCACCAACAGGTTGGCGATGATTTGATGAAAATCTTGTTGAGTGTCTTTCTGATCATGAGTGCGTTCAGAACGAATGATCCACGTCGTACCAGTTGCGGACTGAAGCTGGATGCTTGCGTCTCTGTCCATCTGATCACCTCATGTGCGGGTTGGTACAACTTATTCAATCAGATCACAAGATATTTCCTGTAATACATGCCTTTAACAGTAACTAAACAGCTTTAAAAAGCATAATATTTTATATCCTAATGAAAGGAGGGGGGCTGATGAAAGCAAAAGTGACTGTGACTGTTATAAACGTCAACGTACATCAATCAGCTAAACCTACGAACTTCCAGCGACTATTGAACATTCCTGCGATCTTCGATTATATTTTCCATTATGTGTTCCATTTTTTGAAGCATTTTGTTAAATAGTTCTAGGAAGTAGCCGGCCCAATTTTGGGACGGCTATTTCTATTTTACGACTCATATTGTACTACAGAGAGCGAGGTGTTGTGAGTGAATAAGTTACCCGTAGAAATTCAGTCCATTGTCAATTATCTTCGCAGATCGCGTCAAGACGAAGAGCGTGAGCGACGCACTGGCGAAGATACGCTGGCCGAACAGGAACAACTCATGGATCGTGTATTGAGCCAGCATGGTGTTCCTTATGAGCAGCATAAGGAAATAGGCTCTGGTGACAAGATTGAAACACGACCGGTATTTAAAGAAATCCTTCAAGGTTTGAAGGAAGGTCGTTGGGATGCGATTGCGGTGAAGGAAATCAGCCGCTTAGGCCGGGGAAGTTATACGGATATGGGCGTTATTTATGATCTATTGATCGACCGTCGTCTCTACATCATCACTCCATCCAAGATCTATGACCCTAAGAATTTCTCCGATCTTCGCCAAATTCGTTTTGAACTCTTTTTATCCCGTGAAGAATTCGAGATGACACGTGAACGTTTGATGGGAGCACGTTATAATTATGCGCTCCAAGGTAAGTGGATGGCCGGTTCTGTTCCGTATGGATATCGGTACAACGAACAAACGCAACGTCTGGACATAGAACCGGAACAAGCACAGGTGGTTCGATCGATTTTTTCTCTATATACGAAGCAAAAACTTGGTTACCAGGCCATTGCCAAACACATAGAAAAACTTGAGATCCCAACGGCAACAGGTCGAGCGAAATGGCATCCGGAAGTCATTCATCGTCTTTTGCAAAAGTCGGTCTACATCGGTCAAGTGCAATTTCGAAAAACAGAACGAAAAAATGGCAAGTTAATTCAACGCCCAAAGGATGAATGGATCGTCGTAGAGAACGCGCACGAGCCGATCATCAACAGGGAGGTATGGCTGGCTTGTCAAAAACGTATGGGGAAGCAAAACGAGAAACTACCTGTCAACAAAAACCATACACCATGGGAATTAACCTCCCTCATCATCTGTGGTGAGTGCGGGAAAAAGATGCAACGTCAGTTTACAACGCAGCAATATCAGAAGAAAAATGGAGAGAACTCGATCTACGAAAAGGAGTTTTTACGCTGCGAATGTGGCGTCTATGTGAAATACCGGGAAGTGGAGAATCGGTTGTTGGAAGTAATGGAACGAATCAGTCTAGACGGAAAGCAGTTGAATGAGCAACTGGCCACAAGCTTACTCCGGCACGAGACTGACCACGCACTTCCACATGTAGACATGCTAGAGCAGATTGAACAAGAAATTGAACTCTTGAGAAAAAAATTAGCCCGCTCCTACGACTTGGTTGTTGAGGGGGTTTTTAGCTCCAAAGAGTTTGAAAAGCGGCGAGATCAATACCAAGCCAAATTACAAATCAAGGAGCAAAAAGCGGCCTTGATGAGGAAAGAACACGAACAGAGCATTCAAGACCAAGAACAATCACAAAATGCCCTTTACGACCTCCGTACCCCCCCGTCAAATCTTATGCAGGCGTATGAGATGATTAAACACCGTGAGTTACGCAACAGATTGTTAAGGATTTGCTTTGAGCAAATCCTTCTTCATGTAGAAAAAAAGGGACGTGGTCGCAAGCCAACGACCTTTACACTTAGACTAAACACCTCTTTTTTTGTGAGCCTTTCACAAACGTTGAAATGATCGTCGCCCACACCAACGAAACGGAGTACAAATCGTTCATCTCCAACAAGAAGAACGAAGCGCTCCAATCGCGGATGATCGTCATGCCGATCCCGTACAACTTGAAAGTCTCCGAAGAAGTGAAGATCTACGAAAAACTCGTCAAGCAGTCTGACATGCGCCACGTCCACATCGCGCCGCATGCGCTGAAAACGGCGTCGTTCTTCTCGATCCTCACCCGTCTCAAAGACTCCAAGAAAAACGGCGTCGACCTTCTGAAAAAACTCAAGCTCTACGACGGCGGCACCGTCGAGGGCTTCAAGGACAAAGACATCCAGGAACTGCGCACAGAGTCCCCGGATGAAGGAATGTTCGGCGTGGACCCGCGCTATGTCATCAACCGCATCTCCAGCGCCCTGATCCGTCGCGACACCAACTGCATCAACGCGCTCGACGTCTTGCGCGCGATCAAGGAAGGTCTCGACCAGCATGCGTCGATCTCCAAGGAAGACAAAGAACGCCTGATGAACTTCATCGGCATCGCCCGCAAAGAGTACGACGAAGAGGCGAAAAAGGAAGTGCAAAAAGCGTTCGTGTACTCCTATGAAGAATCGGCGAAAACCCTGCTCGAAAACTACCTCGACAACGTCGAAGCGTATTGCAATTGGCAAAAAATCAAAGATCCGATCACCGGCGAAGAGGTCGATCCGGATGAAAAACTGATGCGCTCCATCGAGGAGCAAATCGGCATCTCCGAGAACGCCAAGAAAGCGTTCCGCGAAGAGATTCTTATCCGCATCTCCACCTACGCCCGCAAAGGCAGGAAGTTCGAGTACAACTCGCACGAGCGCCTGCGCGAAGCCATCGAGAAAAAACTGTTCGCCGACCTCAAGGACGTCGTCAAGATCACCACGTCGTCCAAGACGCCGGACGCGCTCCAACTGCGCAAGATCAACGAAGTGACCTCGCGCCTGATCGACGAACACGGCTATTGCCCGGTCTGCGCGAACGAACTGTTGCGCTACACCGGCAGCCTCTTGAACCGTTAATACGTGAGAATTGGGACAGGGGCGGAAGACCTGTCCCTTTTTTCCAAAGAGAAAGGAGGAGCCCCGATGATCCATCGACCGTCATTCATCCTCTCGCGCGAAGACTGGTCCCTCCACCGCAAGGGCGAGCAAGACCAGCAACGCCACCAAGAGAAGGTACGGGAAGCGATCAAAAAAAACTTGGCCGATCTGGTCACCGAAGAAAGCCTGATCATGCACGACGGGCGGCAGATCGTCAAGGTGCCGATCCGGTCGCTTGACGAATATCGATTCCGCTACAACTACGGCAAAGGCCAGCACGGCGGCCAAGGAGACGGCGAGTCGCAAGTCGGCGACGTGCTCGGCAAAGACCCGTCCTCCAAGCAACAAGCAGGACCGGGCAAGGGCGAAGGCGCCGGAGAGCAGCCGGGGGTCGATTACTACGAAGCGGAAGTCTCCCTCGCGGAGATCGAGAACTTGCTGTTTGCCGACTTGGAACTTCCGAATTTGCAACGCAAGCAACATGACGAAGTGACGACGACCGACGTGCGGTTTAACGACATTCGCAAAAAAGGGCTCGCCGGCAACATCGACAAAAAACGCACCCTCGTCGAAGCGATCCGCCGCAATTCGCTGGCGGGCAATCCGGGGCTGCACAACATCACCAACGACGACCTGCGCTACAAAACGTGGGAGGAAGTGCAAACGCCGCACTCCCAAGCGGTGGTGCTGGCGATGATGGACACCTCGGGTTCGATGGGGCAGTTTGAGAAGTACATCGCGCGCAGCTTTTTCTTCTGGATGACGCGGTTCTTGAAAACCAAGTACGAGCACGTCGACATCCAGTTCATCGCGCATCACACGGAAGCGAAAGTCGTGACGGAACATGAGTTTTTCACCAAGGGGGAGAGCGGGGGCACGATCTGTTCCTCGGCGTACAACTTGGCGCTCAACCTCATTCATACGAAATACAACCCCGACCGCTACAACATCTACCCGTTCCACTTCTCCGACGGCGACAATTTGACCAGCGACAATGACAAGTGCATCAAGCTGATCAAGCAGTTGATGGACGTGTCGAACATCTTCGGGTATGGCGAAGTGAACCAGTACAACAGAAGCTCAAGCCTGATGAACGCGTACAAGAACATCCAAGACGAGAAGTTCAAACACGCGATCATTCGGGAAAAAGGCGAAGTGTACAAAGCGCTTTGCCACTTCTTCACCGCCAAAGACAAGATTCGGGCCTCGTAGGGGGCCCTTCCCTGTTTGAGAGGAGGTTTCCGGCTATGACCAACGAGGAGATGCAGCAATTGGAGTCGGCGATTGAGGAGATCACGATCCTCGCCCGCGACTTTGGTCTGGATTTTTACGACATGCGCTATGAAGTGTGCCCCAGCGAGATCATCTACACGTTCGGGGCGTACGGGATGCCGACACGCTTCAGCCATTGGAGTTTTGGGAAGAGCTTCCACAAAATGAAGATGCAGTACGACTTCGGGCTCTCGAAAATCTACGAGCTCGTCATCAACTCCGACCCGTGCTATGCGTTTCTGCTCGACGGCAACTCGCTGTTGCAAAACAAACTGATCGTGGCGCACGTGTTGGGACACTGCGACTTTTTCAAACACAACAATCGCTTTGGCAACACCTCGCGCTACATGGTCGATTCGATGGCGGCGTCGGCGGAGAGGATTCGCAAGTACGAGCAGGACCACGGCAAACTCGCCGTGGAGGAGTTCATCGACTCGGTGCTCGCGATCCAAGAGCACATCGACCCGACGTATGTGGGACGCAAGATGAGGTCGCGCCAGTATGACGAACCGAGCGAGCCGACGGCCGCACTCGACCCGTTCGCCGACGTCTTCGAATGGACGGAGAAGAAAAAAGCGGAGGAGCCCAAACCCGCCCCCCGCTTCCCGGCGCAACCGGAGAAAGACCTGCTGCTGTTCATCATGCAGCACGCCAAGGGGATGCCGGAGTGGCAGCGCGACATCTTGACGATTATGCGCGAAGAGATGCTCTACTTCTGGCCGCAGATGGAAACCAAGATCATGAACGAAGGCTGGGCGACGTATTGGCATCTGCGGATCATGAGGGAGTTGGATTTGGATGAGAGCGAGACGATCGAGTTCGCCAAAATGAACGCCGGCGTCATCATGCCCTCGAAGACCTCGCTGAACCCGTATCATGTCGGGCTGAAGATCTGGGAGGACATCGAGAAGCGCTGGGGTCGTGAACGGATGTGGGAGATTCGCGAGTACGATTCGGACATCTCGTTCCTGCGCAACTACTTGACCAAGGAACTGGTGGAAGAGATGGACCTGTACTTGTACGGCAAGCAAGGGGACGAGTGGAAAGTGATGGAGAAGGACTGGGAGAAAGTCCGCGACCAACTCTGCGCCTCCCGCGTGAACAGCGGGTTCCCGGTCTTGATGGTGCACGACGGAGACTATCTCAAGAACGGCGAGCTGTACCTCAAGCACCAGTTCGACGGCACGGAGCTGGACGTCAAATACCTCGAAAAAACCCTGCCCCACGTCTACAACCTCTGGGGGCGCACGACGCACCTCGAAACCATGCTCGACAACCGAGCGGTGGTCTTCACATTCGACGGCAAGAAAAACCACCGTCGGTTCGTCTAATCTTCACAGGTGTTTGCGAAAAAGAGAGCCGACACGTCGGGCTCTCTTTTTTTATCAGGAACTTGAGACTTCGCTATCATGGTATCCGATCTCTTCCAGCCGTAGAATTTCCTTGAGGTGAGTGTTATGAAAGGCAAGTTGCTGCGCGGACTGGTTGTGACTTTTTTGCTGATCCTGATCGTGGGATGCTCTCTGCAAGAAGAAGCAAAATCGATGATGGAGAACCACCAACAAACGACGACAGACCCTATAAACCAAGCCAACCTGACCGACATCCCGGATGATCTCAAGATGGCGATCGTCGATGTCGAGGACTCCCGCTTCTACGAACACAGCGGGCTCGACCTGTACGGCATCGGGCGGGCGGTCTACACCGATGTGACCACGATGTCGGCTGCGGAGGGCGGAAGCACGCTGACCCAACAACTGGCTCGCAGCGTCTATCTCTCCCAAGACCGCACCTTCTCCCGCAAAGTGAATGAGATTGCATTGGCGTTCGAATTGGAACATACTTACAGTAAAGATCAAATTCTCGAAATGTATCTCAACAACGTCTACTTCGGCAACGGCGCATTCGGCATCCGAGCGGCGGCAGAAACCTACTTCGGCAAAGGGCAAGACCTCAAACACCTGACCCTCGCCGAATGCGCTCTGCTCGCCGGGCTCCCCAACGCCCCCTCGGCGCTGAATCCGTGGTTGGAAGCAAACGTCCCGAACGCGCTGGCCCGACGCAACCATGTGCTGGACGCGATGTATCACAACGGCGACATTACGCAGGAAGAGATGACCCAAGCCAAGAGTTCGCCCTTGAAACTCTTCGGCCAGTAAGAGGGGAGTGAGAACGGATGAAGAAACGCAAACGCATCTGGTTGCTGATCGCCCTCTGCCTCACAGCGGGCTCTGTCGGCACCGTCTATGCCGTAACGGCCGACTCCGAAGAAGCGGCGGTCAAGAGCTTCCTCAACAACTGGAACCGGCAACAATATGCCCAGATGTACGAAGGAGTCTCCTCCGATGTCAAACAGTCGATGACGCAGGAGCAATTCGTCAACCGCTACCAATCGATCTACGAAGGCGTGGAGGCCAAGGACGTGAACGTCCAACTCGTCTCGATGGGGGACCAAGACTCGTTTCGCTTCCATGTGCAGATGAACACCCTCGCCGGCCCCTTGCAATTCGAAGAACCGGCCACCGCCGTCCAAGAAGGTCGGCACTGGAAAATTCAATGGAAACCGTCGTTCCTCATCCCCGACTTGCAAGCGGGAGAAAAAGTCAGCGCCAACGTCCTGCAGGCGGAGCGCGGGCAGATCGTCGACCGCCACGGACGGGGTCTTGCGATCAACGACGAGCAACTCAGCATCGGAGTCGTCCCGTCCGCACTCACAGACGAGACGATCACCAAGATGGCAACTCTCTTACATATGAACACGCAGACGATCCAAGACAAACTTCACGCCGCATGGGTCAAGCCGGACTTGTTCGTTCCGATCAAAGTCCTGCCCCAAACAGACATGCTCGTCCCGAAACTCACAGCTCTCCCCGGCGTTACGACCCAGAAGCAAAAAGTGCGCGCCTACCCGCTCGGCGAGGCGGCGGCACATTTGATCGGCTACACGGGCGATGACGGCCAAGGCAAAGCTGGTCTGGAAAAACTCCTCAACGACCGTCTGAGCGGACGAAACGGCGGTCGCATCACCATCCAAACTGCAGACGGTATCACCAAGCAGACCGTCGCGGAAAAAAAACCGCTGGCAGGCGAGGCCGTCCAACTCACGCTCGATGCCAAGCTGCAAGAGAACGTCTACGAGCAACTTCACCACGAATTGGGCGCCGGCGTTGCCCTCCACCCGTTGACCGGCGAAGTGCTGGCGATGGTCTCCACGCCGTCCTACGACCCGAACGAGATGGCGCACGGAGTGACCGACGAACAATGGAAGTCTTGGAACGAAGACCCGAACCATCCGTTTCTCAACCGCTTTGCCGACGACTACCCGCCGGGGTCTGCGTTCAAACCGCTGGTTGCCGCGATGGCGCTCGATACGAACATCATCACGCCCCAAGAGACGCACGAAATTCCGGGCAAGCAATGGCAAAAAAGCGCCGCTTGGGGCGACTACTACGTCACCCGCGTGTCCGACACCTACATCCAAGTCGATCTCGAAAAAGCACTGATCGCGTCTGACAACATCTATTTCGCACAGACCGCTCTGAAAATGGGCGAGAAGTCGTTCACCGACGAAGCGATGAAGTTCGGATTCGGGGAAAAACTGCCGCTGCTGTATCCGTTTGATCTCTCGGCGCTTGCCAACAGCGGCATGAAAAACGACATCCAACTCGCCGACTCCGGCTACGGTCAAGGAGAAGTGCTGATGACCCCGATGCACGTCGCGGCGGCCTACACCGCTTTTTCAAACGAAGGCAACATGCTCACGCCGTACCTGTTTGCCAAGGAAGCGAAAAAAGTCTGGAAGCCAAACGCCATCCAACCGGACGTCGCCCGCCTCATCGAGCAAGACTTAGTACAAGTCATCGACAACCCGAACGGCACCGGCCACGGCGCGAAGATCGACGGGATGACGCTCGCGGGGAAAACGGGCACGGCGGAACTGAAACAGACGCAGAATACCACAGGCAAGGAACTTGGCTGGTTTGTCGCCTACGATACGCAAGACCCGCACCTGTTGGTGACGCTGATGGTTGAAAACGTGCAGGGACGCGGGGGAAGTCACTTGCTAGCCTCGAAGATGCGAACGCTTTTTCAAGAGTATGGAGAGCGGTCCCACTAGCGACAATTCCCATTTTCCGTTAAGATGTGCTTGAAGGTTTGTACGAGATAGAGAGGAGAATCTCGGTGGTACCTTTCGCCTGTCTCTATGTTGAAAAGGGAGAGCCCTATCACGCCGGATCGTGCCTGTTGTTGGAAACGGACGAGACCGTGGTCGGCCGCGCGACCCAGCACGAGGTGCCGGACATCGCGTTTGCGAACGTGTTCGTCTCGCGGCGTCACCTGCTGATTCAAAACGTAAACGGCAGAGCGGTTTTGCAAGACCTCGGCAGCAAGACCGGCACGTTCATCGGCGACCGGAAGCTTACGCCGCACACGCCGTATGAGTTGCAGAATCTCGACATCATCCGGCTGGCGGGCGGCATGGTGTCGCTCCGTTTTTCCAGTGAATTGACCGACATGACGATGGAGTTGGACATCAACGCCCTGCCCCTCGACGACATCAACGATCTGCGCATCGACCGTGAGAAACGCGTCTGCTGGATCGGCTCGGAGTGCGTCACGATGTCAGACAAGGAATGGCGTTTGTTCCTCATGCTCTACGAACACGCCGCGACGCTCGTTACGTTTGAGGAAATCAAACGCATCGTCTGGCCGGAGCGGACTCCGGATGACGACGGAGTGCCGGACGTGGGCAACGATGAGCTGAGCTCGCTCGTCTACCGCATTCGCAAAAAACTGCACCAGAGTCGCTACACGATCTCGACCGTGCGCGGAACCGGGTTCATTTTTGAACTCAAGGAATGAAGCGGTAGGGAAGGAACGGAAAAAGGAGCCCCCAGTGGAGGCTCCTTTTTTCGTGCGTTCGTATGCGACTTACGCTCTGATGCAGCGGAAGATCGTAGACGGGGAGTTCACGCCCTTGAGTGTGACGGTGTGTTTTTCGGGCTTGTAGCCGTTGGCTTGCAGGACTTCGCGCGCAACGACGTCCTCGCAGATCGCTTCGGAAATCCAAACTTCGCCGGCTTGGGCTTGCCCTTGCACACGAGCGGCGAGGTTGACCGTCTGGCCGAAGAAGTCGATCGTTTCGTTCGCTTTCACCGCGAGCGCCGGGCCGGTGTGCAACCCGATCTTGAGTTCAAGCGTCGTGTCGAGGTCGGCGATGCTGTCGTTCAAGCGCTTCATCACTTGCACCATCGCCAAAGCTGCCGTCAGCGCGTCGGACGGTGTCGAGAACGACGCCATGATCGCGTCTCCCATCGTTTTGACGGTCGCTCCCGCATGTTGCGACACGACGTCGGTCAGCAGGCGGAAGTGATCTTGGACGAGGCGATACGCTTCGACGTCGCCCGTTTTTTCATAGAGAGCGGTCGAGCCTTTGAGATCGGTGAAGAGGATCGTCAAGTTGGAGATCTTGAGATTCATGCCGTTTGGCAAGTTTTCCACGAGGAAGCTCTCGCGGAACTTCTGGTTGTTGAGCAGCATCTTGCCGGAGAGGAACGGCAGGGCCTCCAACAAGTTGCCGCCTTCCTCACAGTGCAGAAGCGAGGACATGCGATCCCAATCGGTGAACATCGCCGTCAGTCCTGTCGTCTTGGTCCCGTTGTTGTTGAGGGTCACTTCCAGCGGCCCGGCCGCGAGTTCATACCACGCCGTGTGCATCGGTTCCGACCCGACATCGATGACAAGTTTCTGCGTCGTCGTCGAAATCTCATCTGTGAACTGCACATTGACGACGGCGTGCTTGTCGAGGCTCACAAACCGGTAGACTTCATCCGGGGCGCCCTGGATTTGCGTCACGCCGGAACTGTGCGGGGGGACGACGAGGAAGCTTTTCATCGATTCTTTCGTCAGATACTCCACGAACTCTTTGGGATGGACAAAGTTGTCGGAGAAAAAGTAGCAGAAGTAGCTTTCAATATCTGCAAACGGCTCGATGTTCAGCTCCCGCACGTTCGGATGCAAGTTGAACGAAACTTCCACATAGTTGTCGAGCTGCGTTTCGATGGTGTCGTCACAAAGCGTGCAATAAAACGAATCGCCCATCGCAATCTGGTTCAGGGAGTCGTACGTATGCTCCACACACCCGCACATCGGGCAGATCAAGTTCCAATCCAGTTCAAACAGGCCGACTTTGGTTCCGTAGATAAACAGGTTGACGACGTGCGTGGAATCCATGCCATGCTGGTTGGCGAATTTCAGCGGATTGATGCGAAACGATTCCCAATCGCCCTGTGCCTCCAGAATTTCCCCAAATCGTTTCAACACGTTTGTGTCTTCAACTGCAAATTGCTTGGAAATCTCTTCGATCTTGCTCCAAAGTGTTGTTGTGGTGGCATTCATGCGGTCGCCAACTCCCTTTTCCCCATTTGATCTTGATGATAAAGCACATATAATGAAAAATAAAATAGATACGTCAATATTAACAGTCTAGATCGAGTCTGAGAAGGGTGAGTGTTGAATCCTGACAGGGCGTGCGCTCGAAGTGCTTTTGTACGATTTCTTCATTAAAATCATGAAACCGCTTCCGCACATCCCCTCTTGCAAATTTGGGTACAACAAGTCGTAGAGGAAAAATGATCTCGCCGACTCGCGCAACCAACGGATCTTGCGAAACCTACGCCACACGCAATGGAAGTAACCGCATGGTAAGCCATCGGGAACTGGCGGAGACAAATCTTGATTAATAAATATTCATTCGTTATTGTTCACGTAAAATCTATTAACGATTTGCTTGACAATTCAGAATGTCGGGTAGTATGATTTGGTTGGAAAATGTGCGAAAACGTTTGCATAACATCAGATAAACGAGAGGGGACATGTGATCCAATGAAAGGCTGGAAAAAAGTTACCACCGCAGGTCTTGTAACGATGATGGCAATTACGATGGTTGGCTGCTCCGACACCAAGAGCTCCGACAACGGTTCGACCGCGAATTCCGGTTCCAAGGACGAGAAAGTCAAGTTGGTCTTCGCACGCGGGAAAGACACCACCGCTGCGTCGAACAAAATTGTAGATGCGTTCAACAAGTCGCACCCGAACATCCAAGTTGAACTGCGCGAGATGCCGTCCGACACCGGTCAATCCCATGACCAGTACGTGACGATGTTCTCCGCGAAGTCTGCTGAGATCGACGTGTTCGACCTCGACGTCATCTGGCCGGCAGAGTTTGCACAAGCGGGCTACCTGTTGCCGCTCGACCGTTTCATCCAACAAGACAACATCAAGATGGACACCTACATCCAAGGGGCTGTCCAAGCGGGTAACTTCAACGGTCAACAATGGACCATGCCGAAATTTATCGACACCGGTCTTCTCTTCTACCGCACCGACCTCGTCAAGGACGTTCCGAAGACGTGGGACGACCTGATTGCACAAGCAAAAGCAACCAAGGGCCAAGGCGGCACCCAATTCGGCTACCTGATGCAAGCGAAGCAATACGAAGGTCTCGTCTGCAACTTCGTCGAGTTTGCAGCGGCATACGGCGGCAAAATCCTCGATGACAAAGGCCAAGTCGTCATCAACAATCCGGGCACGATCAAAGGTCTGAGCAAGATGATCGAAGTCGTCAAGTCCGACTTCGTTCCGTCGAACATCACGACCTTCACCGAAACCGAATCGGCAACCGCGTTCCAAGAAGGTCAATCGGCGTTCATCCGCAACTGGCCGTACCAGTTCGCAGTCGCTCAAGATACCAAGCAATCCAAGATCGCAGGCAAAGTCGCCCTCGCTCCGCTTCCGGCGGGTGATGCAGGTTCGGCGGCAACGCTCGGCGGCTGGTTGTCCGGGATCAACAAGAACTCCAAGCATCCGAAAGAAGCGTGGGAGTTCCTGAAATACCTGACCGGCCAAGAAGGTCAAAAAATCACCGCGGTAGACGGCGGTTCCGCACCGACCCTGCTCCCGGAATACGACGATGCAGACGTTCAAAAAGCATCTCCGCTCTTTGCCAACAAAGACTTCGTAAACGGCATCTCCAAAGCGGTGCCGCGCCCGACCTCGCCGCAATACCCGAAGATCTCCGACATCATCCAGATCGAGGTATCCAAGGCGATCGCAGGTCAAGAAACCGCAGAAGAAGCGGTCAAGAACATGGACGCGAAAATGAAAGAAGTCGTGAAATAATCTAAATCATAAAACCTGAGTGCTCCTCTGTCGAATCAAAATACAGAGGGGCATTCATGGTATGTGGAAGTGGTGAGAGAACATGGCAAAAAGCAATCGCCGCATGTCGGAAAAGCAAGCCGGCTATCTGATGGTGTTCCCTGCGCTTCTGATCATCCTCGTCATCGCAATCTGGCCGGTCGTGCGCTCGTTCTGGATCTCGCTCTACGACGTTCGGTTGAACGATCCGACCAAGTCGCAAATTCACAGCTCATACGGCATCGACATGGAGCGCTACGCCAACGGACTGCCGCTCTTGAAATCGAACATCGCCAACGAGGAGAAGCAGATTCAACCTGCCGCCGCGAAGGAATTGGAAAGCGTGCTGCAGTCGATCAACGCAGTGGACCAAGAACTGCGCCAAGATTCAAAGTTTGCGGACCGCTATACCCAAGTGGACAACCTGCTCAACGACATGCAACCGATCCCGGACGATGTGAAGTTCTTCGAAGCGGATC
This sequence comes from Tumebacillus amylolyticus, assembly GCF_016722965.1. NCBI lineage: Bacteria > Bacillati > Bacillota > Bacilli > Caryophanales > Alicyclobacillaceae > Tumebacillus > Tumebacillus amylolyticus. The sequence goes on from NZ_JAEQNB010000001.1 coordinate 1,284,123, forward strand.
AAACAGAAGCAGAGAAACTCAAGACAACACTCGGTGACGCGGAGAAAAAAGTCCTCGCACTCGCCAATGACAAGCAATTGAAGTCCGAAGCCGTTCTCGGTCTCGTCCGCGGTCTCCAAGGCACGGTCATCGAGCCGAACTTTGTCGGCTTCACCTACTACAAGCAATACTTCACCGACTCCCGCCTCTGGGCGTCGCTTGGCAACACGGTGACGTTTACGCTCGTGTCGGTGTTCTTCGAATTGATTCTCGGTCTCTGGATCGCCGTCCTGATCAACAAGCAGTTTATCGGACGCGGTCTGGTGCGTGCGGCCGTCCTGATCCCGTGGGCGATTCCGACGGTCATCTCAGCCTTGATGTGGAAGTTCATGTACGACGGGCAGAACGGCATCTTGGCACACGTCTTCTACACCATCGGCTTGATCTCCGACCCGGGTGTCTTGCTCACGACGAAGTGGGGCGCGATGTTCTCGACGATTTTCGCAGACGTGTGGAAAACGACGCCGTTCATGGCCCTCCTGCTGTTCGCAGGCTTGCAAACCATTCCGGAATCGCTCTATGAAGCGGCGGAAGTGGACGGGGCGACGAAACGCCAGCAGTTCTTCTCCATTACGCTTCCGATGCTCAAGACCTCGATCTTGGTCGCGCTGTTGTTCCGGACGTTGGACGCGTTCCGCGTGTTCGACCTCGTCTACGTTCTGACCGGCGGCGGCCCTGCCAACTCGACGGAGACGATCTCGATCTACGCATACAAGACGATGTTCGCCCAGATGAACTTCGGTGCGGGCTCCGCACTGTCTGTCATCGTCTTCCTCTGCGTCGCGCTGATCTCGATGGGCTATATCAAAATCCTCGGCGCCGATCTCATCGGCGAAAACAGCGGGAAGTAAGGGGGAAGGACGATGCAGAAAAAAGCAGGGCCTTTGTTCTATGTGTTCCTGATCTGTTTCTTGTTCGCAGTCATGTTCCCGTTCCTCTGGCAGTTGCTGGCGTCCTTGAAGCCGCCGGGTGAACTGTTTGGCGCGAATGCGTTCAACATCGGAATCCAAGAACCGTCGATCAACAACTACAAACTCGTCTTCACAGAGCGACCGTTTGGGACCTACCTCTGGAACTCGTTGGCGGTCGCGGCGCTGACCACGATCTATGCCATCGTGATCTCCGTGTTTGCTTCCTACGCCATCGCGTGGTTGAATTTCAAAGGCAAGACGATCATCCTCGGCATCGTGCTCGCCGTTTCGATGTTCCCGCAGATTGCCACGATTTCTCCGATCTTCATGTTCTTGCAGTCGGTCGGGCTCACAAACTCGTGGCTTGGCTTGATCATCCCGTACACCACGTTTGCATTGCCGCTGGCAGTGTGGAACTTGACGATCTTCTTCCGCAAGTTGCCAAACGACTTGGCAGAAGCGGCGAAGATGGACGGAGCGACGATCTGGCAGACGCTGACGAAAGTTTTCCTGCCGCTCGCGATGCCCGGCGTGTTCACCACCGCCATCCTCGTGTTCATCGCCGCGTGGAATGAATTCCTGTTCGCGCTGACGATCAACACCGAAGAAGCGATGAAGACCGTGCCGGTCGGGATCGCGATGTTCCAAGGCCAGTACACTCTGCCTTGGGGTGAAATCTCGGCGGCTTCGATCATCGTCACCGTGCCGCTCGTCGTGATGGTTTTGATCTTCCAACGCCGCATCGTCTCCGGTCTGACCTCCGGTGCGGTCAAAGAATAGTTTTTCTTGCAAAAAGAGTCTCCCTTGCGCCACGGCGCGGGGAGGCTTTTTTTGTGCGGCATGTGAATGGAGGGGAGAGGCGATGTCGTTGCGATTGCAGCTCCACCCGCGCATTGAAGGGAAAAAAAGCCGTGTCCTCGCCGTGCTCATCCACGGCCTCGGCGCACCGACCATATGCGGCGCTATTTCGTCGGACGTGCTCATCCCGATGTGCAAGACGACTTGCGCCGCTCGATGGAGGAAGTCGGACAGCGGATCGTGGAACTGGGCTCCGACGAATTCGAAGCCGCGATGGCCTGCCAATACGACCCCAAGTAAGACCCTTGTCTGTAAAAAGAGACCCTGCCCGGTGAGGCGGGTCTCTTTTTTCTCACCCGTTTATTCAATTGGGAATTTATTTGTTTTCTTTTAAATAAATTTTAGTATTGCAATATATTATATTGTAATTTTAACTTAGTTTTGATATATTTTATGTGTGGATGAAAGTTTGGAAAGGTCCCTGTACCAGACGTCACTCACAAGACTCCAGAGATATACATCCTAGAACATTCTCATGTAAAGGAGGTGTTTCGAATGGAGAACATGTTTGATCTCGACATTCTCGTCAATTCCACCGTAAGCGCGCAAAGCATCAACGATACTGATCTTTCCGGGAACAGTTGCTATTGCAATACCAGGGTCTGCTAATCGACCTGGAACATTTGTGCCAACGATCTCATGTAAAGGAGGTGTTTCGAATGGAGAACATGTTTGATCTCGACATCCTCGTCAATTCCACCGGAAGCGCGCAAAGCATCAACGATGCTAATCTTGAAACGTCCACTGACTATTGCAATAGCACTACCAAATTCTGCTAATCGACCTAATCCGCACCTTGCTCCAAAGAGGTGACACACGCCGCCAGTTCATCATCTCCACCCACGACGCCACGTTCTACGAACTGATGCTCAAAAAATTCCGCTTCCTGCGCGTCGGCGTCATCGAATACGAAGGCTATTCCGAAAAAGGCCCGCTCACCTACCGCGACCTCCGCGAACCGCTCTCTCCGGACATCGACCTGCAAGACATCCTGTGGACCGAACAACAAGCGTACCGCGCGTAAAAAAAGAGACACACCCCACACGGGCTGTGTCTCTTTTCCACGGACAAAAAATTTTTCTACGAGAATCGACGCTTTTGTACATTTTTGGCAGGTGTTTCGGGAAAAAATACTATATACTAATACGTGTTGTGTGTTATCGGACTTGTAAAAACAGGCTGATGGGAGTGCGTCTAGTGTATGCGTGAGAGTAAGCAGCCGTTTGTCATGGTCTTATTCGGAGCGACGGGGGATCTTGCAAAACGCAAGCTGTTTCCCGCCCTCTATGCGTTGTATCGCGATGGGCTGATTCATGAACAATTCGCCATCGTTGGCGTTGGTCGTTCGGAAATGGGGCAACCCGAGTTTCGTGCTATGGTGCACGATTCGATCACCAAACACAGCCGTTTGTCCTTCCAAGAAGGACAGGCGTGGGAAAACTTCATCGGGCGAATCGACTATGTGGCGCTCGACGTCACCAACCCGGATACCTACGGGAAGCTGCGCACCGTCGTGGAAGGCCGTGAGAAATTGATGGACGGGTCGTCCAACCGACTGTTCTATCTCTCGCTGGCTCCCGAACTGTTCGGCACGGTGGCGACCAATCTGCGCCACGGCGGGCTGACCCAGAACCAAGGCTGGAAGCGTCTGATCATTGAGAAGCCGTTTGGCAAAGACCTCGAATCGGCACGTGCGCTCAACGAAGTGATCTCGCAATCCTTCAAGGAGGAAGAGGTCTACCGCATCGACCACTATCTCGGCAAAGAGATGGTGCAGAACATCGAGATGCTGCGCTTCACGAACATGCTGTTCGAGCCGCTCTGGAACAACCGCTACATCGACAACGTCCAGATCACCGCTTCCGAAACGCTCGGTGTCGAGGACCGCGCCTCTTACTACGAACACTCCGGCGCTCTGCGGGACATGGTGCAGAATCACATGCTCCAGATGCTGATGATGGTCTGCATGGAACCGCCGTCCAAGTTTGAGACGGAAGCGATTCGCGACGAGAAAGTCAAAGTCCTGCGCTCGCTGCGTCGATATGCGGAGGACGAAATCTCGCAATACGTGGTGCGCGGCCAATACGTCGCGGGCCAGATGAAAAACGAGCCCGTCCTCGGGTATCGCGATGAAGCGAACGTCGCTCCGGATTCGGACACGGAAACGTTTGTCGCGGCGAAGCTGTTCGTGAACAACTTCCGCTGGTCCGGCGTGCCGTTTTTCATCCGCACCGGCAAACGCATGCCGAAAAAAACCACCGAGATCGTCATCCAGTTCAAGGACGTTCCGATGCTGAACAACTTCCATCACGCCGGCACCGTCGGCCCGAATCTGCTCGTCATCCGCATCAACCCGACGGAAGGCATGACACTCTATCTAAACGCCAAGAAGCCAGGCACCGATGACGAAGTTGTGACGATCGCGATGGACTTCTGCAACAACTGCGACATCGAAGGCGGTTCGCCCGAAGCGTACGAACGCCTGATCAACGACGCCATCCAAGGCGACTCCACGTTCTTCACCCGCTGGGACGAAGTTTCGCTTGCGTGGAAGTTCGTCGACCCGATCCGCCGCGCGTGGGACAAAGGTCTCGTGCCGTTGCACGAATACCAAGCGGGCACATGGGGGCCGAAAGCGGTCAACTACTTGCTGTCTGAAGACAACGTGCAGTGGTGGTACATCGATGCAAACGAAGCCCACACGCTGCCCGCTCAGATGCAGGACGGCGTTTTTTCGAGGAGGTAATCTCGCATGAACTATAAAGTGTACGACGTCTCCATGCCGATTTTTAACGGCATGCCCGTCTACAAGGACAAACCGACCAAGCAACCGAACATCTCCGTCGTGCAGGACTTCGACACGGCGACCGCTCGCGAATCTCGTCTCGACATGGACGTGCATTGCGGCACGCACATCGATTCTCCCTTGCACATGGTGCCCGGCGGCGGCACGATGGAAGTGATTCCTCTGGAAACGATGGTCGGACCCTGCCGCGTGCTCGACCTCACGAACGTCACGGGCGGCATCACCCGCGCCGACCTCGAAGCGCAGACCGTCGAGCAGGGCGATTTCTTGATCCTCAAAACCAAGAACTCCGCCGAGAGCGTCTTCAACCTCGAATTCGTCTACCTCTCCGTCGACGCAGCGGAGTACTGTGTGGAAAAAGGCATTCGCGGCGTCGGCATTGACGCACTGGGCATCGAGCGCAGCCAACCGGGGCATCCGACGCACAAAACGCTGTTCCAAGCGAACATCGTGATCATGGAAGGCTTGCGTCTTGGAGACGTCCAAGCGGGCGAATACTTCCTCTGCGGGGCTCCGCTGAAATTGTTGGAAACCGAAGCGGCTCCGGCGCGTGTTTTGCTGTTGCAGTTTACGCAATAATACCAGAGAGAGAACTTTAGAACCTACTGAGGAGATGACCAGAACATGAAGCTCGGACTGATCGGTCTCGGCAAAATGGGGTACAACCTGGCCCAGAACTTGCTCGACCACAACCACAGCGTAGTTGGCTATGACGTAAACGCCCAAGCGGCGAAAGACCTGCAATCGTTCAACCAGAACGCCATCCCGGCTGAAACCATCCAAGACCTGATCGAAAAACTCGACACCCCGCGTGTCGTCTGGGTCATGGTTCCGCACAACATCGTGGACAGCGTGCTCGACACCCTGCAACCGCTGCTCTCCGCCGGTGACATCGTCATCGAAGGGGGCAACTCGCATTACAAAGAATCGGTCGCTCGCGGAGAACGCATGGCGGAGACCGGCGTCCACTACTATGATGTCGGCACGTCCGGCGGTACCGAAGGCGCACGTCATGGTGCTTGCTTCATGATCGGCGGCAACGCAGAAGTATTCCCGACCATCGAACCGATTTTCCAAGACCTCTCCGTGGAAAAAGGCTACCTCTACGCAGGCGATGTCGGGGCCGGCCACTTCCTGAAAATGGTCCACAACGGCATCGAGTACGGCATGATGCAAGCGATCGCCGAGGGCTTTGAAGTTCTCGACAAGTCGAAGTACGACTACAACTACGAGGACGTCGCCCGCGTCTGGGCGAACGGCTCCGTCATCCGCGGTTGGCTGATGGACCTGACCGAGCGCGCTTTCTCCAAAGACGCCAAGCTCGAAGGCATCCGCGGCGTCATGCAATCGTCGGGCGAAGGCAAATGGACCGTCGAGACCGCGTTGGAGCTCCAAGCGAGCGCTCCGGTCATCGCGATGTCGCTGTTCATGCGCTACCGCTCTCTCGAAGACGACACCTTCCACGGCAAAGTCGTCGCCGCTCTGCGCAACGAATTCGGCGGACATGCCGTCGTCAAAAAGTAGTTCCAGGCAGGAAAAAGAGCCTCAGCCCGTTCTGACACGGGCTGAGGCTTTTTTGTCGAGAAAAATGAGAGTTCAGTGCAATCGCTTTCTCATATCTTCTCTTATAAAGAGTGGAGAGGTGGAGCAACCGATGCAACCGAAAATCGCGTATTTCAGTGCCGAGTTTGGTTTGAGTGAATCCCTTCCGATCTATTCCGGAGGTCTTGGCGTATTGGCGGGGGACCATGTGAAAGCGGCCAACGACTTGGAACTTCCTCTGGTGGGGGTCGGAGTGTTATATCGCCGAGGGTATTTTCAACAACGCATCCTCGAAGACGGTTCCCAAGACGCACAATACCCGCCGATGAACCCGGAGGAGTTGCCCGTGCAAGCGGTGCTCGACGGTCACGGGCACCCGCTCTTCGTCGAAGTGCCGCTTGGAAACCGCCTGATCTACTTGCGCGTCTGGCAGGCGAACGCGGGAAACGTTCCCATCTATTTGATGGACGCAGACAACGACCGCAACTCCGACCAAGACCGTCGCTTGACCGACCGTCTCTACGGCGGCGACCAAGAGACGCGAATCGCCCATGAAGTGATCTTGGGCATCGGCGGCGTGCGTGTTCTGCGCGCGATCGGATTCGAGCCGGACGTGTGGCATATGAACGAAGGGCACGTCGCGTTTCTCGCGTTGGAGCGAATTCGCGAATACTCCGCACAGGGCGTTTCGTTTGAAACGGCGCTCGAGGCGGTGAAAGCCTCCACCGTTTTTACCACGCACACGCCCGTACCGGCGGGTCATGACCAGTTCTCCTTCGAATTGATGGACCGCTACTTGGGAGACTACTTCTGGCAGTTGGGCGCCGACCGTGCGAAGATCTTGGGTCTGGGCCGCCACAACGACAAATTCAACATGACACGCCTCGCGTTCCAGACCGCTTCAAAAGTCAACGGCGTCTCCAAACTTCACGCCGAAGTGACGAAGGAACTTTTTCACAAGTGGTGTCCCGACATCCCGCCCCAAGACATTCCCGTGGAAGCGGTCACCAACGGCGTTCACACGGAGACGTGGCTTTCTCCTGAACTGAGTGAACTCTACAACCAACATCTCGCCTACAACTGGCCGCGTGCCGTCGCCGACCCGCAGACGTGGGTGAAAGTCGAGGAAATCCCCGACGACAAGCTCTGGGGCGCACATCAGTCGGCAAAGCAACGCATGACCGAACGCTTGAGTCTGCCGAATTTGCAGAACGTGCTGACGATCGGGTTCGCCCGTCGATTTGCGACCTACAAGCGAGCGTACTTGCTGTTCCAAGACCTCGACCGATTGGAGCGCATCGTCAACCACCCCGATCATCCGGTGGCGTTCGTTTTTGCAGGCAAGGCACATCCGGCCGATCATCCGGGGCAAGAATTGATCCGTCGCATCGTGGAAGTCTCCAAGATGGAAGGATTTCAAGGCAAGGTCTTCCTCGTCGAAAACTACGACATGAACATCGGACGCCACTTGGTGCAAGGTGTGGACGTCTGGTTGAACACCCCCGTAAAACCGATGGAAGCCAGCGGCACTTCGGGAATCAAAGCAGCACTCAACGGCGTGCCGAACTGTTCTGTTCTCGACGGGTGGTGGGATGAAGGCTACAACGGCGAAAACGGTTGGGCGATTGAAGGCAAGACCGAGGGCGGGCGGGGCTACCAAGATTGGGTGGACGGTGAAACGCTCTATCGCGTTTTGGAAACGGAGATCGCGCCTCTGTACTACCGCCGTGGCGAAGGGGGAGTTCCGCACGACTGGGTCACCGTTATGAAAAACTCCATTCGCACGATCACGCCCGAATTCAGCACCGCACGCATGGTCGGGGAGTATTGGAGTCGCGCCTACGCACCTGTCGCCGAGCGGGGACGACGGTTTGCGGCGAACAACTTGGAAGTGGCACAGCGAGTCGGCGCGTATAAGCAGTTCGTCCGCACTTCGTGGGACTCCGTCTACATCCAAGACATCAAACTCAGCCCCCACGAGGACGGAACGCGTGTGCAAGCGTGCATCCGATTGGGCCGCATCTGGCATGCGGACGTGCGCGTCGAAGCGGTCGGTTCCGATGGACACGGCGGCATTTGGAAGCAAGAATTGCGCCCGGTGACAGAGAATGCCGGCGGGAAGTACCTGTTCGAATGCGACTACCCAAACCGCATCGAAGTCTGGCGCAAAGCGAACGCCAACATCCGCGTCGTGCCGATTTCCCCGGACTTCTGCAACGATTTCGAGCTGGAACTGACGAGTTGGGGGACGAACTGGCGATAGGATTTGAAAAAAGTGATGGGGCCGCGAGCCTTTCCGTCACTTTTTTTCGTGTCGAATCAAAAAAGTTTTCTCCTGTTTTCCTAAAATTTCGACACGAGATGGAGGTTGAATTGGGAATGTTTGGGCATGAGAGCGGATTCACGTGTCGAGCGGTGTCTGCTGAGGGCGAGAGGCGTGTTTTTTGTCAGAAAGGAATCGTGAGCATGGGCGCGAAACTTAAGCCTAACAAGAGATTTTCACGCTGGAGGAGACCATGAACGCGAACCAAGAACACACAATGTGGATCGAGATCATTCAACGGCTCGAAGCGGGCGAGATGCAGTCCGAAGTGGCTCGGGCGTATGGCATGTCCCGCGGGAAGTTCAGATATCGTTTGCAAAAATTTATGGAGACGGCAGGCATGGCGGAGATCGCCGTGACCTCTCAAGAGATACAGTTTCAAGAGCAAGAACCTTCGATAGAAACGAAGATTGAGTCGACGCCTGTTTCGACGCCGACCCCTGCGCCGACTTTCGCGACCGAAGCGGCTCCGGTCACAAAACCGGCCCCCGCACAAGTGGCGCTCAAACTCGACACGCCGCTCGTCGATCCCTCTCTGCGCGATGCTTCCTTGGTCGACGAAACGTGGAACCGCAGTCACGGCCTGAACCGTCTGGTCGCGATGGTCAAGGAACCGCGCACGCTGTTTGCCTACTGGGAAGTCAACGAGCAGCGCAAACACCTGATCCAAGAGCACTTCCGCGCCGATTGGAATGTCTTGCCGTTTTGCTTGATCGTCCATGATGTGACCGATTTGCTTTTTACCGGCACCAACGCGAATGACAAGATCCGCATCGACGTCAACCCGCGTGCGGAGAGTTGGTACATCCACGGCATCGCACCGGGTCGTCGCTACCAGATCGACCTCTGCACCCAGACGATCACCGGCCAACTGTTCACGATCTTGCGTTCGAACATCGTCGAAACCCCGCCGCTTCCGCAAGAGAATCAAGCGAAGCCGCACCTGAAATTCAGCACGATCCACCAAGAGACGCCGGACTTCTTGCGCGCCAAGGACGCAGAACTTGCACCGTCCTCTCTGGCCAACGAACCGTGGCACGACAAGTTCACCGGCTACAACCTCTCGGAATCGAAAGCATCCGGGGAAGGAGACAAGCTCTAATGGTAAAAGGCTACCTCGCCCTCGTCCTGCACGCACACTTGCCGTACATCCGACATCCGGAAAGTGAAGCGTACTTGGAGGAACGCTGGCTGTTCGAAGCGATCACAGAAACCTACATCCCGCTCCTGCAGGTCTACCAAGGACTGCTCGCCGACGGCGTTGAATTTCGCGTCACGATGTCGATTACGCCGACGTTGTTGTCGATGCTGACCGACCCCCTTTTGCAAAAGCGCTACCTCAAACACCTCACCAAACTGATCGAACTGGCGGAAAAGGAAGTCTTGCGCACCGAATCGCAAGCCCAGCAGTTCAACGGACTGGCCTTCAAATACCTGAACCGCTTCACGTCTCTGCGGGAGTTCTACCTGCGCTACAACGGCAACTTGATCCCCGCGTTTCGCGAACTGCAAGACCTCGGGAAGTTGGAGATCATCACGTCGGCGGCGACACACGCGTTTCTCCCGAACGTCATGACGGAGGAAGCCGTCCGCGCTCAATTGCAGACGGCGGTCGACCTGCATACGGAACATTTCGGCCGCGCCCCGCAAGGCATCTGGTTGCCGGAGTGCGGGTATGCGCCTGAACTTGATCTTTTATTGAAGGAATGCGGTCTGCGTTTCTTCTTCACCGATGCGCACGGCGTTTCGACCGCCGAGCCTGCTCCGGTGTTTGGCACGGCGTCGCCCGTGCTGACTCCGCACGGCGTGGCGGCGTTTCCACGCGATGTCGAATCGTCCCGCCAAGTGTGGAGTTCACACGAGGGCTATCCGGGCGACTTCAACTACCGCGAATACTACCGCGACATCGGGTTCGACCTGCCCATCGAAGAGGTGAAAGACTACATCCACCCGGACGGCATCCGCATCAACACGGGGATGAAGTACTTCCGCATCACCGGCAAGTCTGAGCAAAAGGAACCCTACAACCCGCAATGGGCGCGGGAAAAAGCGGCCGAACACGCCGGCAACTTCCTGTTCAACCGCGAACGACAAGTCGAGCATCTGTCCTACCAAATGGGTCGCCGCCCGATCATCGTCGCGCCCTATGACGCGGAGTTGTACGGGCACTGGTGGTACGAAGGCCCGCAATGGTTGGACATGCTCTTGCGCAAGATGCACTTCGACCAGACGACGATCAAAACGATCACACCTTCCGAATACTTGGGTCTCTATCCGGACTTCCAAGTATGCCGTTTGCCCATGTCTTCCTGGGGGAGAGGCGGCTACTCGGATGTTTGGTTGCGCAGTGAGAACGATTGGATCTATCCGGCGTTGCATCGCATGGAGACTTGCATGATCGACTTGGCGAACTCGTTTGCAGAGCCGTCCGACTTGGAACGCCGAGCGCTCAACCAAGCGTCTCGCGAGCTGATGCTGGCACAGAGCAGCGACTGGGCGTTCATCATGGACAACAAAACGATGGTCGACTATGCCGTGAAACGCACCAAGCACCACGTCAATCGCTTTGACGCCCTCTACGGCATGTTGAAAAAAGGCAACCTCAACGCGATGTGGTTGTCCAAAATCGAGCTCCTCGACAATCTCTTCCCGGCCATCAACTTCGAGGCGTATCGTTCCAAACACGAACTGCGCCAATTCGCCCCTTCGACTTCACCGGTCGTGCTCCTGCTCTCGTGGGAGTTCCCGCCGATGACCGTCGGTGGTTTGTCTCGCCATGTGTACGACCTGACCCGCTATCTCGTGAAAAACGGCTGGGACGTGCACGTCGTCACCACCGAAGCGGAGGGCGCACCGTTTGAGGAAGTCGTCGAAGGAGTTCACGTTCACCGCGTTCACGTCATGAAGCCGGACGGAGCTGAATTTGAGCACTGGGCGTTCCAATTGAACCTCATGATGATCGACACCGTGCAGGGGTTGCAGGACGCAGGTTTGAAATTCGACCTGATCCACGCCCACGACTGGCTGGTGGCCTACGCCGCCGAAATGATCAAAAAAACAAGCGGTGTTCCGCTCGTTTCCACGATTCACGCGACGGAGCACGGGCGCAATCACGGGATTCACACCGACCTGCAACGCTACATCCACGGTCTGGAATGGAAACTCACCTACGAATCGCAGCGCGTCATCCTCTGCTCCACGTACATGCAGCGGGAAGTGGAGCAGGTCTTCCACCTGCCGTCCGACAAATTGGACGTCATCCCGAACGGCGTGGACCCGGAGATGTTGCGTCCGACCGCGCTCGCAGAAGCGGGCAAGGGCGTTTTTGCCAAAGAGGGTGAGAAGTTGGTGATGTTCGTGGGCCGTCTGGTGCGGGAAAAAGGCGTTCACACGCTGTTGAACGCCGTCCCGATGATCGTGGACGAGTTCCCGGAAACCCGCTTCGTCATCGCGGGCAAGGGTCCGTCGATGGAATCGCTCCGAGAGCAAGCACACGCGATGGGGATCGCGGATCGTGTGCGGTTCACCGGGTTTATCTCCGATGAAGATCGCAACTCCCTGTTCCAAGAAGCGGACGTGGCGGTGTTCCCGAGCTTGTACGAACCGTTTGGCATCGTGGCGCTCGAAGCGATGGCGGCGAATACGCCGGTCGTGGTGTCGGACGTCGGGGGCTTGGGCGATGTGGTGCAGCACGGGCGCAACGGGTTGAAGATGTACCCGGACGATGCGCACTCGCTGGCGTTGCAAGTGAAGAGTTTGCTTCGCGATGCGGAGTTTGGCAAGCGTCTGGCGCAGACCGCGTTGGACGAGATCGACCACTACAACTGGAATTGCATCGCAAGGCAGACGACCAAGGTGTATCACAAAGCGTTGGGGCTGGATGTCCGCGTGCCGACCGTTTTAGAAGCGGCGGCGGCGATGGAGTAGGAAAAACGGAGACATGAGAGATGGGAGGCCGTCCGTAGGGAAAGCGGAGGGCCCGAGCTGCCGGATGAAACGAACACCTGAGAGGAGCGTGCCGCAATGAAAGCTGTGATCATGGCTGGAGGTCAAGGTACTCGCCTGCGACCGTTGACAGACAGAATGCCGAAACCGATGGTGCCGCTTTTGGATCGACCTTGTATGGAGTACATACTCGACTTGCTCAAGCGCCACGGAATCACCGACATCGCCGTCACATTACAATACCTGCCAGACGTGATCAAGCAGCACTTCGGCGACGGCTCTGCGTATGGAGTTCGTTTGCACTACTTTGAGGAGTACAGCCCGCTCGGTACAGCGGGCAGCGTGAAAAACGCCGCCGACTTCCTCGACGAAACGTTTTTGGTCATCAGCGGCGATGCCTTGACCGACTTTGATCTGACGCACGCGATGAACTTCCACCGAGACGCTCAAGCGCTCGGGACGATGGTTCTTACGCAAGTGGACGACCCGACGAGATTCGGCGTCGTGACAACGGCGGAGGACGGGCGGATCGTAAGGTTCCAAGAAAAGCCGAGCTGGGACGAAGTGTTTAGCCATACGGTGAACACGGGAATTTACGTATTGGAACCGCAGATCTTGGAGTTCTTCGAGCACGGGCAGAAGTACGACTTCAGCTCTCAACTTTTTCCTCAAGTGTTGGCTCAAGGACTCCCGCTCTACGGCTGCATCGGCCGGGGGTACTGGTCCGACATCGGCACGCCCGACCAATACCGCGAAACCCAGATCGACATGATCTACGGCCGTGTCAAAACGAACATCTACAAACTTGCTATTTAGAAAAAAAGCCCATGCCTTCCGCTCCCCGGAGGTTTGGGCTTTTTTGTACAGGCACCAATCCGTCCTTTCCCGCTTATCATGAGGTTATCCACCCCCATTCGTGTTCAGAATGGTCGTAGAAGGGAGAGATGACCCCATGAAAGCTCTGCACGACTTGTTGGAGGCGATGCGCCTGCCCAATGGGGCCTATGTGGCAAGCCCCTCCAGCGACTATTCCTACGTTTGGATTCGAGATATCGCCTATACGGTCTTACCTTATCTCCACTCCGATTGCGGTCGATACGAAGCCGCCTACCATGCGCTCCTCGATCTGTTCCGCCAGTACGAATGGAAGATCGACATCCACACCCGCCAGAAGCCGGTGCTTCCCTACGAATACATTCACGCCCGTTATTCCGTGGACCTCCGCGAGGTGCCTGATCCCTGGGGCCATGCCCAGAACGACTCCATCGGCCTGTTCCTCTGGGGACTCGGCGAGGGCGTTCGCCACGGCAAACCCCTCATCCGCGACTCTCGCGACCACGACATCGTGCAAAAACTCGTCTACTACCTCGGCTGCCTCCAATATTGGCAAGAACCGGACAACGGCATCTGGGAGGAGAACGTCGAAGTTCACGCCTCGTCTGTCGGAGCCTGCGTCGCCGGTTTGAAAGCGGTCTCGCTGCTCGTCAACGTCCCGCCGGAATGGATTCAAAAAGGGGAAGAGACGCTCAAGAATCTCCTCCCCCGCGAAAGTGTCTCCAAAGACACCGACCTCGCACTGCTTTCCTTGATCTACCCCTACCGAGTCGTCAACCGAGCGACCGCTCTGCGCATCCTCGGCGACATCACGCAAAAACTCGAACGCACCCACGGCGTCATCCGCTACCAAGGGGACCGCTATTACAACGAAGGCAGCGAAGCGCAGTGGTGCTTCGGCTTCCCGTGGCTAGGCCTCTGTTACGCAAGCCTTGGCGACCGGCAGAAAGTCGAGCACTACTGGGCGAAAACAACCGCTCTGCTTCACGCCAACCACGGCAAACTGCCCGAACTCTACATCGGCGGCACGCTTCAACCGAACCAAAACAACCCGCTCGCATGGGGAGTTTCGATGACGCTCCTCCTCAGCGAGCACGTTCAACCACTCTCGACAACTCCCACGCAGTATGCAAAAAAGGGGACAAGCGCCTAGGCGCCGTCCCCTTTTTTCTTGGTGACTGTATTGCGTGAATTACTCCACGATGCCTTGCTGGCTGTCTTCCGTGACTTCCAGCCATTCGTCGAGTACTTTTTTGTCGAGCACGCGTGCGGTGATCATCACTTGTTGCTTTTCGTTGAACAGAAGCTTCCAGTCCGCTTCTGCGCCTTCGGCGATGCGAACCGCCATCAAGAGACCCGCCCACGCCGCATGACGCTTATACCAAAAGAAAGTCTGCTGTTCCATCATGTACGGATATAAGTCGTCAAACGCGGTATGTTTGCAGGCCAGCGTGCGGTCCAACTCTTCCTTTGCCTCCAGGACGTACTTCAAAACGTCAAATGACATGGGTTTCTCCCTCCTTTGCTTCTCTCTCCATGATACAGCAAGGAAGGCACATGGGGAAGACTCTGGCTAAATCAGGGTCAGCACCAACGACGAAAGCCCGAGGCACGTCGCGATCAGGTAGAGGAACACGACCGCTTGCTTCTGGTTCAGCCCATGATCCATCAAACGGTGATGCGCATGGGTGCGGTCCGGCGTGTAGATCGGTTTGCCGTTCAAAGCACGACGGATCGTTACATAAAAAGCGTCAAAGATCGGCAAGCCCAATGCCACGACCGGCACGAGGACAGAGGCGATGGTGATCGACTTGAATGCGCCGAGAATCGAAATCGCGGCGAGCATGAAGCCGAGGAACATCGAACCGGTGTCGCCCATGATGATCTTGGCCGGGAAGAAGTTGTGACGCAGATAGCCAAGCGTCGTGCCAACCAGCGTCGCCGTCAGCAAAGCGGTTGTCGTCTGGCCCATCATCAGCGTGACGACGAGCAACGTACCTGCAGCAATCGCCGCCACGCCGCCCGCCAGCCCGTCCACGCCGTCGAGGAAGTTGAAGGCGTTGATGACGCCGACGACCCAGAGAACGGTGAGAACTTGTCCGACAATCGGGTTGAACGTGATGTAGCCGATGTCGCCAAACGGGATGTTCACGCCGTGAACGACGGTGCCCGACAAAATCAGCGAGTACGTCGCGACGATCTGCCCGAGGAATTTCGGCAGTGCGGGGAAATCCTTGCCGCGCGTCTTGGCATAGTCGTCGAGAAACCCGACGATAACCAGCACGGCGATGCCGCCGAGGATGCCCCAGAGCGTCAAGTCGTCATCGGGCGAGTCGCCAAAGCGGTAGATGAAAAAGCTTACGAACAGAACGAACACTACGATCATGCCGAGTCCGCCCAGCATCGGAAGCGGTTCTTTTTGTTTCTTGCGAGCGTTGGGCTTGTCCACGTAGCCATAGCGGAGCGCGATCTTGCGGAACATCGCGACGCTTAGGAAGCTACAGAGAGCAGCCGCCAACATCACCCATAGGACGGTCACAAAGGGTCCCTCCCAAAAAATTGTGGATTTTATCTCTCCCTATTGTCATCCCGACTGTCGAACGCTGTCAAGTGGAAAGTATGGTACAGTAGAGGAAGAAGTGGTAAAAGGCAGGAGGTCAAGAGCATGACAATCAGTGCATGGATACTCGGATTGATCGGAGCCACCGTGATCGCCGGGTTGGCGTATTGGAAACGATCGCTGTCGGCCAGCGGATTTGCAGCTGCGGTGATCGTGGGGACGGTTCTGTATGCATGTGGAAGTCTCGCGTGGTTCGGGACGTTGATCGCGTTCTTTCTCTCCTCTTCGGTGCTCTCGAAATTCAAGCAACGAGCAAAGTCGGGTGTGGAAGCGACTTATGAAAAAAGCGGCCGCCGCGATGCCGGCCAAGTGTTTGCGAACGGCGGAATTGCGGTGATTCTCTGCCTGCTGAACGTCCTGTTCCCGCACTTCCTCTGGTGGGCGGCGTTCGTCGGCGTGCTGGCGACGGTCAACGCCGATACGTGGGCGACCGAAATCGGCGGTCTCAGCCAAACCGAACCCCGCTCGATTCTCACCTTGAAAAAAGTCCCGACCGGCACGTCCGGCGGGATCTCGCTCTTGGGAACGCTGGCGACGATGGCGGGCGGGCTGTTCATCGGGCTGTGCGCGTGGTTGCTTTCGTTGAGTTCGTCGAGCGCGAACTTGCACGCCACGCTTGGCTGGTTTCTCCTCACCGGCCTGATCGCCGGAACAATCGGGTCGCTGGTCGATTCGATGATCGGAGCCAAGTGGCAATGGATGCAACGCTGCGTCGTCTGCGGCAAGGACGTCGAAGCCCACACCCATTGCTCCACGAAAACCTCCTACCTGCGCGGTGAGAAGTGGATGAACAACGATGCCGTCAATCTGATCGCGTCGCTTGCCGGCGCGATTGTCGCCGTATTTGCCGGTGTATAAAAAGAAGCCAACCATCACGCAGGGCGTGGGGGTTGGCTTTTTTTCTACGGCGTGACTTCTTCGATCAGTTGAAGCCGTAGCAACAGGCGGATGTAGGCGAGGGAGAACGGGAGGTCTGCCTTGTCGGTTTCGAGTTCGGTGTGGCGGATGATCTCCGCCAGCGTGCGGGTGCCGTCCATGTAGTATTGAAGGAACACACTCGTGTCGTGCGTGGACTCTCGCACGACTTTTTCCCATGCCTCGCGTTCCTCTAGGGTCAGATGGCGGAGGAAGCCGTTGAGGTCGAGGGGGCCGATGCCACGGCGGCGGAACGTTTTTTGCAAGAGGGGGTCGGCGGTTTCGGTCGTTGTGGCGGCGACTTCGGCGAGTGTTTGGGAGAGGCCCTGTGCGACAGATTCCAGTTCGGCGTGGAAGTGTTCGTACACGCTTTCGACGAAGGCGGTTTTTTTCGCGAGGTCTGTCTGCCAGAGGGCGACCTCCTCTGCGGGTACCAGTCGTTGCAGGGACTGGAGGTCGGCGATCTTGCAGTCTCGCAGCCAAGAGAGGCGTTCCAGCGCGAGACCTGCCTCGATGACCCCTTCGCGGACACTGCGGACTTGCAATTCGAGTTCTTGGGAAACTTGCGCCGCCATGCGGGAGGCGAGCGAGAGCAGGTCTTGAAGCTGTGCATTTGCCACCCAATACAAGTACGTCGCCGCCGTCGATGCAACTCGACCCATCATCTGCGGGCTGAGGTTGTCAACTGTATCAAACGACGTATGGTAAAACTTATCCGGCCACGTGATCATCATCGGGCAGGGAATCCCGACGGTCGGGTCTGCGAGAATGTAATGGTCGCTTCCCGGCGAGAACGGCGTCAACAGATGGTTGGTCAGCGAGTAGCCATACGTTCGGTTGAAGTCCCGACAGTCCTCCGCCGCCAACTCCCAGATGCCGTGCGCAAGTTCCGCCGTGTAGGAGGGCAGAGAGCGCGAGGACTTCACGACGGTCAGCGGACCGCCGCTTTTGGCGGGGTCAGCTCCGACCATGTCGAGGTTCAGCGCTGCCACGGTCTTCGCCAGTCGCTCCCGACGGTGGTTGATATGAGCATGAGTCCCTGTAAACTCCGGCATCAGCAAAAAGCGAATTCCTCGCTGGGGCTTCGCAATTCGTCCCTCTGCAAGCAAACGTTGCAGCGTGCGGGCCGTTTCCAATAACACACTCGGGCCGGACGCGTTGTCATTGCCGCCCGGTTTGGGATGGCAGAGGTGCGAGATCAGCAGAACTTCTTCGTCCGTGCTGCCCGGGATGAACGCTTCGACATTCTCGATTTCGCCTTCGACCAGTTCGGCCTCGACCCGTGCGTGGACGGTGACGGGGCCTTTTTTGCAAAGGGCTCGCAGTTCGTCGCCGACGCGCGGGGAAACGGCGAAACCAAACGAGGTTACACGTTCGTCGTACCACCAGAACGACGTGTACTGCACAGCGTCCACCAAGTCTTCGCGGGTGCGCAGAGGCGGGAAACTCGTCATGTTGTCGGTCACGATGCCCACGGCCCCGAATTTCTCAACCGCCAGTTCGTGGATGCGCATCTGGGAACCGCGAGCGAGGACGATTTTGCCCCGCACATCGAGGCCCTCATATCCCGACTCCTCCGTTGCGTTCTCCACCAACACGAGCTCAGTGGTGACGCCCTCCGGCGGGGTCGAGGTGCTGCGTTGGATGATCGAGAGTTCCATTTCGGTATAGCGGGCGAGGCGTTTGGAATGGGGTCCGAGGAGTTGCAGTTCGCCCTCCTTGCAGCGCCATTCCCGGAACGAGCGGGAGTTGCCGAAGTAGACGTCGGGTGTGGCTTGGTAGGTGACGATCTCAGCGTCCAGCCCGTACTCAAGCAGGCGATCCACACAATAGCGGGCCGCTTCTCGATAGCCAGGCGACGCTTGGATGCGATGGTGGTTGGACAGCACGCGTGCGTGGTTCAGGGCCGCAACGCCCGAGGCTTCCGCTTGGAACGGAGCCAGCCATTTTTTCAGCATGTCGGAATTCCCCTTTCGTCTCTCTACAATCTATAGTTTGAATATAGGGGAGATTGCGAAAAAAAGCACGAAAGAAACTCCGGAAAACGAAAAACGGGAGAATCGATTGAATTCTCCCGCACGCTTAGTTTTCATTGAGTTTGTAGTTCGCGAGGACCTGAAATTTTAGATGAGGATAGACAGTGGACCAAGTTTGGAGATCTTGCGTGTGATTCAGATGTCTCGATCGATAGCGGAGGCCGAAGCCGAGAGGGTCAACGCTTTTGTTTCTCATTTTGATGAGGAGTCGGCTCACTTTTTTTTGAAATTGATCTTCCGCTTGTTTCTCCAAAGCGTGTTTCATTTCTTCTGTTACGACTCCCGACTCATCCAGTCGTTCGACCAAAGCTCCCTGCATCTTGATCGTCAGGATGGCCGTCGTGAATGCGTTCCCCTCGACCAGTTGATACGTTGTATTTCCTTTTTCAGTCGAGACGGAGTAGGTGCTGTTCTTGGCCTTCAGTGTAAACGTATCATTGCGGATGCCGGTTGTGAGGAGCTTGAGAAGTTTCGATTCTTCGGGCGTGAGTTCCTCTTGCCATCGTTTCTTATCAAACAACGAGATTTTGTTGATTTGCAGAACCCCCTGTTGAAGTTCCAAGACGGGCAAGGTCAGGTCGAGTCCGGGGGTGTTGATTCTTCTGAACGCGTCATAGAGAGGTACCGCGTACACAAAGGGGGATTGGGTACAGCTTCGTTCAAACGTGTAGAACAAATAACTGCCGGCGACCGCCTCTTCCTTCGGTTTGAATTTCAGCATCTCATACGCGTTTGGCTTTCCGACTCCCAGATAGGCGATTTTCTGGATATCGGGTCGTCTCATAAAATAATCAACGGCAAGAGGGATTTCCTGTTTCGCGACCCCCTCCCCAAACAACAGTGCTTTGACATACCCAAAATCAAGCTTCTTGTCGCTCATGGACCTCAGATGGTCGAGTCCTTCTGAAATGGAATTGCAGTTCACCTTCAGCAGCGTGAAATTACTGTCGATCGTTTTGGGATCACCTTTGGCAAGGGATATTTTGAGGATCAAACTGTACTTTTTACCGGTCACTTCCGATTGATCAAGTCCGATGGAGGTCACAAAGGCGCGCCTGTCAATATCTTCGAAGGCACATCCGGAGAGCGGAAGCAGCAGGAAGAGGACAAGGGCGCAGGCTACCCTTACTCTGCTTTTCGACGAGCGCACCATACGAGGACGCCCATCATGGCGAATTCGAACGGAAGCTTGATGTTTAGAAACCAACGGAAGGAGTTTCGAATCGCCGTTTCGTCCAAAAACACCCAAAACAAAACGGAACCAAAAAAAAATGCGGAGATCGAGATCCATTTTTGTTTTCCTCCGTTCATCAGGTTCGCCAAGGTAAGGAATTTGAGTGAGGAATGCCAGCAGACGATCACAAACATCAGGGAAACACCGATTTGCATCATGAGAAAGACAACGAGAAACCGTTCAATGAAGAAATACGTGAGTTTCATGCTGTACGTGGTGGTAAACCACACATCGCCGTCATGCCCGATTCCTGCCAGCCCCAGATACCCGACCGGGATCAAATAATACGCCAACAAGAGAAGGAGGCCCGTCGCAACGACGAAAACATGCCGTTTCTTCGGGTTGCTTTGTACGAGATGTTCGTGAAAAACGAATCGAGTCGTATATCCATTGAATAAAAAAGTTCCGGCCGCGATCATTTGATAGCTCGGCCAGTTGCGGATGTACGAAGCGGCTTCCAGGATAAAATCAAATCGGATGTCCGGGTCGAAGGCGAAGATCAGGAACACGATGACGCTAAACGGGATTTGAAACAACACGACAATCTCGACCATGAACAAAATGCTCTTCGAATCAAGGAGCGATGAAAACACCACCAACACAAGGAAAACGCCAAAGAGGAGCCCTGTTGAAAGATCAGGGGAGATAAACTTGTGTGCGATCTGTGCAAATGAAACGAGAAAGATCAGGCCGACCCAGTAGGAGAGCAGGAGATTGCAGAGGAACAGGGCTTTTTGCAAGCTTTTGGAACAGGCACCGGTCATGATCTGGGCGATCGTTGCTCCGGGAAACCGATTCATTCGACTTTCAAAGACGATCACCATCACACTCGTTATCAGCAACGCAACGAGAAGGCTGGGCAGACTGCTTGAATATCGCTCTGAATAGATCAGTTTCGGGGTAAACTCGATGATGCAGACGATGAAATTCAGATACATGAGAAAGTAGTAGTACCGACTGCTCAGCATACGCATCACCTGCTTTTCCTTTTTCTGTTAGAGAAGCTTCATGTAAGGTTTGCCCAAACTCCTCAGAGAGCAAAGATAGGCAAGGAGCGCCAGCAGACCCACCACGACTCCGATCGTTCCCAGAAAACTGGCCAGTAGAATTAAAGGGTATCGGATGATTCGGATCGCCTGATGCATCGCATTGACGGGGACCACGAAGTTGGAAATCGCCACGACAGAAATGACGATGATCATGACGTTTGCCACCAGACCGGCTTCCGTGGCAGCCTGTCCCAAAATGAGGCCGCCGACCGTTGTGGCTGTGGGGGAGATCGTTTTGGGGAGGCGAATGCTCGCTTCAATCAAAAATTCGGTCAAAATCAACATGAACATGATCTCGATGTACGAGGGAAACGGAACGGTCATCCGGCTGCCCGCAACGAGAAGTGCAAATTGAACTTTCAAAACATCGGGAGAGTACGAAATGATGGAAATGTACAAGGCCGGGAGGATCAGTGTGATCAAGAGCGCAACGTAACGCAGGGTTAGCAGGAACTTACCGATGATTGGCATTTGGACGGTGTCATCCATCGACTTGAAAAAATCAAAAAACGTGACCGGCCCGATTAACCCCCAAGACGAACCCTCCAGCAGGATGACAATTTTACCTTCAGCCAAATTTTTGACGACACGGTCAGGGCGCTCTGTCGTCAAAAAAAGTGGGAAGAGGTTGAATTTGTTATGAATCAGGTTTTTCTGCAGTTGTCCGGCTGATTGTAAGATCGTCATTTGGAGTTGTGAAAGTTTTTCCTTTAACGTGGCAAGGGTGGTTGTCTCAGCAAGAGTTTCGTCAAACAGCACGATCAATTTGATGTTGGAATCGTTGCCTACAAAGTGACTTTCTACAAGCAATGTTTTACGTTTGTATCGGTTTCGAATCAAATTAAGAGAGGTTTCGATGTTTTCGCTGAGGCCGTCTTTCGGACCTTGCAAAATGTTTTCATCCGTCGATACGTCGACGGAGCGAGACATAAAGTTTCTCATGGAGACGGAAATCATTTGCTCATGGATCGAGATGATGACGTGACCGTCCAGCATTTTTTCGATCGCTTCGGCTTCGCTCGACCGCACCGACCAGTTTGGGAACGATTTCAGATACGTTTCATAGTCGGCGGCCGATTCGGTTCTGTAGAAGGTCGAGATCAGTTTCTTGAAGATATCCGCCTCGTTGCAGACGGACGCGAAGTAGTACAGGCAAATGGTAAACTTGTTTTTTTCGAACTCACGTGTCAGGAAATCTTCATTTTTTTGCAAGCTTTCAAAACGCACGGAGCCATCACCTCTTTAGGATCAAGAAGCGGGAGAGCCCCCCGCTTCTTTTTTCGTACCATCCTTTACTACATGATATTCTGCATCATCCAATTCCCGACATAGGCGGCGACACCGAGCACGATGTTGGTCCATCCGAAGAAGCGGGAGAGCTTTTCCTCTTTGGTTTGCTGCTTCTGGTTGTACTTTTTGGAGTCGATCACCAAAGTCAGGACCCCGCAGATTTCGAACAGCAGCACTAAGTAATTGAGGTAACTGAGTTGCGTCATGGGGAGCGAACCCTTTCTTCACGAGGTATGGGCGCTTAGCGGGCGGTCATCCCGACACGGCGAATTTTGGACGAGACGGTCACGTCAACGGGGATGTCCTTGTACATGCGGCACCATTTCTCTTGGGTTTGGATGTTTTCATCCCAGTACTTCGACTCTTTCCCCCGCACTTGCTCACCGAATCCAAAAATGTCCGCTTCGTCCTCTTGCGTTTGTTTGATCAGGGAGACGATCGCCTTTTTGGCTCC
Source organism: Tumebacillus amylolyticus (assembly GCF_016722965.1). NCBI lineage: Bacteria > Bacillati > Bacillota > Bacilli > Caryophanales > Alicyclobacillaceae > Tumebacillus > Tumebacillus amylolyticus. The sequence goes on from NZ_JAEQNB010000001.1 coordinate 1,306,979, forward strand.
CTGAGAGGCGGACTCTTCGATTTTTTGCAGGATTTCGGAGTTGTCCACTTGGAGGTTCGAGCTCGATTTCTCGTCCAGCCCGGCTTCGTAGTAGACGTTTACGGTCACATGAGGGCGTCCGTTTTGCAAGTCGACTTTGATCTTCGACTTGCGGTGTTCGGCGCGAACCATGACCGATTCGTTCGACCCCGGCACGGGCACGCTCGCCATGTAACCGCCGGGGTTTAAGCCTTGCACTGCCATGAAGAAGCCGATTTCCAACGGTTTGGCGATCCCGACCATTCTGAATCCTTTAAAGTACGCCATGCCTGCGATCTGGATGTTGTTTTTTTCCTTGATCGTGATGTACGGGAGGTACGGTTGCTGGCCGAGGGTGGACGTCGCGCTCCAGAAGATCCCGAGAAAATCGTTCGGAAATTTGCCGAGTGCCACCGCATGATCCAAGGTCGCCATGAGATAGAGGGCGGGCACCCGTTCCAACTCCGGCGAGATCTGCATCGTGTCGGCAGCTCTGCCTTTGGAGACGAACATCCAAGCGGCACGCCGCACTTCCGGATTGCGGCGCAGGTATTCGTTGACGTTGTCAACGCCTTGGCGCGCGTACTCTTCGGAGAGGATGATCACCCGCAGATGGCTTAGGAACACGCGGTCTGCCAGTTGTTGTTGGAGATTCATCATCGCATCGTCTAACGTGTGTCCGACAACGGAGACGACCCAGACCGGTTTTTGATCTCCGCTGCCTCCTCCCCCGGTTGCTCCACCGCCAGGCCCCAAGGGAATGCGCCCCGGGACGGCAATCTGTGCGGTGATGCGCACCATTTTGTTGGTGGGGGTTGGGAAGCGGCCTTTGAGATGCGAGATTTCGCCCTCTTCGTGCTCCGCTTGTTTCCCCTCCACATCGATGGAAATCCCCAACACGTTCGCACGTTCTTCGATCTCAAGTCGATCCCAACAACCGCTGAAAAAAGGGACGAGGAGCAGGAGGATCAGCAATTTTTTACCCTGTCTGCTCCAGAGGCTGCTCTTCATGTTGCTGATCCCCCCTTTTTTTCCGGATCATCGCCACCAAGAACAAGAGCAGGGGATAGACGATGGTCAGCACCAACCCGCATTGCCCGACGATTTTGATGATGGCGTACATCTGAAGGACATTCTGGGGTAACATCGCCATCATAAACACAAACGGCAAGGTGAAAAACGAAAACATCTTGTGATCCCGCAAGCGAAACAACTCGCTGGCTGAATGAATCATGAGGGTGTAACTGGAGAACAGCGTGGTGAAGACCGCGATGACCCACACGATCAGAAACGGCGCATCCAACCGTTCAAGGATGTTCGCAGGCAGGGAGGTCGTGCGCGCCAATTCAAGCGTCGGCCACAGCAGGAGCTTGATCTCTTGGGCGCCGAAGACGGAGACGGTCGCCGTGACGATCAACAGGTAAATTCCTCCCGAAATCAACATCCCCCAGAAGCTGGCTTTCATGGCTCGCTCCGGTCGACGCATCGCGGGGATGACGAGCGTGTAGATGAAAAATCCTTGGAAAAGCGCCGCAATCGTGAAGACACCGGACGTCATGGTGTGCAGAACCGGCTTGTTTCCCAACAGCGGCAACAAGTTGATGACATTGGAATTTTTCATCGACAGGCCGACGATCACCAACGCCGGCGCCACCAAGACCGGCAGATAGAAGTGATGGATGTAGGTAAACGTCGTGATGTCATGGCGCGAGTTCACCGCCGCCAAGATCAGCATGACGACAACCGTCACTTCAAGCGGTGTGCGACGCAAAACGGAAGACACGACGACTTCACCAAACTCTCGGGCGGCAAGCGATGTCAAGATCGCAAAAAAAAGGATGATCGCAAGACTTCCCAAGGCTGCGATCCATTTTCCTAAAATGTCTTCGCTGTAGCGGACGATCGATTTGTTGGGAAAGCGCATCCCGAGTTTTGTGATCAGCCACAGTCCGAAGGAGGCAAGCCCAATGCCGAGCAACGTGATCAACGGAGCACCCGTATTGGCGGCGTCCACGGCGAAGCGAGGCAAGGGCAAAAGCCCGACTCCGATGATGGAGCTAATCAGAATCGCCGCTGCTTGGATTGCTGTTATCTGACGAGGATACTCCATCTGGTTCCTTCCACCTCTGGTTTCCGACTTTAAGCGGGTCAAGCGTGTTGTGATTCGCTTTTTTGAGTTGTTGGATGGTTTTTTCCCCTAAACGGTTGGAGTTTGGGGTGTGCAATTGCGTGGGTCGTTTTTTCATCCACCAAAGCGGAGCGCGAATCAACGAGTCTTTCATCCCTTGGAAGTTGCCGGGGACGACGGGAGAGATGTACGGCACGCCAAACGAACGCAGGGAAAGCATGTGGTTGATGATGACGATGAGACCGATCATGACGCCGTAGAGACCGAAAACTCCGGAGCAGATGATCAGCGGAAAACGCAACATACGCAACGCAATCGCCGCGTTGTAAGCAGGCGTGGCAAACGAGCCGATGGTGGTCAACGCCACGACGACGACGGTGATGGGACTGACGAAACCGGCGGCGACGGCCGCTTCCCCGATGACGAGCACGCCGACGATCGACAGCGCACCGCCGACTTGTTGCGGCATTCGAAGCGTGGCTTCGCGCAACACTTCCATTGAAATCTCCATAATCAAGACCTCGATGACGGCCGGAAACGGTACTCCCGCACGTCCCCCCGCGACGGCGACGGCGAATTTGGTCGGGATCAACTCCGGGTTGAACGAGATCGTCGAGACGTACAGCGAGGGAAAGATCAGTGAGAAAACCAAAGCGACCAAGCGGGCGAACCGCACCATACTGCCCATGATAAACCGCTCGGAGTAGTCCTCCATCGATTGATAAAACTGGGTGAACACCGAAGGCAAGATCAACGCAAACGGCGATCCGTCCAAGAGGATGATCACACGGCCTTCCAGCAGGTTGGCGACCGCTTTGTCGGGACGTTCCGTGTTCTGAACTTGCGGAAACGGGGAGAGGTGGTTGTCTTCAATAAGCTGCTCTAGGTAGCCGGTGTCGAGCACCCCGTCGATGTCGATCGATTCCAGTCGGGAGCGGACTTCGGTGACGAGGTCCGGGTTGACGATGCCCTCCAAGTAGCAGATCGCCACTTTTGATTTGGTGATGCGTCCGATGTTCATCATCTTGATTCGCAAATCGGAGGTCGGCAGTCGGTAGCGCAGCAGAGAGAGGTTGCTCATCAACGCTTCAATAAACCCCTCCCGAGGCCCGCGTACGACCTGTTCGGTTGGCGGTTGCTCGACGGCTCGTTTTTCGACAGATCGTGAACCGATCAGAAACGCTTCCACCCACCCGTCGGCGATCACGACCACTTCCCCGCGCAAAATTCCATCGACCAAGGCGGCCACGTTGCTTTCCAAGCGCGATTCGACTTGGTAGAGAATGTCGTTTTGCAAGAGTTGTTGGAGGTCGGTGGGGGAGGTTTTGACTTCCTTTCCGTGAGCGGGAATTTGCATCAGAGGCTTGAGAATTTCGGTGTTGAGCGTGGTCTTGTTGGTCAAGCTGTCAAAAAAAAGCAACGCCGCCGGATGCTGCCCGAAGATTTGGAAACGGCGAAGAGTGAAATCATCGTTGTCGCCCAGCACGCTTTGGATGAAGGCGATGGTGTCGTCCATTTTCTGCGTGACCTGTTTATCTGAGTGCTGCTCCAAGATTTGATCGGGAACTTGGGAGGTTGATGGTTTTTGTTTTTGCTTCTGTTTTTGTTTGGTTTTTGTCCGTAGCCAAAACGCCATGAGGACACCTCCTGTATCCATCCTTACCTCTAGCCTCCCAAGAGTCCCAACAATTTACTCAACCCTTGCACATAAAAAAGCACGCGAAGGCGCTCGCGTGCTTGGTTTATTCCAGCCATTGGACGTACCCGAATCGCCCCTTGGCGCGGGCGATGGCATCGACCCGGTCGGGGAAGAGCAGAGACAGGCGGTAGTACACGAACTCCTCCGAGACGAGAAACTCATCGGCGAGCGTGGAGACGTCCACCGCTTGGTCGTAGGAGAGCATGACATCCTGCATCATTTTGAGCGGCATGTAGAGGAACGTCGAGAAGTCCTTCGCTTGTCGCTCCTGCTTGGCATGCAGATGCTTGGTCGTCTCCGTCTGGGAGATCGTGTGCAAGTAGAGGTGGGCGAACTCCTCGCCGCACAGTTCTTTGAAGTGGAGGTAGTCCACGCCTTTTTGAATATAGATGAAGCCTTTGCGAAAGCCCGTGCAGACGGAGAACGTCAGGTCGGGCTCGGTGGAGGCACGGACTTTGATCTTGAAATAGTCGCAGATTTCTTGGATGTCGATCTGATCCGGATAGCGGAAGTCAAAGCGTGTGAGAAGTTGGTTGGCGCGGTCTTCCATCATCGAAGGGACGTGACCGCCGGGGATGAGTTCTGCGAATTTCACGTTATTGATCCGGCTCCTCGTCTTTGTCGTTTTCAATGTCTTCCTTGATAATGTCCCACATGCGAATTAACTTGCGCAGCTTGTCCTCCGGCGCGAGGGATAAGTCATGGAAAAAAGCTTGAAACCCTTGATGTTTGCGCATCTCTTGCAGAATCGCCATCTCCTCGGGGGCGAGGTTGACGACGTGTGTGCCTTCATCAGAGGGAATCGTCGGGAGGGAACGCTCTCCTCCGAGCAGCAAATAGTCGGCCGGCACGGCAAATACTTGCGCAAGGTTGGCGATGTCATCGGTGTCGGGCGTCGAGTACTCCCGCTCCCAATTGGAGACGACTTGCGGGGAAACATGGCTTTTGTAGGCCAGATCTTTTTGCGTCCAGCCTTTCTGCTTGCGCAGTTCGCGGATGCGTTTGGCGATCGTGGTCATTGGAGAACCTCCTTTGCTCTCTCCTAGTATATTACATCTTGACACTAACGGGAAGCGTTATTATGATGTGTATAACAAACACTAACGAGTTTCGTTACAACGGAAGCCCGTGAGGAAGTAGGAGAGTGGACGAGCATGACCAGAAACCTGACTGAACAAAACATCGAGACGAAAAAGACCCGCGCCCGCGTAGAGGGGATGCTTGAATCTTGCAGATTGTACATGCAGATCGGCTACCATCCGGGCCAAGAAGCCCGCACGACCGCTCGCTACAGCCTCACGCCTTCCTCTGTAACGAACGCGTTTCACTCCAGCACGGAAAGCATCGCCCAGAAAAACGTCGACGAAGAACGCCGCCGCCGCGCCTTGGTCGAAAGCGTCTGGGCCGCGGTGGAGATGCTCAACGAGATGGAGCAACAGATTGTGAAGATGCGCTACTTGGAGGACGACGACGCACTCGACTACATCGTCTGGGGCGAGTTGAACCTCAGCGAGCGCAAGTACTACCGAGTCAAGGCACGGGCGTTTCTGAAGCTCGCGTTGGCGATGGGAGTCGCGGTGTACAAGGAAGCTATTTAATAGAAGGAAGTGAAACCGCCGGGGAGGGAACGGCGGTTTTTTTCTGCCCGAAAACAGGGTGGCAGACAACTGGCAGAGAATTGACAGTAACGGGGCAGGTTAGTTTCCTTAGACCGTGATACTATGATATTAGGCCAAATGAGGCACAGCAACACACCGCGAAAACCCCACACCACTACAGCAAGACACCAAAAAGCCGCCAGGGCACATCGAACTGGCGGCTTTGTTATGGAAAGGAGGTGGGGACGATGTAGTCCCCATATGTCCCGCACACATTCATCCCGCGTGGTTAGGAGAGAGTTTCGATGAGCATCCAAACGGACCCCATGGTGTCTATCACGGACGCTTTGCGCAAAATCGTGTCTCCGATGGGAGTTCGAAACGTGCTGACCGGCTGGCCTGATCCAACTTACACCTCTGTCGAAAGCAACCAACCGGTGCTCTATGTGACGCTGGTCACAGAGCGCGGGCACTGGGCCGCTTCGGCTGAGACGGTACATGCTACCGTGCCCAACCCGGACGGTGTAACGGCCACGGTCTACCGTGAGAAAATGCGCAAAGTGTATCAGTTGCGGTTATCCCTGTTCACCGCAACGGCTGACGAATTGAAGACGCTCGGCTGGCAGATTGAGGAGTTTTTGATCGCCAACCCGCGCTTGGTTCTCGGCAATTCAGATGTGGAAACGGCCATGTTCCGTTCCCAATGGCAATCGGAGTCCCCCACAGACCCGGCAGTCAACCAGCGGGACATGATGTTTGAAGTGACCGCCAGAGTACTGGATGTGTCCACCGCGTATCTGTTGAAAAATCTGTCGCTCCAAAGCGACCCATCCACCCTATAAGGAGAGTTGACGACTATGCAATTTGTGAACAACCTCAACAACCTGATCCTCGATGATCAGTACTTCCTGAACGTCCCGGTAGAGGACGGCTCTACGGCGACTGCTACCGGTAACATCGGTCTTGTCGGAACGTTCTCCCGCGGTCCGCTGAACACACCGATGCTCGTGACTTCCTATCAAGATCTGGTGAAAAAGTTTGGCGATGTTGAATCGAACTTGACCGGCGCCGTTGCGGCTCGCGGTATTTTCCAGCAAGGCAACGCCAACGTATACGTCGTGCGAATCGCTGCCGCATCTCTCACGGACGGTGCTGCAACTCTCACGATCAAAGATGATCAAGGTGCATCGATCCTCAAATTGGATGCCAAAACGCCTGGTACTTGGGGCGATGACATTCTGGTCACTGTAGCTCCCGGCACGAAAACCGGCACGTACAAGCTGTTCGTACAAGTCGGGACTGAATCGGAACTGTGGGACAACCTCCTGTTGGAAGAGCCGACCGTTCCGGTGGCGGGCGGTTTGCTCATCGAATCTGTACTCGGTGAAGAGGGTCGCTCTTCGTTGATCAAGGCTGAGGTTTTGGCTGCCACTACGGGCAAGTTGGTAAATGGAACGTTTGCTCTGAGCCAAGGCGATAACGGGGCTGTCGCAGTAGCTTCCGATTACATCGGCACCAACACCAACGGCAAGAAAACCGGTCTCCAAGCACTCGACAATTCGCCGATCAATCTCGTGATCTGCGCAGAACAGGGTGATGAAGCGGTCAACGAGGCACTGATTGAGAATGCGGAATCGATCACCGCAAACGGGGGTCTGCCGCGAATGGCGCTCCTCACCTTCCCGCGCGGGACCACCGTTTCCATGCTGCAGACGCTCACCCAGAATCTCGATTCTGACCGTGCGATCTCGACCTATCCGTGGGTGAATATCGCAGAGGTGGACGGCTCGACCCGCGTCGTTTCCCCGCTTGGTTATGTGGCAGGTGTTCTTGCCCAACTCCAACCGCATTTGAGCATGGGGAACAAATCGATCTCCGGTATCCTCGGCGCTGACCCGGAACTGATCCTCGGCCCGGCTGAACTGACGCAGTTGGTACAATCTCGAGTCAATCCGGTTGGCGTGCAAACTCCGTCCGGTCAACTGGGCATCCGCAGTTCCTTGACTCTCTCCCAGGATCAAGGCAACCAGCAAATCTACGTTCGCCGCATGCAAGATTACATCAACCAACTGGTAAGCTCGGTCGGCGGTCTGTTCGTCGATCAACCGATCACCGACGATCTGATGCGCCAAGTCTATCACAGCGTAGATAACGCTTTGCGCCCGCTGAAATCTCCGATTAACCCGGCAGAACAGATGATTGTGGACTACAAAGTCGTTTGCGATGCTTCCAACAACCCGGCACAAAGCATCGCGCAGAACCGACTGATCTGCGACTATGCGGTCAAACTGCTCAACGTCAACCGCTTCATGATCTTCCGTACCCAAATCGGGTCCGGCGTCGTTGTCACCAAACAAAACTAGTCTCAAAATTCACTGAAGGAGTGACTTATCCATGTCCAAAGACCGTATCTTAGGCTCTGCTGCCCGTATCGAACTGATCCCCGGCAATGGGAAAGCCGTTATGACCATTGAAGTGGACGGCTTCACCAAAACCCAAAAGCATGAAATCAAATCTCGCAACCCGCTCGGCTATGTCGGTGAGCACCATCAAGTCGTCTACAAAGGCTGGGAGCTCGATTTCAAACTCGGCAAGGTAGACACCCAAGTTTCCGAGTTTTTCAAAACCCTCGACGATGCACTGCTGAGCGGCACGTCTGTACCGCGAGTTACCGTCATCGAAACCATCAAGCATTTTGACGGTTCGAACGAAGTCTGGGTCTACCCGGAAACCGTTCTGCACAGCTACAAGTCGGACGCAGCCAACGCAGCTGACGAGATCAAGGAAGAATTCAAAGGCGCCTGCAACCGTCGAGTTCGCGGCTAATTGAGGAGGAACAACACCCATGCACGAGACCATGACCCAATCCGTAGAACAACCGGCAGCACAAGAGCTGGCGTTTAACCAAGTCCGTCTGAGCGACGGCCGCATCGTAGACATGCGTGAGATGCTGGGCAGTGACGAGATGATCGTCGCCGGCCAGTTGGGCGACGTGTTCGAAGCGAACGGCTCCGGCGCGATCATTTTCCAAAACTGCCTAATCGTCCGCACGATCAGCAAGATTGACGGTGTGGATGTGCCGCGTCTTCGCAACTACGAGCAAGTACGTGACTTCCTGTCCAATTTTAAAGCGAAGGATTACACCCGCATCAAACGCCTCTTCGAAACCCTGAACGGCGACCAAGAGGGAAACGACTAAGATCGCAGATCAATGCGTTGAAGCAATCCCCGGCATTCATCCAATGTCTGGCACTTGCCCAGCGTAATGTTTCGATCGAAGAGTCCAAAAACTGGCCGGCCTACATGAGGATCGCCGCTTTGGAATTATTCGAAGAAGCAGAACAAGAAAACCGCCCACGCTAAGGGCGGTTTTTCTTTTATCAAGAAGAAAGGAGGTATCATATGGGGTTTCAAGATTGGTTCGAGAAGGTTAGTTTGAAAGACTTCGATTCGAGTGTACTGGAAGTCGATAGCAAGATCAAAAAGTTGACCAAAAGCTTTGAGTACCTTGGATTGTCCAAAGTAGAAGTCGACGGATTGAACGATGCCATGAAGGAGATTTCCAGAAACGATGCGTTCTCTGAACTTCAGCAAAAACTGATCGCAGTTGGCAAAGGCAATCAGTTAAATGGTCTCCAAGAAGCGATGGACCGATTGGAAGCCCGAAATTCATCGATCAAAAAAATCACCGATTCCTTCAGCGAATTGCGTGCCAACATCTCTGAGGGATTCGGCTTAAAAGCAGCTTTTGAAGGATTGGACCAGTTGGAAGCGGCCACCAGTCAGTTGACGACTTTGAAAACCATCCAACTCACCACGGGTTCAAGTGAGGCCGGGATGGGATATCTTGGATACGCGGCGAATCAACAGGACAACAAAAAAGACGCGATCAAGATGGAGTCCCTGATGGTGAAACAGGGCATGACGGATGCGCAAGCGGCTGATTTTCTCCCGGCTCTCAGCCAATTTGCCTCCGTTCAAGAATTTGCCAACGGCACCAACAGTGTTGCCGCTGCGCAAAGTGCTCTCGAGATGGCGTCCATGTTTAAGAAAACGGACTCGGCCCAACAGATGAGCGATTTCCTGAACGATTACAACAAAGCGTTGATGCTGCAGTCGGGCGATCCGAGCAAGTTTAATGACATGCTGAAATCGATCAAATCCAGTTCCCAAGGGATGGGTGTAACGGACCGTGATGCGATGTACATGGCGACGCTTTCCAGCCAAATGGGAATGACAGGTGACAAATCCGGTGAAAAACTCGCCGACATGATGGTCACGGCCCTTCCGAAAGTCAAGGAGCAAGTAACCGACAAGTCCAGCGAAGCGAACAAGACGTTGGCAAGTTTGGGCATGATCGATGACAGAGGCTACTCCAAGTTCTTTGACGGTGACGGCAAGGACGGCACAGGAGACGATTTGCAAGGGTTCATGAAAACGTTGTACGACAAAACGAAAAACATGGACCAGGATACCCGGGTGAAAACCTACACGGCAGTATTCGGCAAAGATGGCGGCAACATGGCCCAACTGTTGGCGAGCGACCAAGGGATGCGTCAACAAGAGGTCTTGGCCAAGAGATTTGATTCCATGCCGGATTACAAAGCAATGGAAAAAGAGTATAACGATTCTCCACAAGGCCAAGTCAAAAAACTCAAGGACAACGTAGAAACCCTCAAAACGGACGGTCTGATTGCTCTTGCCAAGGCCTTCAATCCCTTGTTGGAAGGGGTAAACAAATTCCTTGAATGGGTGCGCAAAATGACGGACGAACACCCTAGTATCGTGAAGGGTGTGGCTGCGATTATCGCGACCACGATGGCAATCTCCGGCGCTGTGCTCGTCTTCGGAAAACTGGCTTCCAGCTTGCTTGCCATTAAGGACTTGGGCGGAGGGGCTGTCGGTGCAATCAAGAACAGACCCGGACGTCGACGAAGAGGTGGGGGCGAGCCCCCGGAGACCGGTGGAAATAACCCGACCGACGATACGTCTCAACCCAGACAGCAACGAGAATCTTTGCTGCAAAAATTTAAAAACCGTAGAAACCGGAACCGTAACGATTCTCCAGAAGGGCATGAAGATCATCAGGACCAGCCCGGAGGCAACAGGAGGAGACGAGGTGGTCGTGGCCGTGGCGGCGGTCTCGTCGGCAATTTGCTCAGTGGTGCTGTCGGCGGAGTCGTTGGCGCAGGCCTTACGGGAGGCATCGACCTCGGTCAAATCAAACAGATGGCGATGCATTTCGATGTCGTCCGCCACGCGGCTACGTTGATGGGCACATCGTTTGGAGGTACGTTCCAGAAACTTTCCCAAGGCCTAAAATCCATGAACGTTCCGTTCAAGCTGTTTGAGGGCTTCCTCGGGAACCTTGGGAAGAGCACGACGTTGTGGGCTGTCAAAATGGCAGCTGCTTGGTTGATCGGTCTCGGGCCGATCGGTTTGATCATCGCCGGGGTCATTGCCGTTGTCGGAGCCCTCTGGGTGGCGTGGCAGAACAATTTTGGCAACATTCGTGAAGTGGCGACTTCGATCGGCAAGTGGATCACAGAGCACTTCGAAGGTGTCGTCAACTGGTTCAGAGGCTTGCCGGATCGGATGATGCAAATCGGCTCCGACATTGTACACGGTTTATGGAGCGGGATCCAGAAGCTCGGAGATTGGTTGATGCAAAAGGCGGTCGATTTCGTCGACATGACGATTCCGGGCCCGATCCGCAAGTTTTTGGGGATCGCATCTCCATCTCGCCTCATGAAAGAGCACGGTCGATTCGTCGTCGAAGGGCTCGCGCTGGGGATGACCGACAACGCCAAAATGGTACACGACGCCAGCAAGCACATGGCGTCGAAGGTTACAGGACCCGGTCGTGAAGCACTGGCTGCCAACTTGCCGTCCGCACAAGGCGGTGGAGGTGACATCCATGTCCACGTCCATCCGCATCCACATCAAAAATCGGAGGAGATCGCGGACCAAGTGATGCGCAAACTGGGGGCTTCCTCGCGAGGCCAGATGCTCAATACCGGTTTGCGTGTGAACATCTCCGCTATGTAAGGAGGAAGGAGGAAGTCACTTTGCAATACGAAACGTTGCAACTGGGACATGTCCTGTTTGACTTGGAATCCCGACCCGATGAAATTCCGCTGGGCGGAGAGCAAATGCTCTCCGTTCTTCAATTTCCGGGCGGTTTCAAGGAAGTTCAATTGCTTGGCGCCCAAGAGCGCTCGATCACCTGGTCGGGCGTTTTTTCGTACGAAAAAGCATGGGACAACGTGCAAGCGCTCGATCAGATGTGCCGCCAAGGCGACGTTCAAGAATTGTGGATCGACAACTTGATTTACCGCAGGGCCATCGTCAAAAAGTTTCAGTGGTCGTACCGCACCAAACACGAAATCCCGTATGAAATTGAGCTTGAACTGGTGGCAAACTTCCAATCGATTCTGTACAGCGATCCTTTGTCCATGAAGGATGCTCTGCCTTGGAAGGACATGAAAATCTACACCGCCGTCGACGGTGATTCGGTTTGGAAACTGGCGTTGCGCTTTTATGGAGATGGCGGGTTGTACCGGAAGATCGCCAATGCGAACAACTTGGACAATCCGGATCAGCTCAAGCCGGGGACGAAGTTGGTGATCCCAAGATGATCCACGTGCAAGACCACGGCAACCGCCGTACGTTTTCCGTCCCTCGCTCCCTCGTGCGCATCAACGGACAAACCGTGTGGTGCAACTCTTGGATGGTGAACCTCAACGCCGTCAATCAAGCGGATGATTTCAACTTGGAGTTGCCTTTTCAAGTCGTGGAATCGCTGCATTCGGACTCATCCTACCTGCTGAACTCGATTGAAACACCGTCCGAATTGCTGGTGCAAGGGACGCTTTTGGTTGAAATCTTCGTAGGCTTCCAGCACGATCCAAAACCATATGTGGAACCGTCAGACCTGACGCGGATCATGTACGGACTTGTAGATTCAATCGAAGTGAAATTCTCGTCCAGCGGTGAGGCAGTCAGTTTGAGCGGTCGGAACATGGTCGCTGTATTTCTCGACAACAAAATCAACGAGAAATTCCCGAACCTCACCTCATCGCAAATTGCGGAAATGCTGGCTGAGAAGCACGGACTCAAGCCTCGCGTGGCGCAGACGTACACAACCGTCGGCACGTACGCCAATGACGAGTCCGCCGAGATGAGCAATGACAGCCAAGCGGAATGGGACCTGCTGACTTCGTTGGCAGAGCAAGAGGGTTTTATCGTCTGTGTTCTTGACGACTTCCTCTATTTCGGACCCTTGGAGAATTTGCTGCACGACCAGTTGGCTCAAGACCCTATGGCGTATACCTGGGGACAAAATGTGCTCGAACTTTCCATCACCCGCAACCCGCACGCAGCGAAGAACCTGACCATCGACGTGCATTCGTACAACGCGAGTCAATCCCAACATGTAAGCGCCAGTGCCAAACGTGACTTTCCGGGTGCAGACAGCACGTATCAGGAGCGGCACTTCCTCGCAGGTCTTACGCAAGAGCAGGCTCAACAGCGAGCCCAAGCCTTGGTGGATCAGTTGGCCGAGATGGAGTTAGTGGGCAGCGTAACCGTCACCGGAGATACGCAGTTGAGAGTCGGGACCCGGATTGCGTTGTATGGCGTCGGGCAAGTCTTGTCCGATTTTTACTACATTCGCAAAGCTTCCCACACATTCAGCCAGACAGAAGGTTATCGGACCAATCTCAGCATCTCCACCCGATTGCTTGGCGGGGATAGTTAGGAGGAGAGTTCATGTACAGTCCGACGATGAACTGGGTGGAGCAGATCAAATGGATCGTCCGCGAGATGATGAACGCGAAATCTTTCGTTTTGGAAGGTATCGTTACGTCGGTTGATCCGACTCCGCCCTGCAAAGTAAAAGTGATGCTCGAACCCTACTCGATTGAAACCGGCTGGTTGCGTGTTTCCACACCTTATGGGGGAAATGGGTTCGGGTTGGTGCTTCCACCGCCGGAGCAGGGAGTACCTGTCAAAGTGATTTTTGACATGGGGGACATTCAACACGGAACCGTCATCGGAGCTGTTTTTTCCGAAGCGATGTCGGTGCCGGACGCACCGTTTGGCAGTGTGGGGTTTGTACACAAATCCGGCAGTTCCATTCTGATTGCACCGGACGGCACGGTGACGATCCAAGGTAAAAATTCTACTCAAAGTTGGTGATCACATGGCAGATTCCATGCCCGTTTTTGACCCGCTTGGCACCGATTTGCGACTGGATGAATCGGGCGATCTCGTCTCGACCATCAGCGGTTCCCTCGACCTCGTCAGCGTCGAGGACAACGTGAACCAAGCGATGCGCGTCCGTTTGCAGACTGTGCCATCCACATACCTGTGGGGAACCGATGTCGGAACCTCTTTGGCGAGATATGTAGACGAGCCGGTTACGGATCTTGTGAAGAGGGAAATTCAAAGTCTTGCAGCCGAACAAGTCAGTCGCGACTCCCGCATTCTGGGTGTCCAAGAGGTTTCGGTCGACGAAGTGGCGGCGAACTTCTTGCATGTGACCGTTCGCGCGTCGGTTGCGGGGCTAGGCGCAGTCCAACTACCAGTTCGCATAGGGAGGTAAGACGAGATGGCCACATTTCGCCAAAGTCTTGCTTCCATGATCTCCTACCTGCAGGAGAAGGGAAGCAAGTTGACCGATTTTTCACCGACGTCGGTGGTGTATCAGATCTTGGCAACCGTCGCTTCGGTGACCGACCAGATTCAGTACTCAATCGACAAAGCACAGAACCAAGCCTACATCTCTACGGCGACCGGAAGCGGTCTCGACGCCAAAGGACAAGACCTCGGCGTTCCCCGTAAACAGCCGACGCAAGCGGTGTGGGTGTTTACGTTTTCGAAAAAACAAGCTCCTACGCAAGACATCGTGATTCCCAAAGGCACTGTGGTCACCACTTTGCCGCAACCGGGACTGGCACCGATTACCTTCACGGTCGATGAAACGACTTTTTTGCCAATCGGTACGTTGAACGTCACCGTGAGAGCGACTTGTCGAACAGCGGGCAGCATTGGCAACATCGCGGTGAATACGCCGTTGCTGATCGGTTCTGCGACCCCCGGCATCGACAGCGTGCAACTTCTCTCCACAGATCAAGGGACGCTTGGATTTGACATCGAAGAGGACGACGAATATCGGAAGCGTCTCTTGCTGGCCTTGGCCAGCAAAGCGCAGGGGACCAAGACTTGGTATGAACAGAGCGCGTTGACCGTGGAAGGCGTCCAATTGGCAACCGTAGTTCCGTTTGAACGAGGACCCGGTACAGTGGACATCTACATCGTGGGCGATGACAATACGATGCCATCGCAGGAATTAATCAATGAAGTACAAGCGGTCATCGATGTGGGCCGCATCATCACCGATGATGCAAAAGTTATGCCGCCGACGCCTCGATACATCGACCTCTCTTGCAAAGTCCAGATCGACGAGGGTTATGCGCAAGACGCGACGCTTGAACGCGTGAAGCTCTCCGTGAAAAACTATGTCGCACAACTCGGGATCGGCGGAGGTTCTACTCACACGCTGTATCTCTCGCAAGTGATCCGGACCGTTCTGTCTGTGGAGGGTGTCCAAAACGTCTGGGATGTCGCTTCTGGTGACGGCGGAGATATTTTGTTCACGTCCAAACAATTGCCGCTTGTCCGCAACTTGGACATCACGCCGTATCCATAGGAGGTGTGCAGATGAAACAGCAGCAGAACTTGCTTCAGCGCCTCTCCAACGTATTCTCCAAGGATGAGAACAGCTTGCTGGGGCAACTGTTCGGTGCCATTGGTTCGAAGCTTGACGAACTTGATCCAGCGCAGACGCAGTTGCAACGACAATTCGCGATGTTTACGGCGAACGGAGAGGCTTTGGATCGCCACGGTCAAGATTGGGGTGTGTACCGCCGAGATTTGGAGGCTGATGAAGATTATCGCCGACGCATTCAGGCGGTGCTCCCGATCTACACCAACGGTCCGACCGTGCAAGCGATCTCCGACATCGTACGCAATTTCACAGGAGCTGCACCTGTAATTCTCGAGTTTGGGCCGTACAGCTTCACGATGGGAGTCACGCCGATGGGCGATTTCATGTTCAACGATCGTTCTCCCTTCGAGTTCGAAGTGCAAGTGCAGAACCCCGAAGGCGTGACCTATAAAAAAAATGACCTGGAAATGGCGGTCCAACAGGCCAAACCGGCCCGTGCGACCGTTACATTCGTTCACCAAGGAGGGATCTAAGTGACGCTCTCAATCTCGTTTTACAACAACGTGAAGTACACCAAGGATGACTTCATGAACCGCGACCGGGACTTTTTCGGCAACGGCGTTGTTACGCTGACCGACTTCCCGCTCACGCTCGGTCCGACGCCGTTGACCCTCACGATTGGGGGTGGTGTCGCATGGGTAGACGGCTACCGAATCGCCAACGACGACTTGCTGCCCGTCCCGTTGATGATCGACAAAGGCGATGCCCAAAAACGTATCGACATCATCCAACTCGGCCATGACGACGTGAACTCCCGCGCTGTGATGACAGTAAAAAAAGGCGTGCCCGCCGACACGCCGATCGAACCGGGGGCTGACCCCGGCTATCTGAAATTGTTTGCGATCTCCGTGGATGCCAACGTGACTTCGCTGTCTTCTGACAAAGTAACGGACCGTCGGAATTTGGTTCCGCTGAAAGTGTCGGGTACGCAGATTTCCTTCACCGGTGCCGTTTCGACCACGCAGCTCGGACAAGCCAACGGTGTTGCCACACTGGGGGCAGACGGGAAAGTCCCGTCGCTTCAACTGCCGACCTTGGTGGCGATGGGGGCACTTAGCGCAGGAACCGGTAATGGGTCGGTACGAATCGACCCGGCTTATGAATTGAGTTCTGACACGCGAACCACGACGGTCACCTATGGCATAAACGGACTGGTTTCTACGGTGAAAGAGACAGACCCGACCAACAGCAACGCAACGATTGCCACGAATTCGATCACGTATGGGACGAACGGCCAGATCTCGAAAATTACGACCACGGCGGGAGGTCATACGGCCACGCTGACCGTGAACTACGGAACGAACGGGTTGGTTTCCAACTTGACCCAAACCTATCTCTAAGGAGTGATCAAACATGTCTGAAAAAGCAACCGTCGTCGTCGGCGGCAACATCGTCCCGCTGGGTTCTGACTATGCGGGAACACCAACGTACCGACCGACGAAAGTGGACGCCAATGGTTTACAACGGGTAGGAATTGATGCTGACACCGTCGGGCTTGCCAAGGAAGGGACTCCCATCACTGGTGTCACAATGCCGACTGGCGGGTCGGGTATCCAGGGCTGGACCTCTGGACTGTACAATTTATTCTCATCGGGCACGGCAACTGTGAGGTTTGCGACCGCTCAACAGGTTAGCATCGGGAATGTGTCCACAACGAGTTCAGGATCGCTCATCGATGCTTTTTCTCCGACCATCGCATTGCAAAGTCAGTCTTTCGGGTACGGCTACGATCCGACTGCAGCAAAATGGCAAAGGCTGACGGTTGATTCCAGTAAAAACCTCAATGTAACCAATGCGTCAGGTCCACGAGCTATCACGCAAACTCCGAGCGTGGGACGTGTTACAATCGCAGCCGGAGCAACTGCAGTCGCATTACGAGTAGGTGCTTCTGACCTCGCAAGTCGCAAACAATTTGCCATTCGAAACATTTCCGCGCCAGGCGGTGCCATCTTGTACATCGGGGGGGCGAATGTGACCGATGCCGCTGGATGGCCCATTTACCCCGGAGAGTCGTACGTAGTAGAACAAAACCCTGCTAACACGGTAACGATCTATGGATACTCATCTGGGGCATGTGTAGTAGCCGTCATGGAGGTGGCGTAAATGATGCAGTTTACGAATGGCCAACAGCAACGTATCGCATACGATTCGTACATTCAACTCCAAACTAATGGACGTCCTACAACGTTCCCATACTCGGCCTACAATGTTCAACTTGGAATTGTAAATAATGTCCTCTATGTGAGTGGGGGAAACACCGGAAACGCATCAACAGTCTCTATGCACTATGGCCTTGATCTTGCGACAAACATGTGGACATCTAAAGCGACAATACCGATTTCCGTATTCTCTGGGGCGACTTGTACTTTTAACAACAAAATCTACGTGTTTGGTGGTTGTAATTATGGAGCGAATGCTGGCAATACGCAGATTTATGACCCAGTAACAAATACTTGGTCATCTGGTGCCAACATGTCAATTTCACGGTTCGGTGCATGGGCACAAGTAATAAATGGTTTGATTTATGTTTTGGGTGGCATTGTAAACTATAGTTCGCCTTCCTATGTTAACGTTCTCGAATGCTACGATCCAGTTTTGAATACTTGGAGTACCAAAGCTACGCCGCCTACGATGACTTATGGTTGGAAAACAGCATGGGTCTATCAAAACAAATTGTACGCAGTTACAAATGGAGTCTTGAGTGTGTACGATCCTGCTACGAATGCATGGTCAACAAGATCATCGGGTTTAGGAGGACCTTGGGCATTCATGTTAGATGATGTGGTTTATTTGTTTGGAGAAACCTCTATAAGCAATGGAGCCGTAAGTTTCTATTATCCGGATTTGGATACAACCGCTCCACCAAAAAACTTCACTGCAAGAAACAATTACAAAACTACGCGTTACAACCAAGCGGTAACGATGATCCAAAACCCACTAAATCCGAATGAGATTTTTTCACTCGGCGGATGTACGAACGGCAATAGCCCAACAAACGCTTTGGATATCTTCATTAGAAAAGTCCTCTATGATCAAATTAATGATTCGGCGGTTTGTTTACGTGTTCGTTCGGATTCGAACCCGATTACTGTGAGGAATGTCGATGGCAGACCATCAATCGATATTGGCCCTGGACAACAAGACGGGCCGTTTACAAAGCCAAAAGTATATGTTGAGAACTGGGCATCGAGCAATATTCAAATTAGTGTATCAACTAATTAAAGGGGGGTTTTTCAATGATTTTGCAATCGCAAGCAGTTCAAACAATGTCTAACAAAGGTCTTACCCAAACGCAGGACGTCGTGCAATCTGCGTTGGAAAATATTGATCAACAAGCAAACTTCAACATCCAAAGGGCCCGCAGACACGTTTTGATCTGGGACAAACAATCATCTATAAACGGTCTTGATCCGAAATTTATCATGGACCGTTATCAGATTTCGCCGGATACAAATACGTATCTATTATATCTGGATGATACTCTCCAAGTATTTCAACCGTACAACCCGAATCAACCTGGCAATATCCCGATGAGTAGTGAAGAAGCAATGCAGTTTGCAAACCAAGTAGCTGACAACATGGCTTGGGAAGACGCAGACCAAATGACATTGGATGAACTATTCCAAGTGCTTTCGAAGTAAAGGCAACCTCCGTCATGTATCAAAATTAGAGAGAAAGGAGGGGAGCGGGTGGAGCAAGGAATCCTCTCATTCTTCCAAACGCAAGGACCGTGGGCGCTGCTTTTTGTGCTGCTGTTCCTCTGGGTCCTCCGCGAAAACCAACAGCGCGAAGCCCGACTGATCGACGTCATCGACCGCCTCAGCGACAAGTATGACGAAATCACCGACGACCTCCGCGAGATCAAAGAGGAACTGCGCGTGGCGAGGTAGAAACACTACCTCATGAAACCACAAACCATCCTCTACCAAAACTCCCGCTTCGAAGTCCACGGCAAGGACGGAGACGGGCTGTACCTGCACGAATACCGATACGAGTACGTCACCGTCATCGCCGTCCACAACGGACACCTCGTCGTCGTCCGCCAATACCGCGCGCCTGTCGATCGCGAAACATTCGAACTTCCCGGCGGACGAACCGAAGGGGAGGAGACGCTCGAAGCAGCCGCACGGCGAGAGCTCCGCGAGGAAACCGGCCTGATCGCCGGCACCTTGCATGCCTTGGGCGTCGTCGACAGCCATGCGTGCATGCTCAACCGCCAAGTTCACTTTTTCTTCACCTCCGACATCCTGTCGTCCGAAAGCCAAGACCTTGACGACGACGAAGACATCGACGTCCTCACCGTCCCGATCGAGCAAGTCTTCGAGCACATCCGACGCCGGGAGTGGATCGACACCGAACTCCACTCGGGCCTGCTCCTCGCCAAGCTCCACGGGTACCTGTAACCCATCTTTTGTAAAAAAGCCCCTTGTCCCGCTCCGGGAGCAAGGGGCCTTTTTGCTTCTGTCCACATATGGTGTAGAAAAGGAGGGATGCGCGATGAACTTGACCCAACCCCCGATCCTCGGCGTCCTGACCACGACCGTTCCGTCTCAAGACCAAGCGCGCAGCCGCCTGACTTCCTTTTCACCGAAGGCGATCTGGCACCACTTCGCCCGCGCCGCTCATGAACGGGGACTTTCGCTCTGCCTGTTCCGACCGGAGGACATCTCGCCCCGAAAGCAGACGGTGCTCGGGTATTTCAATCACGACGGCGAAAATTGGACACGAATGACTGGCCGACTTCCGGACATCGTATACGACAACGTCTACGTCCATCTCGCCAACCGACCGGCGGTGCGCCGAGCTCGGCGTTTTTTCCTCAAACAGGGCAAACCGTTGTTCAACCCGCGTTTGGGCAACAAAATTCAATTGGCCGACTGGCTCCACCAATACCCGAATCTCTGGAAACACCACCCCGAGACGCAAAACCTGACCCATGAAGAGCAAGTCTTCTCGCTGCTCGATTCTGTCGACACCCTCTACCTCAAACCGATCAACGGCAGCGCCGGGCAGGGCATCCTCGAAATCTCCGAGACGTCCCAAGGCCGATACGCCGTGCGAGCTGCCAAGTTCAGCAACACCAAAAAGCCTCTCGATGTGGAGCTGACCCGCGACGAAGTGCAAACCCTCGTCCGCCGACAGATCAAACTCCACAAGTTCATCTTGCAACAGGGCATCCCGCTTCTCCACATCGACGGTGGCAAAATCGACCTCCGCACGCATTTGCAACGAAATCTCCACGGCGAATGGGAGCAAGTCGCCCTGATCGTCAAACGGGGTCAACCCTACTCCATCGTCTCCAACTACCACGCCGGCGGGTCGAAGCACGACTGGGCGTGGCTCCAAGACTGGGCACGGCAACAGAAAGTCAAGTTGCCGGATCGAGAGGAAGTAGAAGACCTCTCCAAGCGCATCGCCCGTGCCTACGCCGACAAAGCGCCGCATCTCGCCTCCATCGGGCTTGACCTCGGCATCGACCACTCCGGCAATCTCTGGCTCCTCGATGTCAACGCCCGCCCCGGTCGAAACATCCTCGACAACGAGCAAAAAAAACGCTGTTTCGAACTCCACGCCGAGTTCGCCGCGTTTCTCCTGCAAGAAAAGTCCCGCTGATCTCAACGGATCGGCGGGACTCTTTTTTCGACTGGACATTTACGTTGTTTGGGTGGAAAATAAGTATATTGGACACCGATTGAAAGGATGTGAACGATATGAAATTTGATTTCCGTAAACTGTTTCAAGAGTACTTGGAAATGCATGAAAACCAGACCAATCGATGGCTGCACGTCATTTCCATGACGAGTGCTTGGGCTGTGTTTCTCATCGGTCTGTTCTCCTGGCATCCGATCCTCTGGTTGTGGATTCCGGTGACGTACATTCCCGCGATTTCGGGTCATTTTCTCTTTGAACACAACCAGCCGACGTTCTCGCGCTTCATCAAACAGCACGGTTGGAACATCAAAGGGCTTTTGATCATGGCGATCGTCGAAGAAGCGTGCGTATTCCTCATGGCGTTGGAGCAATTCGGCTTGGTGAAACTACCGCGTCAACCGAAGCCTCGTCGCGTGTACTAGTCAGGGGGAGTGGAAGTGCGCCGCACCTATGAACCTACTTGGGAGATTCGGCTGTATTGCCTCTTGTCCTTGGCACGTCTGCGAACCGGGTTTCCCGGCGCGTTGGCCTTCGTCATCGGATGGCAAGCCACGCATGTGGAAGTTTCGTTTCGTTGTTCGCTCTTGCAACATCCCGTATTGTTCTTCTTGGGCCTGTTTCTCAGTTTCCTCACCGGGACGGTCGTCAACCTCGGCAATACCGTCACCGACATCCGCGAAGACAAAGTCAACCTCCCGCATCGCGTTCAAATCGCACGGCTTTACGGATTGCGCCGCTTGTTGGTCGTCAATCACGACATGTCCTTTCTGATGATTCTGCTTGCTTTCCTCACGTTCAAAGTAACGTTTTTCCTCGTCATGATCGTAGCCGTTTGGCTGATGAATCAATATTCCTTCCCACCGTTACGACTCAAACGTCATCCGTTTCTCTCACTTCTCAATTTTTCCTGTGCGATTTCCTTTCCTTTCAGTTTTGGCTTTCTCTTGCAGACGGACGGTACCGTGTGGCCACCTGCGCAATGGACGTGGCTGTGCGTGTTGTGTACGCTCTTTTTCGGGCTGTTCGGCACCGCCAAGAACCTCCAAGACTACGACGGCGACAAAGCGGCGGGCATTCGCACCACCGCCACGATGTTTGCCACGAAAAAAGCGGCCGTCTTTTTCATCGCCGCCTGTATCACCACCACGCCGCTTTTGTTCATCTTCCCGATTCTCTGGGGCTCGTTTCCCGTTCAGATGGGAATCGTCCCGCTGTGGAGCCTGATCATCTGCCCGATCATGGCGCTCAACTATAAATTCCGCCACAACCCGGAGATGCTCAAAACCTTGCAGTCCGTGTTCTTCCTGTATCCCATCCTCTTTCTCGGGTCGCTTTGTCTGATCACGTATTCATCGCTTACGATGGCGGGAGTTGTTTTTTTGCATCTCTGTCTCTTGGTGCTGGTCGAGCGATTGGGGCTGGATGCACGCAAACCGTCAACGTATCGGACCTTGCAACGACTTCGCGACGAACAGACCACCAACCTCTCTCAACAGGTCCTATTTAAATAGGTAGAAATCAATCTCGAAAAACGCCGCCGGATGACGGACGGCTTGGTGGTTTTTCAGATTTTGGGTATACTTGTATGTTGTAGAGGAGGAGTCGGTCCTGTGAAATTGATCTTGTTAAATGTTATCGTCGGCGCCGTCATCGGGTTGTTTACCAACTGGCTGGCGATTGTGATGTTGTTCCGCCCGTGGACGGAGAAAAAGGTATTCGGCAAGCGCATCCCGTTCACGCCCGGTCTGATCCCCGCCCGCCAAAGCGAACTGGCGGAGAAGCTCGGCCAGATCGTCGAAGAAGACTTTCTGACCCCGGAGGGGGTCGCCAAATCGTTGAAACGTCCCGCGTTGGAATTTGCCGTCAAGCGCGGTGCGATCACCGCGATTGGCAATGCGCTGCATGACGCTCCGACGCTCGGCGGCTTGCTTCGTCGCACGTTCGGAGACGAGGCTCAATCGAAAGTTGAAGAGTTCCTCGTACACCAAGCGATTCGCTTTTTACAAGACGGAGCCGGTCGTGAGAAGCTCGAACTCATGGCGGACTCCCTGTTCGACCATCTGCGCGAGACGTTGACGGGCGATGAGATTCGCCGCGATCTCGTCGGCGGTTTTTCTCATCCCTTGCATGCTCATCTGACGGAGGGGGGCACGACGTGGCAGCACGTGTTGCCGGACAGTGCCCGCGAATTGATCGAAGACCGTCTGCGCGCGCAAGTTCATCCGTTGCTTGACGGTCTTGCCCGTTGGATGGAGGAGCCGACGTTCGTCGTCGCGGTGGCGCGCATGTTGACGGAAAAAGTGGAGAGCATCCCGCTGATCGGCGCGATGGCGAAGTCGTTCCTGACGCCGGAGCGCGTGTCGTCCGATATCGTGCCGCGTTTGCAATCGGTGGTGCAATCCCCGTCTGCAGAACGTCTCGTGGAGGACAAGCTGCACGACATGATCAGCGGATTCTGGCAGCAACCGATGAGTCGTACCCTCGGCAAAATTTCGGCGGAGGACTTCCACGACTTGATGGAAAAAATTCTGCACACGCTCCTCGACCGTGTGTTGAATGAAAATGCGACGACGCGCGCTCAATTCCGCTCTGTCGTCGTCAACGGTCTGCTCGCCGGCGCAAGTGAACGCTCGATTGGCGACCTGTTGCACCGCATCCTCGACGGTCTGATGGAGTTTGACGTGCGCGGATTGTACGCCGCACACACAGAGACGGTCGACCGCATGATCACACAGGTTTGGCACTACCTGAGAAATCGCTTGATCGACGGGCTGCCGGAGGTATTGGAAGCACTCGCAATCCGCCAGATCGTGCAAGAGCAAGTCGCCTCCTATCCGATCCCGACTCTTGAAAAGTTGATCCTCACCGTCGTCAACCGTGAGCTGAAACTGATCACGATTCTCGGCGGGGTCTTGGGTGCGACCATCGGGCTGATACAGGCGCTGATCGCAAATTTATCATGATAAAAAACCTTAACCTCGCATATATTGATTCTCGTGAGTTCCGTTGCTAGGATGGAACTACAACTCTATTTCTTGGCAGGAGGATCGATTCAATGAATCCATACGATAAAGCGCACGAATTGGCGCGTGCGATTCGTGAGTGTGAGGAATTTCGAGTGTTGGCGGCGAAAAAGAAACAGGTAGACAGCGATCCGCAAGCGAAAAAGATACTCGACGACTTCCGCCGCCGCCAATGGGAGATGGAAACCCGTCGCATCATGGGCGAGGAGATCACGGAAAGCGATCTGCAGAGCATGCAGCAACTGCAGGAAGTGGTGCACATGCACAGCGCTCTTCGCGAGTATCTGGAAGTGGAGTACCGGTTCAGCGTGATGTACTCCGACATCCATAAAATTTTAGGCGAAGCGGCTCGCGAAGTCATCAACACGCCGGAAAGCGTCTAACCACTTTTTTTGGCGCAATCGAGAGGGGACTACATACTGTGAAATTGACTTACCTTGGACACTCCACTTTTCTCGTCGAAGCAGACGGCAAACGCGTCATCATCGACCCGTTCCTTGACCACAACCCGAAAGCAAGCATGAAAGCGGCCGACGTGAAAGTGGACGCTGTTCTGCTCACTCACGCGCACTACGACCACATCGCAGACGCGCTGCCGATCGCAAAAGCGAACGATTGCCCGATCATCGCGAACTTCGAGTTGGCGAGCCACTTTGAAAAGCAAGGCGTGAAAACACACGGCCTCAGCAACGGCGGCGGCTTCAACTTTGAATTCGGGCGCGTCAAATTGACCCTTGCCTTCCACGGCGCAGGGCTCGAAATGCCGAACGGCGACGTTCTGTACGGCGGCGCACCGGCCGGCATCTTGCTCACGATGGGTGGCAAGACGATCTACCACGCAGGCGACACCGGGCTGTTCGGCGACATGAAACTGATCGGGGAGCTGAACAAGTTGGACGCCGCTCTGCTGCCGATCGGCGACAACTACACGATGGGTCCGGAAGACGCGGTGCTGGCCGCTTCGTGGTTGAAAGCAGGCGTGACGGTTCCGATGCACTACAACACGTTCTCGTTGCTGGAACAAGACCCGCAGGCGTTCGTGAACTCGCTTTCCGAATACGATCTCAAAGGTGCCGCTCTGCAACCGGGCGAATCCATCGAAATCTAAGCAACAAAAAAGAGCCCCCGCGAGGGAGCTCTTTTTTTCTTCTTAGTGGTGAGCGACGAGGTTGACCATGACGCGAGCGAGCGCGTGACGATCTTCTTCGCCGGAAACACGCCACATTTCGGCGAGCAGGCGTTCTTGTTCGTTTTTCGGGTCAACTTTTTCGGCGAGGTATTCACCGACGCGGAACGCGACACTGTCGACTTTATCATGGGACATACCGGCTTCTACTGCTTGGCCTACACGGTCACCCAAGAATTCTTTCCATTGTTCGAAGTTGCTCAGTACGGACATCGAGACCCCTCCTTCAAAGTATTGAACTTGTGGTGTTGCACGAAATATAGAATGCCTCGCAACTCCCGCCGCTATACCCCCAACAGGAGATATGTAGCTGTAAGATTGCTGTAATGAGGGCGTAACAATGATGCGTTATGATAGTCCTACATCGACAAAACCCCCTTTTCGAGTGACCCCTTCAAGGTCACCGTTTTTTTTTGCATAGGAGGCGGGACGAGCGCATATCTTGTACTATTACAGATGCGTTCGAAGAGGGGGAAGTCATCTTGCAACGGAAACAGACGATGCGTGCATTTGTCTATCTCACGGCGGGGTTGGCGATGTTGTTCTATGCGTTGCCGCGCGTGCCCGACGTCACAATGGATATCTCGGGGGCGTTTACGATCTCATGGCTGGCTTTTGCCATGCTGTTCATCGGAGCGAACCTCTACTACTTGATCGGCGTGGACAAGGAACGCCAAAGCCGTCGCCGCCGCAACGACTGGCTGTACCGTACGCTTCGCAACGTGCGCGAACCGGTCGCGGGCAAGCGTCAATACATGAAATAACAGCAATCACCAGAGCAGGGAAAAACGCACTCCGAAAAGGACGGGTGCGTTTTTGTGTTTTGATGTAATATAAGAGGTAGCAAGTCAAGGTCCGGAGGTTCATCGAATGACAACGAAGCACGAACAGATCCTTTTTTACATAGAGAGTTTGGAAGTCGGGAGCAAGATCTCCGTGCGCCAGATCGCCAAGGCGATGGACGTCAGCGAGGGGACGGCGTACCGCGCCATCAAGGACGCCGAAGCGCGTGGCATCGTGTCCACCATTGAGCGGGTCGGGACCGTGCGGATTGAAAAACAGGAGAAAAAAAACATCGAGCGCCTGACGTTCGCCGAAGTGGTGAACATCGTCGAGGGCACGGTGCTTGGCGGGCGGGAAGGTCTGCACAAGACGCTCTCCAAGTTCGTCATCGGCGCGATGAAGATCGACGCGATGTTGAAGTACGTCGATCGCGATTCGCTGTTGATCGTGGGCAACCGCGAATCGGTTCACAAAGCCTCCTTGGAGCACGGAGCCGCCGTGTTGATTACGGGGGGCTTCGATACATCGGATGAAGTCAAGGATTTGGCTGACCGCTTGGCATTGCCGTTGATTTCCTCGGCGTACGACACGTTCACCATCGCGACGCTGATCAACCGGGCGATTGACGACCGCCTGATCAAGAAGGAAATTTTGCTCGTCGAGGACTTGGTCAATCGTGACAAAAAAGACCCCGTCACCCTCCAAGTCGGAGAAAAAGTGGCAGATTGGCATCGGCTGATGGAACTCACCGGACACACGAGATTCCCCGTCGTGGACAAAGACGGACGCGTACACGGGATCGTAACGTCCAAGGACGTCGCCGGAGTTGCGAGCGAGCAATCTCTGGAGCGTGTGATGACGAAAAGCCCTCGCACGGTCACCGGCCGAACTTCTGTGGCGTCGGCTGCGCACACGATGGTATGGGAAGGGATCGAGCTCTTGCCGGTTGTGGAGCACCGCAAACTGGTCTCCGTGATTTCCCGCCAAGACGTGCTGCGGGCGTTGCAATACAACCAGAACCAACCGCAAGGGCAGACGATTCAAGATTTGATTCTCAGCGGTTTTGAAGAAGCGCGAGAGGATCGCTCCGTGAAGCTTTCCGGCGTCGTCACCCCGATCATGACGAACCAGTTGGGGTCGATCAACCCCGGCGTCCTGATGGCGCTGATCAACGAAGCGGGAGAACTGGCGATCCGCCGCTTGAAGAACTCCGACATGGTCGTGGAGAACGTCACCGTGTACTTCCTGAAGCCGATCCAGATCGACTCCCAAGTCACGATCAAAGCGGACGTCATCGACATCGGCCGCAAGTTCGGCAAAGTCGACGTGGAGATCTACAGCGGCAGTGATTTAATGGGTAAGGCCCTGTTTACGGCACAGGTGTTGGAGAGGTAATATATGGAGGAGGAGACTGCAGACAAGTGTCGTGCAGTCTTTTTTGCAAAGGAAGGGAGACGAGCTTTTGTTGAAACAAAATTCCCTCTACCGCATCTTCACCATCGTCTGGATGGCGGTCGGCTTTTTCATCCGCGTGATGTGGTTCCAGAAGCGTCATCCGGGGAGAATGAGCCCGGAAACCACCGCAAAGTGGGAAGACCTGCTGCGCAAGATCGCGGCGAAATACAAGCGCAAAGCCCTGCATCTCCAAGGCTTGCTGATCAAACTCGGCCAGTTCCTGAGCGCCCGCGCCGATGTGGTGCCGCAAGCGTTTATTGAAGAGATGACCGACCTCGTCGACCAAGTGCCCGCCGTCCCGTGGGAGGAAGCCTGCGCCGTGCTTCAATCGGAATGGGGGGCTCCATATGGGAGCGTCTTGCATAAGATCAGTGAGAGACCGGTTGCTTCGGCCTCCATCGGCGAAGTCTATCACGCCTACCTCCACGACGGAACGGAAGTCGCGGTCAAAATCCAACGCCCCGGCATTGAAAAAATCATCCGTGCTGACTTCCGCGCGATCAAGATCGTCTGCTGGTTGGCGGACAAGTTCACCAAGATTCGCAACCAAGCCGACTTGCCGGCCCTCTACCGCGAGATGACCTACGTCATCGGCGACGAACTGAATTTCAAGCAAGAGTTAAAAAACGGCGAGTACTTCGCCGCACGTTACGAAAACAACCCCGACCTCTACATCCCCAAGTACCACCCCGCCCACTGCACCCGCCGCGTGCTGGTTATGGAGTGGATGGAAGGGGCTCGCGTCAACGATTACAACTATTTGGCCACACACAACATCGACCGCAAAGACCTCGCCGTGAAGCTGTTTCGCGCGGTGGCGGAACAGCTCTTTTTCGAAGGGAAGTTTCACGCAGACCCGCATCCGGGCAACATCTTGATCCAACCGAGCGGACGCATCGTGCTGATCGACTTCGGCATGGTCGGCACGATCAAGAAGGACGACGCCAAGCACATCCAAGACCTCGTCGAGGGCCTCGTACTCAAAGACTACGGCAAAGTCATCGACGCTCTGGAGAGACTCCGCTTTCTCCTCCCGCACGCCGACCGTCATGAGTTGGAGCGGGTGATCCAACTGGCGGTGCGGTTCTACGACGAGGAAGACCTCGCCAACGTCGACCACGCCACCGTCCAGCACATCCTCGAAGACATCCAGAGCGTCATCCGCAAGCAACCGATCCAACTGCCGAGCGATTTTATTTTTCTCGGGCGGGCGCTCTCGACGTTCATCGGCGTGCTGTACGGCCTCGATCCGCAGATTGAGCTGGTTGAAGTGGGCAAGCCGATCGTCACCGAATGGATGAGCAAAAACGGCAAGAACGCGGAGGACAGCCAGGCAGGGAGCCAAGCCTCCACGACCCTCAAGTTGGTGCAAAAGTACGCGCTCGACATCGGCCGCCAACTGCTCAAACTTCCGCGCCAACTGTCGGAAGCGTTGGAGGAACCCCGCAGACGAACCGAGTGGGAGAAGACCAAGCAGAGGAACCAATTCCTGCATGAAGTCTATGCGTCGAGAAAGCGCTATGCGTTTTTCACCCTCTTGGCAGGAATTGCAGCCGCAGGGCTGGGCTATTTCTTCAGCGACCCCTACCTGCTCTGGGGCGGCGGCGCACTGGCGTTCCTCAGCGCCATCTGGTACCGCAACAGCGCCGTCAAACACATGCGCTGGATCGAAGACCTTCGATAACAAACGAAAGGGTGACAAGACATGGAACAAAACGAAAAAAACGAGCAAGCAAACAACACCTGCGACTCCAGCACGGATTGCTGCGACCACAGCATCGAAGTGGAACATCTCGAAGACGGCTACCGCATCACCGTCCGCGGCGATAAGGAAAGAATTGAACAGCAACGCCGCGTCGCCGACGCCTACGTCGAATTCCTACGCGAGCAGAAAAAAGCGCGCTGGTGGCTCCCTTTGCCCCTGCGCTGGCTCCTGAGATGGTTCAAGGGCTGCAAATAGGCGAAAAAAGCACCAAGACCGCACCGGCGGACTTGGTGCTTTTTTTCTCCTAGCGGTATAATAGGGAGAATATCTGTTCGCATAGAAAGGGGGAGGACGATTGCAACCCTTCGTCCACCTGCATGTACATACAGAATACAGCTTGCTCGAAGGCATGTGCCGCATCGACGATTTGATCGCGAGGGCGCAGGAACTCGGCATGGACACCGTCGCGATGACAGACAGCGGCGCGATGTACGGAGCTGTAGAGTTTTATAAAAAAGCCAAGTCCGCCGGCCTCAAGCCGCTCCTTGGCTGCCAAGTGTACGTCGCACGCCGAGGTCTCGCCGAGAGACCCGCTCGCGGAGAAGAGCCGTGGCACCTGATCTTGCTCGCGGAGAATTATGAGGGCTACCGCAACCTGCTCAAACTCGTCTCCCAAGCGCAACTCGCCGACCATTTTGACAAACCCTGCGTGGACAAAAACGCCCTGTTCCACTACCGCGAAGGGCTGATCGCACTATCTGGCGGCTTCGAAGGCGAAGTCGGCCAGAAATTGATCGCAGGGGACCTCCAAGGCGCAGAGGAGGCGGCGCAGGAGTATGCCGCCCTTTTTGGCCCTGACAACTTTTACTTGGAACTGCAAGACCACGGGCTGATGGCGGAAAAACAGGTCAACCAACTGACCCTGCAACTTGCACAGCGCCATCAACTCCAACTCGTCGCCACCAACAACGTGCAGTACCTCCACCCGGCAGACGCTCCCAGCCAAGACGTGCTCGCTTGCATCCGCGAAGGTCGCTCGATCCAAGATCAAGACCGCGTCCGCCTCAGCTCGCCTGAGTACAGTCTCAAATCGGGCTCCGAGATGGCTGACCTGTTCCGCCACGTCCCGCAAGCCCTTGAAAACACGAGGCTCATCGCAGACCGCTGCCACGTCGAACTCGAACTTGGTGTCAACCATTTGCCCGCGTTCGACCTGCCGCCGGGCTTTACGGAAACCACCTACTTGCGCCATCTCTGTCTCCAAGGCGTACACGAACGCTTCGGCCAAGAAACGCCCGAAGTCATGGAACGGCTGAACTACGAAATCGACGTCATCTCGCAGATGGGGTTCGCCGGCTACTTTCTGATCGTCTGGGACTTCATGCGCTTCGCCCACGAGAACGGCATCTCCACCGGACCGGGTCGCGGTTCGGCGGCAGGTTCGCTCGTTTCCTATGTCTTGCGCATCACCAACGTCGATCCGATTCGCTACAACCTGCTGTTCCAGCGCTTCCTCAACCCGGAACGAATCTCGATGCCGGATATCGACATCGACTTCGAATACGAGCGTCGCGGCGAAGTCATCGAGTATGTGACGCAGAAGTACGGCACCGAACGCGTGGCGCAGATCGTCACCTTCGGAACGATGGCAGCCCGTGCGGCGATTCGCGACGTCGGGCGGGTGCTCGATTTGCCTGCACACGTTATCGACCGCACCGCTAAGCTGATTCCCGGCCAACTCGGGATCACGATCGACAAAGCCTTGGAACTGGAACCCCAACTCAAGCAACTTCACGAAGGCGACCCACTCGTCCAGAAACTGGTCGACACAGCCCGCGCCATCGAAGGTCTGCCGCGCCACACGTCGTTGCACGCAGCGGGCGTGGTCATCTCCAAGGAACCGCTTACCGAATACGTGCCCCTGCAACGCGGGGCGGAGGGCGGCGTCGTCACCCAATACAGCATGGAAGTGCTCGAAGACGTCGGCCTGCTCAAAATGGACTTTCTCGGTCTGCGCTACCTCACGCTCATCGACCGCACCATCGACATCGTGCGCCGTACAGAGGGCGTCGAGATCGATTTTGAAACAATGGACATGGACGACCCGCGCACCTACGAATTGTTGACGCGGGGTGACACGGACGGCTGTTTCCAACTCGAGTCCAGCGGCTGCAAAAACGTCCTGCGCGAACTGCGCCCCAGTTCCTTCGAAGACATCATCGCGGTCATTTCGCTGTATCGCCCGGGTCCGATGGAGAACATCCCGACTTTTATCAAAGCCAAGCACGGCGAGACGGCGGTGCGCTATCCGCACCCTGACCTGCAATGGATTCTGGAGGACACCTACGGCGTCATCGTCTACCAAGAACAGATCATGCAGATCGCCTCCGTCATGGCGGGCTTCTCCCTCGGCCAAGCGGACCTCCTGCGCCGCGCCGTCGGGAAAAAAAAGCGCGAGGTGCTCGCGGAGCAACGAGCGATTTTTGTAGAAGGCAGTTTGAAAAAAGGCTATGCCGAACCCTTGGCGCATGAGGTGTACGATTTGGTCGTCCGCTTCGCCGACTACGGCTTCAACCGAGCGCACGCAGCGGCGTATGCGGTGTTGGCGTACCAGACGTGTTATCTGAAAGCCAACCATCCGGCCGCCTACATGTCGGCGTTGCTCACGTCCGTCATGATGTCGCACCACAAAGTGGCGCAGTACGTCGACGACTGCCGCCGCATGGGCATTGAAGTGTTGCCGCCCGATGTAAACCGCAGTTCGTTTGGGTTCTCCGTCGAGCAAGGCAAGATTCGCTGCGGGCTGCTGGCGATCAAAAATGTCGGCTTGTCCGGCATCCAATCGCTGGTGCAAACGCGGCGTCAAGGCGGCGCTTTTTCCGACTTGGGCGATTTCTGCGAGCGAGTCGATGCCCGCGCTTGCAACAAAAAAGCGTTGGAGTCCCTCATCCGCGCCGGTGCGTTCGACAGCTTGCATTCGAACCGTCGGGGGATGTTGCTCGCTCTGGAAGAGACCGCCGAACGGGGACGGTTGCGTCAACGAGATCGCGATGACAACCAAATCAACCTGTTCGGGATGATGGAAGAGCAGACCCCGCAAGAGACTCGCGGGTTCGAATTGCCGCGTGCGGCCGACTACCCCGAACGGGAACGGTTGGAGATGGAGAAGGAACTGATCGGTCTGTACGTGACAGGCTCGCCGTTGAAACCCTACCGCGGGCAGATGGCACGCCTCGCCGACAAACGGGTCAGCGAACTGATCGAAACGGCGGACGGGGTCATGGTCACAGTCGCGGGGATGATGCAGAAACTCAAGCAGATTCACACGAAAAAAGGCGCCCGCATGGCGTTCTTCCAATTGGAAGACACCACGGGTGCCGTCGAAGTCGTGCTGTTCCCGGAGACGTACAAACGCTGTGCTGACATCCTCCAACAAACGGGCGGCGACGCCGTCATTGCGGTAAAAGGGCGTCTGCAACATCGTGAAGACGAGCTGAAAATTCTCGCAGATCACTTGAAAATCTTAGAACCGGATGACGAAGGAGAGCAATACGTCCGAGAGGAAGCGCCGCCCGCAACGGTCTCCTTGGAGCCGGCTACCGTCCTTTATGTCCGAATTCGTCCCGAAGACGAGGGACGTTTGCACGAATTGCAAGCCATCCTCACTCGTCACCACGGACCTGCCCAAGTCTTGCTGTTCTACACGGCAACCCGACAAGCCCGCGCGCTGTCGGACAAATACGCGGTGACGATGAGCCCGCTTTTTGTTCAAGAAGTAGAATCCCTGCTCGGCGAGGGAGCGGTTGTACAAAAGAGCAAATGATGGCATCTCTCCGGTTGCCCCCACATAAGGTGGTACTATCTTCTCTTCACCCACCAGGGAGGCGAATCCATGAACTCCGAGATCATCAAACTGCTTCAAAAAAGAGGCGTCACCGTTGACGACATCGCGGACATCGTCTTCACCCTGCAAAAACCGTATCATCCCGACTTGCAACGCGACCCGTGCGTAGAAAGCGTCTTGGCCGTCCTCGTCAAACGAGAAGTTCAATACGCGCTCTACACCGGCATCGCGCTCGACATGCTGGCGGAACAGAAGTTGTTGGAGGAGCCTCTGCAGACGATCCTCGAAACGGACGAATCGCTCTATGGCGTCGATGAGATCCTCGCGTTGTCGATTACCAACGTCTACGGTTCCATCGGACTTACATCATTTGGATACCTCGACAAGGAGAAAATAGGAATCATCGCGAAACTTAACGACAAGAAGAACGGAGTGCATGTTTTCCTGGATGATTTGGTCGCCGGAATCGCCGCCGCAGCCTCTGCTCGTATCGCGCATCGTTCTGGAAAGACAGTTAGTAAAATTCAAGATTTAGATTAATTTAATTAATGACTCATCAGTAGAAATGCATCTCGCAGGCATGATATAATTAAGTACCGAAGATGCCCCATTTCACGAGAACCTCGTGTGAAATGGGGCTTCACAAAAGGAGTGAAGTCACGTGTCGTTGCGAGAAGAGGCACTGGAATTACATCGCACGCACCAAGGCAAGCTAGGCGTCGTTTCCAAAGTTCCGGTGGCAAACGCCTACGATCTGAGTCTCGCTTACAGCCCGGGCGTCGCAGAGCCGTGCAAAGAAATTCACAAGTCCACGGAGCGCGTCTATGACTATACTTCTAAGGGAAATCTCGTGGCAGTTGTGAGTGACGGCACCGCGGTGCTTGGCTTAGGCAATATCGGCCCCCATGCGGCGATGCCGGTCATGGAAGGCAAAGCGGTCCTGTTCAAGTCGTTTGCCGGCGTGGACGCCGTTCCGATCTGCTTGGATACGACGAACATCGACGAGATCGTTCGCACCGTCAAACTTCTGGAACCGACGTTTGGCGGAATCAACCTCGAAGACATCGCAGCTCCGGCTTGCTTTGCCGTCGAGGAACGACTCAAGCAAGAACTCGACATCCCGGTTTTTCACGATGACCAACATGGTACCGCAATCGTTACCCTCGCCGGTCTGATCAATGCGTTAAAAGTCACCGGCAAGACCATGCAGGAAATCAAAGTTGTCGCCAACGGCGCTGGCGCCGCCGGAATTGCTATTATCAAACTCCTTCTTTCCATGGGCGTCAAAAACGTTGTCATGTGCGACACCAAAGGTGCGATCTACGAAGGCCGCACCGAAGGCATGAATCCGATCAAGGACCTGATTGCCAAGAATACCAACCACGAGCGCATCCAAGGATCGCTCGAAGAAGTGATCGTGGGAACGGACGTCTTCATCGGCGTGTCGGTCGCCAACGCAGTGACCCAGGAGATGGTGCGTTCGATGGCACCCGATCCGATCATTTTCGCCATGGCTAATCCCGACCCGGAGATCGTTCCGGCTGAGGCGTATGCAGCAGGCGCGAAGGTCGTCGGGACCGGACGTTCCGACTACCCGAACCAAGTCAATAACGTTCTCGCCTTCCCGGGGATCTTCCGTGGTGCGCTCGACACGCGGGCGAAGACGATCAACGAAGAGATGAAGATCGCAGCGGCCTACGCCATTGCCGATCTGATCACCGATGAGGAATTGACGGCGGAGTACGTCATTCCCAAACCGTTCGATGCGCGAGTTGCACCGGCCGTCGCTTCCGCCGTCGCCAAAGCGGCGATGGAGACCGGCGTGGCCCGCGTGGAAGTCGACCCCGCCCATGTGGCGGACAAGACTCGAGCCTTGACGTCCATCGTTGCTTCGCAGGCCTGATCAAAAGGCTTGTCACGAGCAACCAAGGGTGGCTTGACGGGGCCTTTTTTGCGGCATTTCGAGTTGTTGCGGCATGTTGGGCTGTATGATATGATGAGTCCAAAATTACGGACGTTATCGCTGAGGAAGGTGCTCTCCTATGTGGACTGTGATCTATATTGCTCCGAACGCCAAAACGGCTGAGCGCATTCAGGACAAGCTCACGCAAGAAGGGTTTCTGGTCAAGCTTCGCCAAACAAATATCGCCAAGGAACAGTATGAGATTCTCGTTCCGGAATCTGAGCTAGACGAGGTACAGGAAGTTCTCAAGGACATCCTCCACTCCTCGCATCGCTATCCAAATTAATGAGGTGAGAGCGTGCTGAAGGATCTTTTCCATAAGAAAAAGCAACGGTATGCGACCCTGACTTCACAAGATGTGGCAGAACGTCTTGGGCGCACCCAGAAAGCCCCGGTCGAAGTATCGGTGCCTGAAGGGCTGATGACCAAGTGCAAACGTTGCGGTGAGGCAACTTTTACCAAGGAATTGGAGAAGAACCTCAAAGTCTGTCCGAGTTGTGGATACCACTTTACGTTGAACGCTATGGAACGCATCCTGATGACGCTGGATGAGGGACGCTTTTTTGAATACGATTCGGAAATGACGGCCGTGGACCCGCTGGGGTTCCCGGAGTATCCCGCCAAGTTGGAACGCGAGCAGAAGAAATCGGGTATCAAAGAATCCATCGTGACCGGCGAAGGCACGATCGGCGGTTTCCCTGTTGTCGTAGGCGTCATGGACTCCACGTTCTTCATGGGGTCGCTCGGCTCTGCTGCCGGTGAGAAAATCACCCGCGCCATCGAGCATGCGATTGCGAAGC
The DNA here is from genome assembly GCF_016722965.1 of Tumebacillus amylolyticus. NCBI lineage: Bacteria > Bacillati > Bacillota > Bacilli > Caryophanales > Alicyclobacillaceae > Tumebacillus > Tumebacillus amylolyticus. Next base: position 1,342,623 of record NZ_JAEQNB010000001.1, read on the forward strand.
GTTATCCGGTTATTTTGTTCACCGCATCAGGCGGTGCTCGTATGCAAGAGGGGATTTTCTCGCTGATGCAGATGGCGAAAACTTCGGCAGCCCTTGCGAAACTGCATGAAGCCGGAATCCTCTACATCGCCGTCAACACGTATCCGACCACAGGTGGGGTTACGGCCTCGTTTGCAATGCTTGGCGACATCAACATCGCCGAACCGGGCGCGTTGATCGGGTTTGCCGGTCGTCGGATCATCGAACAGACGATCCGCCAGAAGCTCCCGGATGACTTCCAAACGGCAGAGTTCCTGCTCAAAAACGGCATGCTCGACATGGTCGTGTCGCGCAAGGACATGAAGCAGAACCTGGCGACGATCTTGGAACTGCACGGAGGTGGCGCGCGTGGCGAATGATTTGATGTTTGAGAAACCGTTGGTGGAACTCACGAAGAAAATCGAAGAACTGCGCGCGTTCTCGGAACAGAGCGGTCTTGATTTTTCAGAAGAGATCCGCAAACTCGAAGAGAAAGCCGAATCATTGGCGGCCAACCTCTACGAAGACCTGTCTCCGTGGCAACGCACCCAGATGGCGCGTCATTCCGAACGTCCGACCACCCTCGATTACATCAAGGGGATGTGCACCGATTTCCTCGAGTTGCACGGGGACCGCGCGTTTGGCGACGACATGGCAATTGTGGCCGGGATTGCAAAGCTCGACGGCATTCCGGTCACGATCATGGGCCACCAGAAGGGTCATGATACCAAGGAGAACATCGCTCGTCGTTGGGGGATGGCTCAGCCGGAGGGCTACCGCAAAGCGCTTCGTCTCATGAAGCAAGCGGAGAAGTTCGGCCGACCGGTCATCTGCTTCATCGACACGTCCGGTGCGTATCCGGGCATTGCGTCTGAAGAGCGCGGCATCGGGGAAGCGATTGCTCGCAACCTGTTGGAAATGGCTGCGCTTCGTACGCCGATCGTCTGTGTTGTCACCGGCGAAGGCGGTTCCGGCGGTGCGCTGGCACTGGGCATCGGCGACCGCATCTACATGTTGGAGAACTCCATCTACGGCGTTATCTCGCCGGAGGGTGCAGCGGCTCTGCTGTGGAAAGACGCGGGACAAGCTCAACGCGCGGCGGAGACGATGAAGATCTCGGCCGATCACATCTACGAATTCGGTGTGGTCGACGGCGTCATCAGCGAACCGGACGGTGGAGCGCACAAGGACCAAGAAGCGGCGATCGCTTCCGTCCGTGAGACGGTCTTGGCCGCTCTGCGCGAACTGTTGGAGATTCCGCTCGACGTGCTGGTTGAAGAACGCTACCAAAAGTTTAAGAAGATGGGCCACTATACGAATGGTTGATGCATAGCGGCTGCACCGGGGGCGAACACTGAACCTATCTGCATAGAATCTGCAGAGGAGCGGTGTTCGCATCCTTTGTGCATATGCGGGACGCATCACGTCCCTCGGGACATTTTGTGTCACACATATGGAGAGAACCGATTGGAGACAGGAGTTGGAGAGAGCGATGCGGAAAATTGGGGTGTTAACCAGCGGAGGCGACGCGCCGGGGATGAACGCGGCGATCCGTGCGGTAGTGCGCAAGGCGATTTTTCACGGGCTTGAAGTCGCGGGGATCAAGCGCGGCTACACCGGTTTGATTTCAGGAGATATCGTGCCGATGGACTTGGGTTCGGTCGGCGACATCATCCATCGAGGCGGCACGATTTTGCAAACGGCTCGTTGCGATGAATTCCGTTCTGAGGCAGGCCAAGACAAAGCGGTTGCCAAGATCAAGGAACACGGCATCGACGGTCTGGTCGTCATCGGCGGCGACGGGTCGTTTCGAGGTGCCAGAATTCTGTCTGACAAAGGCATTCCGACAATCGGGATTCCGGGCACGATTGACAATGACATTCCGTGCACCGATTACACGATCGGCTTCGACACCGCCGTCAATACGGTCGTAGAAGCGGTTGACAAAATTCGCGACACGGCAACGTCGCACGAACGCACGTATGTCATTGAAGTAATGGGCCGCAACGCCGGAGACATCGCGTTGCTGGCAGGCGTGGCTTGCGGAGCTGAGAATGTCTTGGTGCCGGAAGCAAAGTATGACATCGCAGCCATCGTTGAAAAACTCAAGCGCGGAGCAGCTCGTGGCAAGAAACACTCGCTGATCCTCGTGGCCGAAGGTGCGGGCAAGGGCTTTGCGATCGGCGAAGTCATTCGCGAATTGACCGGTTGGGATACTCGTGTGACCGTTCTGGGTCACATCCAACGCGGAGGTTCACCGACTGCGTTCGACCGGATGCTGGCTTCCAAGATGGGAGCGAAAGCGGTCGATCTGCTGATTGAAGGCGATCAAGCGAAGATGATCGGGGTCCAAGGCGGCAAGGTCACGGCGACCGACATCAACGAAGCACTTTGCACGCCGCGTTCGCCTGACATGACGCTTTATGAATTGGCGGGCGTACTTTCTATCTAAATGACATGCAAAATTCACAGTTTTTTGCTACCATTGGATACATCTAGAAGGTTCAAGGGGGAAGCGCACATGCGCAGAACGAAAATCGTTTGTACGATCGGACCGGCTTCTGAATCGGTCGACATGTTAAAAACATTGATCCAAAACGGGATGAACGTTGCCCGTCTCAACTTCTCACACGGTACATACGATGAGCATGCGGCACGCATTCGCAACATCCGCCAAGCTTCCGAAGAACTCGGCAAACCGATTGCGATTATGCTGGACATCAAAGGCCCGAAGATCCGTACCGGCATGGTGCGCGACGGTGCCGTTGAGTTGCAGAACGACGCCAAGATCATCTTGACCACCGAGCAAATCGAACTTGGCGATGAAAACCGCATTTCGATTTCTTACGAAGGTCTGCCGGAGGACGTCACCGTCGGTTCCGACCTGCGCATTGACGACGGCCTGATCGGTCTGATCGTCGAAAAAGTCGAAGGCACCGACATCCACTGCCGCGTCATCAACGGCGGCACGTTGAAAAACCGCAAGGGCATCAACGCACCGGGCGTGAAACTGCGCATCGAGTCTGTCACGGAGAAGGACGTCGCCGACATCCGCTTCGGGGTCGACCAAGGCGTTGACTTGATTGCAGCGTCCTTCGTTCGCAAAGCGTCCGACGTTCTCGACGTGCGCCGCATTCTCGAAGAGAAAAACGCAACCCAACTGATCATCTCCAAGATCGAGACCCAAGAAGGTCTCGAACTGATCGACGAGATTCTCGAAGTCACCGACGGCCTCATGGTGGCACGCGGCGACCTCGGCGTCGAGATTCCGACCGAGGAAGTGCCGCTCGCACAGAAGATGTTGATTGCCAAGTGCAACAAACTCGGCAAGCCGGTCATCACGGCGACGCAGATGCTCGACTCCATGGAACGCAACCCGCGCCCGACACGTGCAGAAGCGAGTGACGTGGCCAATGCAATTTTTGACGGCACCGATGCGATCATGTTGTCCGGCGAGACGGCTGCCGGCAAGTACCCGGCAGAAGCGGTTGCCACGATGGCACGCATCGCAGAACGCGCAGAGGAAGCTCTGTTTGGACGTCTCGTTCCGGCGCGCACCAGCACGATTGAAGCGCAAGCAGGCTCCATCACCGATGCAATGTCCCACGCGGTGGCAACCGTTGCGAAGGAACTCAAAGCGCACGCGATTGTTACGGCGACGTCGAGCGGTCACACGGCACGCATGGTTTCCAAACATCGTCCGTCCACTCCGATCATTGCAACGACAGACCGCGAGGAAGTGTCCCGTCGACTGCTCGTTTCCTGGGGCGTGTATCCGGTTTTGACCAAGAAAGCGAAAACCACCGACGAACTGCTTTCCGTTTCGGTCGAGGGGGCGCTGGCTTCCGGTCTCGTTGACCACGGCGATCTGTTGGTCATCACGGCCGGTGTTCCGGTCGGTCAACCGGGCACAACGAACATGATCAAAGTTCACACGATCGGCGAAGTGCTCGCTCGCGGCCAAGGCATCGGGCATAGAGCAGTCTCCGGCCGTCTCTTGGTCAGCAACAAAACGGAAGACTTGCTCGCAATCGAAGACGGTGACATCCTCGTCACGCACTCCACCGACCGCGACATCGTTTCGGCGATGGAGAAAGCAGCGGCAGTCATCACCGTCGAAGGCGGTCTGACTTCGCACGCAGCGGTTGTCGGCATCTCGCTTGGCATCCCGGTGATCGTCGGCGTCCAAGGCGCGACCGATGATCTGCAAACCGGCATGACGGTCACCGTCGACCCGCGCACCGGCCTCGTCTACGAAGGCGTTGCACACGTGCTGTAAGGTCCCGGCGATTTGAAAAAACGCTCCTCAACCGAGGAGCGTTTTTTGCGTTATAATAAACCCGTATGACAAAAGGGGGCTTGAAGATGGCAAACGCAATGATTGTCACCACGGAGTTCTCCGTGCGCTATCACGAAACGGACAAGATGGGCATCGTCCATCATGCGAACTATCTGCATTGGTTTGAAGTCGGGCGCGTGGAGTTCATGCGCCAAAGCGGGTTCCCGTATCGACCGTTGGAGGAAGCGGGCGTTTTTCTGCCGGTGACGGAGGTCGCCTGCAAGTACCATGCGTCGGCGCTCTTTGACGACTCCGTGGAAGTCCGCACTTGGATCGATTCCTACAACAAAGTACGCCTGACGTTCGGCTACGAAGTCGTCCGCTTGTCGGACGGCGAAAAGTTGGTCAGCGGCAAAACCGAACACGTCTTCCAAGACGCCGCAAGTGGTCATGTTGTCCGCATGCACAAGACATATCCCGACCTGCACGCGATCATCGTGGAGAGAGCCGGGTTGAGCTCATGATGCGCCTCCTGCTGGTTTTGGTAGTCGTCGTCCCGGCTTTGGAGATTTTTACGATGATCCAAGTCGGCCAAGTCATTGGCGGATGGCCGACTTTTTTCCTGATCGTGGCTTGTTCGTTTCTGGGTGCCTACCTGCTGAAAACGCAGGGGCTGCGTGTTTGGAACCAAATCCGTCGCGAGTTCTCGAAGGGGATGATCCCCGGCGAGGCGCTGCTTGACGGTGCTTGTGTCCTCGTCGGCGGCACACTGTTGCTGACACCGGGTTTTCTAACGGATGTGTTCGGACTGTTCCTGCTCGTACCGGGCCTTCGCAATCTGTTCAAACCGCTGCTCAAAGTCTGGCTTCTGCGTCTCTTGTCGAAGGGCCGTATCACGTACTTCCGCTGATGATTTCGAGATAGGAGCGTAACGCAATGTCTGAACTACAACTGCAAACACAGCAAACGGCCAAACCGTTGCCCGTACCGCCGATTCTCTTTCTCTTGATCGGGGTGCTCGCCGTCTCGTTCTCTGCCATCATCATCAAATGGTCCAGCGCTCCGGCCGCCGTGCTTGGCTTGTACCGCTTGATCATCACGTTTTTGATTCTCTGTCCGGTGTTGTTTACAAAAAAGTCCCGTGCCGAAGTCCGGTCCTTCTCGTTGCGCACGTGGGTGCTGGTCGCCGCATCCGGTGTCTGTCTCGCGTTCCACTTCATCCTCTGGATCGGCTCTCTGAAATACACCACCGTTGCGTCCTCGACGATTTTGATCACGTTGCAACCGATCTTCGTCATGGTGCTCGCCTACTTCACACTTCGTGAACGCACGTCGTGGCAAGCCTGGGCGGGGGCGGGTATCGCCATCGTGGGAAGCACCTGCATCGGCTGGGGAGATTTCCGCGTGTCGGGGGATGCTCTGTGGGGCGACCTGTTGTCCTTGTTGGGGACGCTGACCGTCAGCGGCTACCTCGTCATCGGGCAACATCTGCGCAATGCCCAGCAAGGGATGTCGTCGTTGGTATACAGTCTCTGGGTGTACATTTTTGCGATTGTCGTTATGTTTTTCTATTGCCTTGGGGAAGGCTATTCTTTGGTTGCTTACGACGGTCACGAGTGGATGCTGTTCGTCTTGCTCGCCGTCATCCCGACGGTGTTCGGACATACGTTGTTCAACTGGTTGCTCAAGTACGTCAACGCCGCCACGATCTCGATGGCGATTCTCGGCGAACCGATCGGTGCCACGATTCTCGCGTTCCTGTTGCTCGGCGAATCGGTGACAGGCGCCCAGTGGTTGGGCGGGGCCATCATCATGAGCGGCATCTGGCTGTTTCTCTCCACCAGCAAGAAGAAGTCAATCTAGTTTCATCTGATGAAACTTCGGTTCGATGCATGAAAATATTTCTTGTTGGAGCAACTTGCAATATGGTATGATTGTACCAGCACAAAATTTGTATTTCGCGTCAGATAAGTGGGTAAGGAGGCAGTGATTTGTCCCCTTACCCACTCATATATCTGTACATAAGTAGAGGAGGTCATTTTTTCATGTTTGAAAAGTACACCGCTCCGACTCAAGGTGAGAAGATCACGATTGAGAATGGCAAACTGCAAGTACCGAACACCCCGGTAATCCCGTTCATCGAAGGGGACGGCATTGGTCCGGATATCTGGAACGCGTCCGTTCGCGTGTTTGACGCGGCTGTTCAGAAAGCTTACAACGGCGAGAAGAAAATCGAATGGTTCGAAGTTCTCGCAGGTGAAAAAGCGTTCAATCAAACTGGCGAATGGCTTCCGAAGGATACCCTGACCGCATTCCGCGAATACCTCGTCGGGATCAAAGGCCCGCTCACCACTCCGGTCGGCGGCGGCATCCGTTCTCTGAACGTCGCGCTCCGTCAAGAGCTCGACCTGTTCGCATGCGTTCGTCCGGTTCGCTACTTCAACGGCGTTCCGTCTCCGGTTAAACGTCCGGAACTGACCAACATGGTCATCTTCCGTGAAAACTCCGAAGACATCTACGCAGGCATCGAGTACGCAGAAGGCTCCGATGATGTGAAGAAACTCATCGACTTCCTGCGCAACGAACTCGGCGCGAAGAAGATCCGCTTCCCGGAAACTTCCGGTATCGGCATCAAGCCGGTTTCCAAGGAAGGTACCGAGCGTCTCGTTCGTTCCGCTCTGGACTACGCAATCGCTCAAAACCGCAAATCTCTGACCCTCGTTCACAAAGGCAACATCATGAAGTTCACCGAAGGCGCGTTCAAAACCTGGGGTTATGAACTGGCTGAACGTGAATACGGCGATAAAGTCTTCACTTGGGCACAATATGATCGTATCAAGGACGCAGAAGGCACCGACGCTGCGAACAAAGCACAATCGGCTGCTGAAGCTGCAGGCAAGATCATCGTGAAGGACGTCATCGCAGATGCATTCCTTCAACAGATCCTGACCCGTCCGGCTGAATACGATGTGATCGCAACCCTCAACCTGAACGGCGACTACATCTCCGACGCACTCGCTGCACAAGTTGGCGGCATCGGCATCGCGCCGGGCGCGAACATCAACTACGTAACCGGCCACGCAGTATTTGAAGCAACCCACGGCACCGCTCCGAAATACGCGAACCTCGACAAAGTGAACCCGGGTTCCGTCATCCTCTCCGGCGTTATGATGCTTGAATTCCTCGGCTGGCAAGAAGCGGCTGACTCCATCATCACCGCTCTGGAGAAAGCGATCGACCAGAAGACCGTCACCTACGACTTCGCTCGCCTGATGGAAGGCGCTACCGAAGTCAAGTGCTCGGAATTCGCAGACGCAATCATCAAGAACCTGTAGTTCATAACGGAGTGTAATAGAACATATAGAGGAGGACGAACACCATGACTTTGAAGCGCAAAAAAATCACCGTAGTAGGTGCAGGCTTCACCGGTGCAACCACCGCACTGTTCTTGGCTCAGAAAGAGCTCGGCGATATTGTACTCCTCGACATCCCGCAGCTCGAAAACCCGACCAAGGGCAAAGCACTCGACATGTTCGAAGCAACTCCGGTTCTCGGCGTTGACGCGAATATCATCGGCACTTCGAACTACGAAGACACCGCTGATTCCGACCTCGTCATCATCACCGCCGGCATTGCCCGCAAACCGGGAATGTCCCGTGACGATCTCGTCAACACCAACGCAGGTATCGTGAAATCTGTCACCGAGCAAGTGGTGAAGCACTCTCCGAACACCATCTTGTTGATCCTCTCCAACCCGGTTGACGCAATGACCTACGTGGCTTTCAAAGCATCCGGTCTCCCGAAAAACCGCGTCATCGGCCAATCCGGCGTTCTCGACACCGCACGTTTCCGTTCCTTCATCGCGATGGAACTGGGCGTCTCCGTTGAGGACGTAACCGGCTTCGTCCTTGGCGGCCACGGCGATGACATGGTTCCGCTCGTTCGCTACTCCTACGCTGGCGGCATTCCGCTTGAGAAGTTGATCCCGGCTGAACGTCTGGCTGAAATCGTCCAACGCGCTCGCGTGGGCGGCGGCGAAATCGTTCAACTGCTTGGCAACGGCTCGGCGTACTACGCTCCGGCAGCATCGCTCGTGCAAATGGCGGAAGCGATCCTCAAGGACAAGAAACGCATCCTGCCGTCCATCGTCCTCCTCGAAGGCGAGTACGGCTACGAAAATCTCTTCATGGGCGTTCCGACCCTGCTCGGTGCGAGCGGCATCGAGAAAGTGTTTGAACTGGAATTGACCTCTGAAGAAAAAGCAGCTCTCGACAAGTCTGCCGAGTCTGTGCGCAACGTTATCAAGGTCGTATCCTAATTTTCAAAAAAATTGACCCCAGAGTGTAACCTCTGGGGTCTTTTCGTGTCTATCTGTATACAAACGACACACAACGGTTCGCGGAGAGGGGAGAGAAACGTCGATTCTTGTAGAATCTTGATGATTCTGATAAGAAATATTCTAGATTCGTGACGAAATTGGTCACAAATCTCTCGCATCAAACTCTCCTTTGTGTTATTGTATAACTTGTGGCTGTTTCTCTATGAAATCTATGTTGTCGGAATCTTTTGTTGCATAAAAACTCACGACCTCTAGTAGGGATAGAGGGACGAGTCATACCATCCGAAACTTGATTTACTTGAAAAGTCACGCAACTAACTCCGGGTATTAGGCTGTGCCTTACCATACACTCACACTCAAAGTTTCAACTTTCATTCCAAGGGGCAAGGAGGGAAGCTGAGGCGTACGCAAAAAGGGCCATGAGAGCGCTTCCATTTTTTACATTCACACGGCATAGCGTCGCCGCACTAGGGAAATTCACACTGTATCGAGTATTGCCAGCAAAACGCACTAGCATTCACAGAAAGAAAAAAGTAGACTAAAGTTCGAATCTCAAACATCCAAAAAAACTAATGATTTGGGAGGTGTGGTTGTGCTTAGGTTTATCCTCCGTCGATTGATTTATGGGATCATTACCTTGTGGGTTCTGATCACCTTGACCTTCATCCTGATGCATAACCTTCCGGGCGATCCGTTCGCGAACTCGCAAAAACTCGGTCCTGAGGCGAAAGCTGTCCTCATGAAGACGTACGGTCTTGATCAACCGATTTATGTTCAATACGGCTCGTACTTGAAGAAAATCGCAACGTTCGATTTCGGTGTCTCTTTCAACTATCCGACCCGTTCCGTCAACGAAGTCCTCAAGCAAACCTTCCCGACCTCTGCTGAACTCGGGATGTACGCGATTATCGTCGCCGTTATCATCGGTCTCATTCTTGGGATCGTAGCTGCTCTTAACCACAACAAAGGTTGGGACTATGTCGCAATGCTGACCGCTATCATCGGGGTATCGGCACCGGCTTTCGTAATCGGGCCGCTGCTCTCGTACTTCATCGGCGTTAAGCTGGGCTGGTTGCCGCCGGCACTGTGGAAAGGTCCTGAGTACAAAATCTTGCCGACCATCACTCTGGCGTTTGGTACGCTGGCAACGATGGCACGGATGATGCGTACCTCCATGCTTGACGTCGTCAACCAAGACTACGTCAAAACTGCTAAGTCCAAAGGTCTCTCGCGTTTCGCGGTTGTTGTCAAACACACCATCCGTAACGCTATGCTCCCGATTATTACGATCCTCGGGGTTGCCGTGGTTAACATCACCACCGGTGCTTTCGTGGTCGAGCAGATATTCGCAGTTCCGGGGATGGGTAAGTTCTTCGTTCAATCCATCTCTACCAATGACTACACCATGATCATGGGGATGACGATCTTCTACGCAGCTCTCCTCATCATTGCGATCATGGTCACCGACGTACTGTACGGCGTGGTTGACCCGCGTATCCGTCTGGCGAAAGGAGGAAAGTAACGATGCAAACCGTAACTCAAGACAAGTTCAAACCCGTTACCAAAGGCGGCAACAAGGAGCGCGTCGTTCGCAAATCCCTTTCCTACTGGGCTGACGCATGGCGCCGACTCAAGAAAAACAAACTTGCAATCGCAGGTTTGGGTGTTCTGGTCCTTCTCTCGATCCTCGCGATCATCGGTCCGTTCATCCAGCCGTACGACTACCAAACGCAAGACTATGCAGCTCGTAACTTCGCACCGTCCGGCGCACACTGGTTCGGCACCGACGACCTCGGCCGTGACCAATGGGTTCGTGTATGGTGGGGCGTTCGAATCTCCCTCTTCATCGGTATCATCGCAGCGGTGATGGACTTCACCATCGGCGTCCTGTACGGCGGTATCTCCGCTTACTTCGGCGGCCGCGTCGACGATATCATGCAGCGTATCATTGAGATCATCTACGGCCTCCCTTACATGATCATCGTCATCCTCTTGATGATGGTAATGGGACCGGGTATCTTCACGATCATCATCGCATTGGCTTCGGTAGGTTGGGTCGGTATGGCTCGTCTCGTCCGCGGTCAGATGCTTTCTCTCAAAGAGCAAGAGTACGTTCTCGCAGCGCGCACCCTCGGTGCAAGCTCCTGGCGTATCATCCTGCGCCACTTGGTTCCGAACGCACTCGGGATCATCATCATCAACGTAACCTTCACCGTTCCGGGCGCGATTTTCTCGGAGGCATTCCTGTCCTTTATCGGTCTGGGGATCAAGCCGCCGATGGCATCGCTCGGTTCGCTCGTAAACGACGGCGTGCAAGTTATGCGTAACTTCCCGTGGCGCCTGCTTTGCCCGTCCATCGTCTTCTCGCTTATCATGTTGTCCTTCAACTTGGTCGGCGACGGTCTGCGTGACGCGCTCGACCCGAAACTTCGTAAATAGTAAGGAGGTACGCACATGTCGAACAACATTCTTGAAGTCAAAGACCTCAAGGTCTCGTTCCACACCTATGCAGGTGAGGTACACGCAGTTCGCGGCGTAACCTTCAACCTGAAAAAAGGTGAAGCACTGGCGATCGTAGGGGAATCCGGTTGCGGGAAATCCGTAACCTCCCAAGCGATCATGCGCCTGATCGCTCAACCGCCGGGTGAAATCAAGTCCACCTCTTCCATCATCTTTGATGGCAAGGTCGACATCTCGAAACTGTCTGACAAAGAAATGGAGAATATCCGTGGTTCGGAGATGGGGATGATCTTCCAAGACCCGATGACCTCGCTGAACCCGACCATGAAAATCGGCAAGCAAATCGCCGAAGGTCTGGTCAAGCACCAAGGTCTCTCCAAGCAAGCTGCTCGCGAGCGCGCAATTGAAATGTTGCGTCTGGTCGGCATCCCGAATCCGGAAGGCCGTGTGGATAACTACCCGCACCAATTCTCCGGCGGTATGCGCCAACGTGTCATGATCGCAATCGCACTGGCTTGTAACCCGAAGCTCCTGATCGCCGACGAGCCGACCACCGCGCTTGACGTAACGATTCAGGCACAGATCCTCGACTTGATGCGCGACCTGCAAGAGAAAACCGGCGCATCGATCATCCTGATCACTCATGACCTTGGCGTCGTGGCCGACCTCGCTCAACGAGTTGTCGTTATGTACGCAGGTAAAGTCGTAGAGCAAGGGACTGTAGACGATATCTTCTACAACCCGCAACATCCGTACACTTGGGGTCTGATGCGTTCGGTTCCGCGTCTCGACAACGACGAGAAACAAGATTTGATCCCGATCGAAGGTACCCCGCCGGACCTGATTGCACCGCCGAAAGGTTGCGCGTTCGCAGCGCGTTGCCCGTACGCGATGGAAATCTGCCTGGAGGCAGACCCGGACATCTCCAAGATCAACTCTGGTCACAGCGCTTCTTGCTGGTTGCTGCACCCGAACGCTCCCAAAGTTGAACGTCCTGTAGAAGTGGGGGGGCATCACAATGGCTAATGTACCGAATGCAGAAACCATTCTTGAAGTTAAGAACCTCAAAAAACACTTCGACCTCGGCCGTGGTGCTGTCCTGAAGGCTGTCGACAACGTCTCCTTCTCGATCAAGCGCGGCGAAACGTTCGGTCTGGTCGGCGAATCCGGTTGCGGCAAGTCCACCACCGGTCGTACGATCATCAACCTGTACGATGCAACCGAAGGTCAAGTTCTCTTTAACGGCAAGGACGTCCACAAACTCCAAGGCCGTGACTTGAAGCAATTTAACCGCAAGATGCAGATGATCTTCCAAGACCCGTACGCGTCTCTCAACCCGCGTATGACGGTTGGTGACATCATTGGCGAAGGCATCGACATCCACAACTTGATGTCGGGTCGCGCTCGCCAAGACCGCATCTTCGAACTGCTCGAAACTGTTGGTTTGAACGCCGAACATGCGTCTCGCTTCCCGCACGAATTCTCCGGCGGTCAGCGTCAACGTATCGGGATCGCACGTTCCCTCGCGATCGAACCGGAATTCATCATCGCCGACGAACCGATCTCCGCTCTGGACGTATCCATCCAAGCACAGGTCGTCAACCTGATGAAGAAACTGCAAGATGAGCGCGGTCTGACCTACCTCTTCATCGCCCATGACTTGGCGATGGTAAAGCACATCTCGGACCGTATCGGTGTTATGTACCTCGGCGCACTGGTTGAAGTTGCGGATGCGAACGAACTGTACCGCAAACCGTTGCACCCGTACACCGAAGCCCTGCTCTCCGCGATTCCGATCCCGGACCCGGAAATTGAGCGCACCCGCGAGCGCATCATCCTCGAAGGTGACGTTCCGTCTCCGGTCAACCCGCCGTCCGGTTGCCGCTTCCGTACCCGTTGCCCGAAGGCAATGCCGGAATGCGCACAAGTGACTCCGGAACTCAAAGAAGTAGAGCCGAACCACTTCGTTTCTTGCCTGCTCTACAACTAATACGTGAGAAAAGCACACCCACAGCGGTGTGCTTTTTTTTATGTTACAATGGAATGTATCTATGATTGGACGAGGTGGAGTCATGAGCGAAGAGAAAAAACTAATCTTGATCGACGGGAACTCGATTACATACCGTGCGTTTTTCGCACTCCCGCCCCTGTCAAACTCCAAGGGGCAATTCACCAACGCTGCGTTTGGTTTCACCCAGATGTTGCTGCGGTTGTTGCAAGACGAGAAACCGACGCATCTGGTCGTTGCGTTTGACAAAGGCAAGGCCAATTTCCGACATGAAGTGTTCTCCGAGTACAAAGGAACGCGTGAGAAAACTCCGGGAGAGCTGCGAGAGCAATTCCCTATTGTCCGGGAAATATTGCAATCCTTCGACATCCCTTATGTCGAAATAGAAGGATACGAAGCGGACGACATCATCGGTACGTTGACGAAGCAAGCGGAAACAGAGGGCTACCAATCCTTGGTCGTAACAGGGGACAAAGACTTGCTCCAACTCGTCTCCGATCAAGTGACGACGATGTTGACACGCAAAGGAATCACGGAGACGGAGAAGTACGGCATCCCGCAAATTCACGAACGCTATGGTTTGACGCCTCAACAAATTATCGACCTGAAAGGGTTGATGGGCGACTCCTCCGACAACATCCCGGGGATTCCGGGAGTCGGGGAGAAAACGGCGTTGAAACTGTTGGCCCAGTATCCCTCGGTTGAGGAAGTGTTGGCGCATGCAGACGAAGCGCCGGGCAAGAAGTTGCAAGAGAAATTGAGAGAGCACGCCGACTCGGCGATGATGTCGAAGAAGTTGGCCACGATCTTGCGTGAAGTACCGCTTGGAGACGTGGAGTTGGAGCAGTACGCGTTCAACGGATATGACGCGGGCAAAGTGCGTGACGTATTCAAAGCGTTGGAATTCAAGTCCTTGCTCGACCGTCTTCCTGCCGGCGGAGTGGAGACCACCGAGAGCGAACCGGTAGAACCGGCGCAACCGTTGGTCGAAGCGCAGATCGTCTCTCCTGAAACCATTGCGACCGTTCTCGCTGAATTGCCTGACCAAGTCGGCATCTGGCTTGAACTTGTCGGGAACTACCAACTTGGCGATCTCCAAGGCATCGCGTTTGCCACACAGGAACAAGCTTGGTACCTGCCTCTCACCGAGACGGCCATCCCGGGCGCGGTACGCGACTTTTTGACGACGACGGACAAGCAGTTGGTGTTCTACGATCTAAAAGCAGCTCTGGCCGCGTTGCAAGCGCACGACATCCACGTGACCTGCAAAGCATTCTGCACGTTGCTTGGTTCGTATCTGTTGAACCCGGCCGACGGCGCCCCCGACTTCTATGACATCATCGAGCGTCACATCGGGTGGAAGGTCTCCGCATTGCCGACCGGCACACCCAAGAAAAAAATCGAAGTCAGTGTGGAAGATCGTGCCCAACACGCGGGAGCTGTCGCCGCCGCCAATGCACTGTTGCAAGAGCGTCTCGTCGAAGCTCTGCGTGACAAGGAACTGCTCCCGCTCTACGAAGACGTCGAACTCCCGCTCGCCTACGTCCTTGCCGACATGGAAACGATCGGCGTGCGCATCGACACCGAAGAACTGCGCACCATCGGTGATGACCTCAAGCAACGAATCGAACTGTTGCAAGCGGAAATCTGGGAGTTGGCCGAGGAGCAATTCAACCTCAACTCGCCGAAGCAACTTGGCGAGATCTTGTTCGAAAAGCTTGGACTCAAAGGCTCCAAAAAAACGAAAACCGGCTACTCCACCGCCGCCGACGTGCTGGAAAAACTCGCCCCGTTCTCGCCGATTGTGCAAAAGATTCTCGACTTCCGCCACCTCGGCAAGTTGAACTCTACCTATGTAGAAGGTCTGCTGAACGCAGCCCGTGCGCGGGGGGAAGGTCACTTCCGCGTGCATACCCAGTTCAACCAAGCGTTGACCGCAACGGGCCGCCTCTCGTCTACAGAGCCGAACTTGCAGAACATCCCGATCCGCACCGAAGAGGGGCGTCGTCTGCGTCATGTATTCATCCCTTCGAATCCGGAATGGAAGATCCTCGCGGCCGACTATTCGCAGATCGAATTGCGAATCCTCGCCGACATTGCGGGCGATGAGAATATGATCGATGCGTTCGTCAACGACATGGACATCCATACCCGCACGGCGTCCGACGTATTCGAAGTCGCGCCAGAGGACGTGGATTCCAACATGCGCCGCGCCGCCAAAGCGGTTAACTTCGGAATTGTCTACGGCATTTCGGACTTCGGTCTCTCGCAGAACTTGAACATCTCGCGCAAAGACGCCGGTCAGTTCATCGAGAACTACTTTTCGAAGTTCTCCGGTGTCAAACGCTGGATGGAAGAAGTCGTCGAGCAAGCGCGCAAAGACGGTTTTGTAAAAACGCGACTGGGACGCATCCGTTCGCTTCCTGATATCACGGCGTCGAACTTCAATGTGCGCAGTTTCGCAGAGCGCACCGCGATGAACACGCCGATCCAAGGCACCGCCGCCGACATTATCAAAAAAGCGATGGTCAACATCGAGGAAGCGCTGAAAAAGGAAAAGCTCACCGCACGCATGCTCTTGCAAGTACACGACGAATTGATTTTTGAGGTGCCGCAAGAGGAGATCGAAGCTCTCTCCGCACTTGTTCGCCGCGAGATGGAGAGCGTTCTCCCCGACCTCAAAGTTCCGCTCAAAGCTGACCTCAACGTCGGCGACACGTGGTACGAAGCGAAGTAACCAAGGAAAGGGAGCCTGGCAATGCCGGAATTACCAGAAGTCGAAACCGTCCGGCGTGGGTTGGAAGCGCTCGTCGTCGGCAAAACGATCGAGAGCGTAACCGTCACGCTCGGACGCATCATTCGCAAACCGGATGACATCGAAGAGTTCAAACTGCTGCTCCAAGGCTTGACGATCGAAGAAGTCAAACGACGTGGCAAATACCTGCTGTTCAGCGTCGGTCCCTATACCTTGGTGTCGCACTTGCGCATGGAGGGCCGCTATGGGCTCTACAACGCGGAGGATGAAGTCGAGAAGCACACTCATGTGATCTTCCACTTCACCGACGGCACCGAACTGCGGTACAAGGACGTTCGCCAATTCGGCACGATGGACGTTCTCCCGCGTGACGACCACTCCTCATTGCCCGGCCTGTACGACTTGGGTCCGGAACCGTTGGAGGAGTCGTTTACGGTAGACGCACTCCGTCACCAAGTTCGCAAACGTCGAAGCGGCAAGATCAAAGCGCTGTTGCTTGACCAGACATTTGTCGCAGGTCTTGGCAATATCTATGTGGATGAGGTGCTTTTTGTCTCGGGCATCCATCCGGAGGCGAATGTGACGCAGTTGACGGACGAACAGGTCGTGAAGTTGCAACGGGCGATCGTCGACGTGCTGACCCACTCGGTCAACCTCGGCGGTTCGTCGATCAAGTCCTACGTGAACGGGTACGGGAGCGAGGGCCAGATGCAACACGAACTGCGCGTGTACGGACATGAGGGAGAGCCGTGCCCGGTCTGTGGCACGGAGATTGCCAAGACCCGCGTGGCGGGTCGGGGCACCCATTTCTGCCCGACGTGTCAGCCAGAACTGGGGTAATGCCCGGTGGGGGTGTCCCCCGTAGATAGAACACCCTTTTTCTCTCGGATGCATAGAGTGTTTGCATGAGTCGAGGGAAGGAGGAGACAGCGTGTTTCACGTAGTTTCCCTGTTGGTTCTCGCGTTTGCGGTTTCGCTGGACGGTTTTGGCGTCGGCGTAACCTATGGATTGCGTAAGATTCGCTTTCCTCTGTGGTCGTTGCTCATCGTGACCCTCTGTTCAGCCACGATGATTTTGATTGCGATGCAAGTCGGGGGCGCGTTGATGTCCTACGTCTCACCGCAATTTGCCAAGGACCTCGGCGCGATCATCCTAATCGGGGTTGGCAGCTTCGCAATTTACAACCTTGTGACACAGAAGGAAAAAGAGCCCGTGGAGGAGAATGGAGTCACTACCGTCTCCCCCACAGAACAACCCAAACAATCGGAGAAAAAGACGGTCCTCCGTCTGGAGTTGAAGAAGCTCGGTCTGGTCATTCAGATCTTGCGCACACCTTCTTCGGCGGACGTGGACCGCTCGGGGGACATCTCCGTGAAGGAAGCGTTGGTGCTCGGGTTTGCCCTTTCGATGGACGGATTCGGAGCGGGGATTGGTGCGTCGCTGGTCGGGTTTCATTCCATCTCGACGGCGCTGACCATCGCCTGCATGAATTTGTTGTTCATCTTCACGGGCATCAAGATCGGCACTCGATACGCCGACGCGCGCTTTGTGCAGCGGATGGCGTTTTTGCCGGGTGCGATGTTGATTGTGATCGGGGTCAGTAAATTTTTCTAGCTACTACTCTAGCTGCTTGGAGGAACGTCATGATCGCAGGTTTGACCGGATCGATTGCAACGGGCAAAAGCACCGTCTCCGCCCTTTTTGAAGCACTTGGCGCAGTGATTATCGATGCAGATAAGATCGTGCGTCAGGTGCAACAACCTGGGCAGAAGGCTTATGAAGATATCGTAGAGGCGTTTGGGGAGGAGATCTTGCTTCCTGACGGGGCATTAGATCGTGCGAAGCTGGGGGCGTTGGTATTTGGCAACGAAGCCAACCGAACTCGGTTGAACGGGATCGTACATCCTCGTGTGCGCGAAGAGCGCGACCGTCAGACGCAGGCGGCGTTGGCACTAGATCCGAACGCGGTCATCATCTGGGATATCCCGTTGTTGATCGAGACGGGAATGCACACACAAGTGGACAAAACAATCGTGGTGTATGTGGATGCAGAGACGCAACTTGCGCGTCTTCTGTCGCGGGACGAGCTCCCTCTGGAAGCCGCCCGTCAGCGCATCGCTGCACAGATGCCGATTGAGGAGAAAAAGCGCTACGCTGATTTCCTGATCGACAACCGCGGGACGTTGCAAGAGACCCAAGCGCAAGTGCGCAAGATCTGGGAGGAGTTGGCAGAGTGATCTGGCCGCGCATCTCGTGGACGTTGACACCGAAAGCGAAGAGGAAGATCTCCTTGCTCACCTTGTTGTTGTTGCTCGTGGTGGTGGTGGTCAGTTCGAACACGTTCTGGCGGTTTTTGTACCCTTTGCACCATGAGGACATCATTCGGGCATCGGCAGTGAAAAACGGTGTGGACCCGTTGATGGTCGCAGCCTTGATCAATGTCGAGAGCAAGTTTAAAGCAGAGAACATCTCGCACGTCGGTGCGGTGGGGTTGATGCAGTTGATGCCGGAAACCGCATCGTGGGCGGCGGAGCAGAGCGGGTTGCCGTACAGCAGTCCGGCAGACCTCGCGGATCCGCAGGTGAACATCGAGCTAGGCTCGTGGTACTTGGCGTACTTGCACAAGCAGTTCAACGGCAACTGGTCGGCCGCCGTGGCCGCCTACAACGGGGGTCCGGGACGGGTGCAGGGGTGGATGCAGGACGGCGAGTGGGATGGAACTCTCGAAACGTCGGACAAGATCCCGGTTGGAGAGACGCGGCATTATGTGCAGCGGGTGTTTTTCAACTACGAGAAGTACAAAAAGTTGTACAGCCCCTGAGCTTCCCAGCATAGGGGGGTCCCTCCCGATGGACACTAGTCAGAGGGAGGGATGCACATGAACAACCACGACAACGAGTTGAAAGTGATGGCGAAGGACGTTCACTACAACGAGGTGAGAGAGTTCACCCACGAGGACATGGAACACAACTTCCTGCGTGGTGACGCCATCGATGAGACCACCCGTGGCAGTGTGGACGATTATGAACTCGACCGCCAACCGGCGAGCCGAGAAGACGGAGGACCGGACTCCTTGGTCAAACTGCCCAAGCACGTCTCGATCCGAAATCAATCGGGCAACGACGCCATGGTCCAAAACGCCGCCGTCGACGCCGGAAGCTCCTACGGCCGAGGTCTCGAAGACCAGGGCCTCTAACAAAAAAGGGCCCTGCCCAAGCAGAGCCCTCGCACGAAAAAAACCCCGCTCCGGCGGAGGTCCCGACACGAAAAAACCCCCCGCTTCGGCGGAGGGGTTGTTTTTTACTCTTCGACGGTTTCGCGGACGAAGATGTACGGGAGGTTGCGGGCATGGTCCCCAAGGTTGAGTCCGTAGCCTGCTACAAACAGGTCTTCGATCGTATACCCCGTGTAGTCCAGCGTCACATCCACTTGACGACGCGACGGCTTGTCCAGGAACGTGCAGGTCTTCAACGTGCGCGGGTTCTTGAGCTTCAAATGCTCCACCACACCACGCATCGTAATCCCCGTATCCAAGATGTCGTCCACGACGAGGACGTCCTTGCCTTCCACTTCGGTGCGAATGTCATGCACGATCTCCACACGCCCTGCAGAAGTCTCACCATGTCCGTAAGAGGACGTGGTCATGAAATCAACGTTCACCGGCATGTCCATTTCGCGAACCAAATCGGCGGTAAAAATAAAGCTGCCACGCAACAGCGAAACGACGACCACTTCGCCGTCCTTGTAATCGGCAGAAAGTTGCTTCCCAAGTTCCGCCACGCGTTCTTGGATTTGTTCCCGGCTGAAGAGAATTCGATCTCGAGTCTGTGCCATATCAGGGTACTCCTCCCTATGTATCGGGTGTCTCAGTTGTTTGTGGGTTATTGTACCACACGACCATAAAAAAAACACCCCGCCCGGGGTGTTCAGTTCGCTCAGCGCCACAACAACGTCAGCAGAGAGCCTGCCAACAACAGCACCAAGCCGCCCATGACATAAGGCAACATGGAATTCTCCTTGGCCTTCTCTTGCGTGGCCTCTTGCACGGCCGCGCCTTCCTCGGCTTCGTAGGTCTGCACCGGCTCCTCAGCCAAACGCAGCGGAGTGGTGTCGGACAGATCGTGCTCCTCTTCCGTCATTGCCACTTCCGGCGCATCATCCAGTAAAAAACCGAAATCCGCCACATCGACCACCGTCACTTGAACTTTCGACGTGACGACGCGCTGTTCGAACTCCAACTGGTCGGAGATGATCGGTACTTGCTCGCGGCGGGCGAGCAAGATCAACTCCGTCTCAATCGGGTCGAACGTTTCGCCGAATTCGGCGTTGTCGATGGAGAAAACCACCGTGAAAGTGACGTTTTCAGAAAAAAGGATCGGCGAGGACTTCGTCCACGGCACGCGAAGAATTTTGTCCATTTTTTTCTTGACTAAAGGCTGTTCAAAAAACTCGATCAACCCGCGCACATGCTGTTTGACCAAGGTGTTCTGCAAGGGATCGGTGACGATCTGGTCTGTTTCGAGCAGTTCGTAGAGCTCCATAACCGTCGAATACGGAATGAGGTATTCGAGCGGCTCGTTGGGATACAACAGCTCGCCGAAGATCGCGAACAGCACCGGTTCCAACACATAACGTTGCATTCGCAACACTCCTTCGAAAAAAGCATAGCGGAGGAAACGGCCCGTTGCAACCTTTTTCTTGCCAATTTGTTATACTAGGGAGAAGGAATACAGTTTACAGGAGGACAACATGACGACTCGCTTGATCGGCACGACAAACCACGGCTTTGCACAATACGCACAGGAGGAGATTCGACGCTTGGTTCCGGGCGTGAAATTCCAAGTGTTGGAGCCGGGGGAAGTGTTTTTGATACATACGGATGTTTCTATAGAAGAAATGCAGGGAGCACTGGTGGGACAGGAGCCGATCTTCTTGCGCCACGTGCAACCGGTGACGCAAGAAATGGAAATTATGCGGACACGCGCGGATCTGGAGACGCTGATTGCGTTCGTACAGGGGTTGTCGGGCGTGTTTGCCCAAGGAGAGAAAGTCGCGGTGCAAGTGCGCAAGGCGGCGGGCGTGAAGTTTGAGTACACGCCGTATGGGGTGAAGGAAGCGATCGACCCGATTCTCATGCAAGAGTTCGGGATCGAGCCTGTGGTACGAGGTGAAGACCGCGTGATCTCGATCTATCTGGGCAAAGAAGTGCTGTACTGGGGCGTTTCGCGCCCGCAGGACAACTTGTCGGATTGGTCGGGCGGTGCGGTGCGCTACAAGCAAGAGGAAGGCCAAGTGTCGCGTGCGAAGTTCAAGTTGCTGGAGGCGGTGGAGAGGTTCGGTCTGGACTTGTCCACGTATGAGCGGGCCTTGGACATCGGGGCAGCACCGGGCGGATGGAGTTCGCTTCTGTTGGAGCGCGGGTTGGAGGTTACGGCGGTTGATCCGGGGGACATGCACCCGGAACTCGTCCATCACCCGAACTTGGTTCACCACAAGAAAAACGCGGCGGAAGTGAAGTTCGAAGAAGACGCGTTCGACCTGCTGGTTTGCGACATGAGTTGGAGTCCGAAGCAGATGAGCAAACTCGTCGCTGACCTCCTCCACACACTAAAACCTGCAGGCACCGCCATCATCACCGTCAAACTCATGCACGGCAAACCGTTCCAAACGGTAAAAGAAACCATGGCAACCTTCGACGGCAAACTGGAACTGATCCAAGCCAAACAGCTCTTCCACAATCGAGAAGAGTTGACCCTCCATCTACGTAAGATCTAATACCTATAGAAAAGACCCGTCTTCCGGAGGACGGGTCTTCTCTGTGCTATGAACGACTCAAAAGGGTTTTGCGGACGGTAGGTTACGAAGCGATCGTGACGGAGACTGCGAGGCCACGAGCGTGAAGCTCTTGATGCAGCAGATCAATGAACTGCTTGTCAAGCTTCTGCTTGACGGCATTCGTGTAGGCCTCGAGAAGATATTCATCGTTTAGCAAATGCATATCGGTTCACCCCACAGTCTAGTCTCGTACTCTACCAACCCACGCGCGAGTGTTGGTTGTGATATGACTATAACATGAGAAACAGTACCGAACAAGCGTTCTACTTATCCACACAACCCTGTGTATAGCTTGTGGGTACGTTGTGGACACATTGTGGAAAAGGCTTCCTTTTGTACTCCCCCCTAGGTGGAATACTGGGCATAAACTTATCCACATTTTCCATGATTCGACTTCTTGCGCTGAAAAAAATATTTTTTCGACAAGAGAAAGACATAAAAACGCCCCCGTGTCACATCCTAAGAGAAGTAGAAACCTCCCCCAAGGAAGCGTTTTCGTGAGGCATTCCGAGAAAGTTTACCGGAATCCGTATAAATTGTGGAAAAAATGAATGAGAAACCATTCAGACGTATTCGACCGTCCAGACTAATTCCTGTATAATAGGCTTTATCGACATAATTCTGACAAGTAAGTTGCATATTTCATGCGTATACATCTGGAGGTGTCTCACAATGTCTGATATGAAAGCAAAAGCAGCAGCTGGTCTGCAAGACGTGGTGGCGGGCGAATCCTCGATCTGTTTGGTCGACGGAACCAAGGGCCGACTGGTCTACCACGGATACGACATTAACGATCTGGTGGGCAAGGCTTCTTTTGAAGAAGTCGTGTACCTGCTCTGGCACGGCAAATTGCCGAATCTTGCAGAACTGACCGAATTGGACGCAGAACTCAAGAAAAACCGCGAAATCCCGGCGGATATCATGGCGCTGATCCAAGGTCTGGTCAACTCCCCGGCAAACCCGACCGGCATGGAAATTCTCCGTACCGTCGCTTCGTTTGCAGGTGCAGTGGACGCTGACAAGTCCATGGAACGTGAAACCCACCTCAAACAATCGGCAAAGCTCGTCTCGCTCATGGCGTCTGCAACCGCTGCCATCGGCCGCCTCAAAGCCGGCAAGGAATACGTGGCACCGCGCAGCGACCTCGGACACGCGGCGAACTTCCTCTATATGCTCAACGGGGTTGAAGCGAATGAACTCTCCGTCGAAGCGTTCGACGTTGCTCTCATCTTGCACGCCGACCATGAATTCAACGCGTCGACCTTCACCGCGCGTTGCACCGTCGGCACTCTGTCGGACGTCTACTCCGGCGTTACTTCCGCGATCGGCGCCCTCAAAGGCCCGCTGCACGGTGGTGCGAACGAAGACGTTCTGCGCATGCTGATGAAAATCAACTCCGTCGAAGGAGCAGAGGCAGGCATCAAAGACCTGCTCGCAAACGGCGTAAAAGTCCCGGGCTTCGGTCACCGCGTGTACCGTTCCTACGACCCGCGCGGCCTCGTGCTCAAGAAGTACGCGAAGGACCTCACCGCGAAACAAGGTGAGACCAAGTGGTACGACATGACCGAGATCGCAGAGCGCGTCGTGCTTGAATACTTTGCAGGCAAAGGCAAAGACCTCAAGTACAACGTCGACCTCTACTCCGGTTCGCTCTACAACGCGATGGACATCCCGGTGGAACTGTTCACCCCGCTGTTCGTCATGTCCCGCGTCTCCGGTTGGACGGCGCACATCCTCGAACAGTACGCAAACAACCGCATCATCCGCCCGGTTGCCGATTATGTCGGTCCGGTCGACCTGCAATTCGTGCCGATCTCCGAGCGCGCGTAGGTGTAAAATCGAAAAAGGCTCCCGTCCAACGACGGGAGCCTTTTTTTCCCTCACGACCAGCGGCCGACGACAACGCGTTTGCGGGCGAAGCGGCCGCCGAACGTTTGCCCGATGATCCCAAGCACGACCAGCAAGGCCACGAAACCAAGAGTCAGCTCGTAGTCTTGGCGCAAGAAGACGATCAGCGGAAGAGAAGCGAGCGTGGCGAGAAACCATCCGAATGTAAAAGGTCGAGTGTTGACGCGCCACATTCCCAGTGGTATGTTGACCAAGAATGTAACCAAACTCATAAGTGCGACAGTGACAAGCATGACAAGCACCTCCTCCATTAATGCCTATGCTGAAAAAAAGGAAATGTTTCGTCATCTGCCGAATATGTAAGAGAAGGGTAAGAGAGAAAGGGGCGTCTACACGTGATCGTTCAACAGCTCAAATTGGAAGAACATAAGGTCATTACCATTGAACCGACGGCGAGCCTCAAGGAACTGCTCGAAGTTCTCGATCGCTGCGGGTATCAACATATCCCCGTCGTCCAAGACGGTGTATTCTACGGCATGGCGGGCTATAGTGAAGTGTACAAAGCTTTCTTTGAATCGACGCTGGAGAAGCAAGCGTTTTTGGCGGGCACCAAGGTGGAGAGCGTCACCATCAACAAGACCGCAACCATCCACGAAGAGGGCAACATGGAGGAGATCTTCAACAAGATCGACTACGTGCCGTTCCTCGCCGTGCTCGACGGGGAGAGCCACTTCAACGGCATGCTGCTGAAGTCCACCCTGTTCGACATGCTCCGCGACGCACTGGGCATGCACAAACCGGGCATCCGTCTGACCGTCTCCATGCCGGAGATGAAAGGCGTGCTCGGCAAGTTCTCCGAAGTCGTCAAGGACTACTCCAACATCTTCGGCATGCTCGTGCTCGATGACAACACCAACTTCGGCTACCGTCGCGTTTCGTTCAAAGTCGCTCCGGAAACCGACATCGAAGCGCTGACCGAAGACCTCAAACACATCGGGGTGCGCGTCTTCCACGTGACTCCGGTTGTCCAATCGCTCTAACAAACGTTCGGCTCTCATGAGAAAAGCGGCCCGCCTCTGTGCGGTGCCGCTTTTTTTACACAAACTGGGCGGTGTTTGCATATCCTATCCGCAGAAGAAGCACGAGGAGGGATGAGAATGCCGACAATCGTGATCGACCCCGGCCACGGTGGGATCGACCCCGGAACCGTGGGCAACGGATATCAGGAAAAAATGCTGGTTCTGCAAACGAGTTTGCTTTTGCGAGATGCACTGCGTCGTTGTGGATTTCAGGTCATCATGACCCGTGAATCCGACACGCTGCCGCTTGCAGGCGGCTCGATTGGAGATGACCTTGCATACCGGGCGCAACTTGCTAACAACAACAATGCCGACCTGTTCGTCTCGTGGCACGTAGACGCGGCGTCTTCATCTGACGTCAACGGTGTCGCGGTGTGGATTCATCCTTCAACACGGGGGACCCGCACGGACCAGTGGGCCCAGGCGATCGTCAACGGCATCGCCAACTCCACCGGCCAGAAGAACCGAGGCGTCTACCTCGGCGACTTCCAAGTCATTCGCGACACCAAGATGGATGCGGTGCTCGTCGAGTCCGGCTTCATCACGAACGCCGTGGAAGCGTCGAATCTCGCCGATACGAGCTTTCAGATGAAGGAAGCGGAGGGCGCGGCACGGGCGATTTGCGGGATTTTCAACATTCCGTACAACCAACCGGTTCCAACTCCGCAACCCAGCACCCCGACTCCCACGCCAACACCTACCCCCGCGCCGACACCTACACCGACTCCTACAAATCAAGAAGTCTGGCCGCAGTGGGCGGCAACCGCGATCCAGAACATGATCGACTGGGGGATAATGGTCGGGTTCCCTGATGGCACGTGGAAGCCGGACCAGCAAGTGACACGCGCCGAACTGGCAGTCGCTTTGGAGAAATTCTATGAGTTCATTCGCAGAGGAGGAGCAACCGGATGACAGATGCCTGGCTGCCGCTTGTCGATCAAGGGGTCGCCGTGTTGTTGCAAATTGCCGTCCTTGCCGCATTCATTCTGCTCAAGAACTTGAAATCTCGTCTGGAGTCCTACTATACCGCGCATACGTCGACGCAGGAACGGCAATTGTTAGCCCAGTTCGGACGCGAAGCGTTCGCGTTCGCCGAGACGGTTTACCGCGACTACGACGGCCCGGCCAAGATGAACGAAGCGATCAAGTACCTGCTCGACGCGGGCACGAAGTACGGGATGAAGGACATCCCGCTCACCGAAGCCCGCGCTGTCATCGAATCCGCGTGGCTCGATGACAAGCGCAAACAGACGTCCGCTTCGTAAAAAAAGCTCTCTCGTCCTCAGCGACGGGAGAGCTTTTTTCGTTGTACGGTCTGCCAAATCAAGAGGAGCAACAGCGCCAATACGACGCCGACCGAGTCCATGCCCACGTCGATGATATGTCCGGTGCGGTTGGGCACGAACGTCTGGTGCCACTCGTCGCTTGCGGCATAGAGCACGGCGGTCACCAGCGCCAATCCGTAGACGAATCCGCGAGTGAGCTTCGTCGACGCATAGGTCTGCCACAGCAAAAAAGCAAGAAGGAAGTATTCGGTGATATGGGCGCCCTTGCGGATGAAAAATTCCACGAAGCCGTAGGGCTTGAGATACGTCACGAGATCGCCGTCGTATGTAAACTGAACATGGGGCAAGAACCCTTGCAAGGTCTCTTCGGAGATCAAGGTGGTCAGCCACGGCTTGAGGTCTTGTTGGGAGTAGGCTTGCGCGGACTTCCAGAAGATCACGCCCATCCAGAGCAAACTCAGGAGCAGGAACAATCGAAATCGGATCGGTTTTTTCATCTTGGAGTTTTCTCACCTCTGATCCTTATTTTGGCAGAGGAAGAGCAAATGGACAAGACCCGGAGCGGGTCTTGTCCATTTTTTGTTGCTAGTGCAGTTCCGGGCGGCCCGGTTCGGAGATCTCGCTGAGCGCGAAGCCTGCTTCGTTCTCGTGGATGCCGACAACTGCCAAGTCGCCGATCGCGACGATGCCGACCAGACGATTGTCTTCCACGACCGGGAGACGGCGGACTTGGTTGTCTGCCATCAGTTTGGCCGCTTCTTGCGCCGTTTGTTCCGGAGATACGGTGACGACAGACGGAGACAAGCACTCGTTGATCTTCGTGCTGTTGATGTCCATGCCTTTGGCAACGGCACGAACGACGATGTCGCGGTCAGTGATGACGCCTTCCAGATGGTCCCCTTGGTTTGCAACCGGGATGATCCCAACGTCGAGGTCAGACATCATCTGCGCCGCTTCCTGCAGGGTGTGTTCACGCTTCAGGGTCTTTACCTCGGTGGTCATGAGTTCACGGATTTTCATCGAATCGCCTCCTCATGAAGTTTGGGGTCAAAAAAAAAGACTGCCGGGACCTTCATCCCAACAGCCTTTAGTATGCCAGTTTCCGAAGTCCTTATGCTTCTGCGGACGACGACTTCCCGTAGGCGACATACGCCCCCCACGCCCCCAAGAGGATGTGAATCAAATTCTCCGTCACTTCCAAGTGGATGAAGTTCAGATCCGGGAAGAAGAAGCCGATGATGCCAACGATCAAATACACCGGACCGATGATCTTGGCGAACAGCATCGCTGCTTTTTCGCTCTGGCCGGCGGCGATCCCCACGACCCCAAGCACGAGGTAGATGATGTTCTGTACCGTGTCGAACTGGATGAGGCCGAGGAGATCTGTCACAAAGAACCCGATGATACCGAGCAACAAGGCCAACCAACCTGCAATGCGGGCAAACGTCTTCGCCATTGTGAATCCCTCCTAAACGTGGATGATGGTCTTGCTACTACAGGGATATGTGCGGTTCTCCACAGCTAGACCTGTTCTAGAAATTCAGCCGGGGTCATATGAAAAAGTGATAGAAAGCAACGAGGGGGTCATCAACAGACATGAAGCGAGGAGACGGTGTGACGTTTCGACGCAAGCGTTTGGGACGGGTGTTGCTGTTCGCATACGAGTGGACGCAAAGCGCCGAGGACGTCGCGCTGGAGTTCGCTCGCACGGGCC
Organism: Tumebacillus amylolyticus; assembly: GCF_016722965.1. NCBI lineage: Bacteria > Bacillati > Bacillota > Bacilli > Caryophanales > Alicyclobacillaceae > Tumebacillus > Tumebacillus amylolyticus. The sequence goes on from NZ_JAEQNB010000001.1 coordinate 1,370,245, forward strand.
GGAACGTGCATGTCATCACCTGCGTGCGTTCCCTTTCACAAAGTTGGCGGGGCATTGGTTCCCTGTATCTCCATCAAGTGGAACTCCCGGACCAGGAGCTCTTGACGCCGAGGCAAAGCGAGGCAGTTCTCAACATTTGGTTGGCCGCGATGGGGAGTCGGGTGCTGACCGCGTACGGCAGGTTTGAACTGTTGGTGGCACAGGACGAAGAAGTTGCAGAAGCGGTGGCCATGCTCGCCCAAAAGGCAAGTTTACCCATCTGCGTACCGTCCGAAGCGCTCCGACAGAGACTTTTGTCACCTATGGAGGTAAACGGATGAAAGCAGTCATTTTGGCCGGTGGGAAGGGCAGCAGACTCAGACCGCTCACCTGCAACAAACCGAAACCGATGGTGCCCTTGCTGGGGCGACCCTGCATGGCGTACACCCTCGATCTGCTGCGTCGAACGGGTATTCAAGACATTGGAGTCACGTTGCAGTACATGCCCGATTCGATTCGCAATTATTTTGGAGACGGGCACGAGCATGGCGTGCGGATGCGCTACTTCGAGGAGACTTCGCCGCTTGGCACGGCCGGTTCGGTCAAAAACGCCGCGGCGTTTCTCGACGAAACGTTCGTCGTCATCTCGGGAGATGCGCTGACCGATTTTCACTTGCTCGACGCGATTCGTTATCACAAGGAAAAAGGGTCGCTGGCGACGATCGTTCTCACCCGCGTGGAGACCCCGTTGGAGTATGGCGTCGCAATCACGGAGCCGGACGGTCGTATCGTGCGCTTTTTGGAAAAGCCGTCTTGGGGAGAAGTGTTCAGCGATACGGTGAACACCGGCATTTATATCTTCGAACGAGAGATTCTGGACTTTATCCCCGATTCCCAAGAGTTTGATTTCAGCAAAGACCTGTTCCCGCATCTGATGAACAACGGGCACGATCTGTACGGCTACGTGGCGGACGGGTATTGGTCGGATATCGGAAATTTGGCGCAGTACCGCCAGACGCAGTTTGATATGCTGGAAGGCCGCGTGCATGTAGACATCCACGGTCAGCGGGTCGCACCGCGCGTCTGGATCGGGCAAGGCGTGCGAATGGCAGACGACGTCGTGCTGGAAGAACCGTGCTACATCGGACGCGAGACGGTCATCGGAGAGGGCGTCACGATTGGACCGTACACGGTGATCGGCGAGGGCAACATCTTGCAAAGCGGAGCGTCGCTGAAGCGCACAGTGATCTGGAATCACAACTACGTCGGCGAAGGCGTCGAGCTGCGGGGTGCCACCCTCTGCTCGCAAACCTGCTTGGAGACGCATGCCGCCTGCTTCGAAGGCGCGGTGATCGGAGACGCTTGCTCCATCGGGGCCAAAGCGGTCGTCAAACCCCAAGTGAAGCTCTGGCCGAAAAAACGCGTGCAAGAGGGCGTAACTGCACACACCTCCCTGATCTGGGGCGAGAAATTGGAGAGACATCTGTTCGGGATGCTCGGCGTGCAGGGCATCTGCAACGTGGACATGACGCCCGATTTTGCAGGCAAATTGGCGTCCGCGTACGGGGCGGCTTTGCCGTTTGGCGCTCGCATTGCGATTTCTTGTGACGAAGACCCGTTCTCGTGCCTCATCAAGCGGGCGTTTGCCGCCGGGTTGCACAGTGCGGGCTTGCATACGGTCGATGGAGGCTCCGGCACGACTCCGATGTTGCGCTATGCCGTTCGGATGCGCGAAGTGCAGGGCGGGGTGCATGTGCGCCGGATCGGCGACCCGGGCGACGACCGGCTGCTGATCGAGTTCGTCGACGCGATGGGGTTGAACCTCGACAAAGGTCTGGAGCGCAAAATTGAGAATGCCTTCTACCAAGAGGACTTCCGGCGCGCCAACTCCCGGCATATCGGGCACGAGGAGCACTACAAGTACATACGGGAGGAGTACGTGGCCGATTTGCTTCGACAGGTCGACCGTGAAGCGATCCAACGCGAATCGTTCCGCATCGTGGTCCAATTCGATTCCCTGTCGCACAACGATGTCGTTTTGCAGATGCTCCGAGAGCTCGGGTGTACGGTGCAGGTCTTGGAGTCGGCGCTGTCGGCACAGGGCGAGTTGCAAGCCCTGGTTGCGGGCGGGCACTCTCATATCGGCGTGCGCCTGGGGAGCAACGGAGAGCGAATGGCGTTGGTGACGGAAAAAGGGACGATGATCGAAGACGATCTGCTGTTGGCTTTGCAAGTGCTCGTCCATTTCTCTTCCGGGCGAAACCAAGTCGCCGTGCCGGTGACGGCCCCGACGATCGTCGAATTGCTGGCCGAACAGTTTGGCGGCGCGGTCGTGCGCACGAAAGCCAACCCGCGTTCGCTGATGGAGCCGATGCAAGCGGAGCCCTTCCCGATGCTGTTCGACGCCCTCTACACCCTCGTCCGCGTGATGAGCGCCATGGCGAAAAGCGGTCTCGCCCTCTCCGAATTGCTCGACGGCATCCCGCACTTCCACATCTTGCGCTGTGAAGTGCCCTGCCCGTGGGAGGAGAAAGGCAAAGTGATGCGCCTCTTGATCGAAGAGACCAAGGGCGAAACGGTCGAACTGCTCGATGGAATCAAAGTGTTCACCGAAGGGGGCTGGACGCTGATCTTGCCCGACTCGGACGGTCCGATGTTCCAAGTCTACGCACAGGGCGTGACGAAGCAAAAAGCGGAAGAACTCGCCGATGCATTCGCCGTGAAGATTCGGGACTATCAGGTGTAGAAAAAGAAGCGTGTACCGCCTCAGGCGGCACACGCTTTTTTTATTTGACGTACGGCGGGAAGTTGGTGGTGATCGAACTCAGTTTGAGGATGGCGGTGCAGGCTTCGGCGAGCGTGATGTCGCCGGTCGGGCGGAATTCGTTCGCCGAGCCAGTCATCACGCCAAGCCCGGTCAAGATGGCAACCGAACCTTTCGCATACGATGCCACTTGCCCGCCGTCGCTGTAAGGCAGAGCGAAGATTTCGGTGTGCTTGGCGAGGTCTTGGTAGCCGAGGACGCGGGTGAGGATGGAGGCCGCTTCTTGGCGTGAGATCTTGTCGTCGGGACGGAACGTTTTGTCCTTGGCAATCCAGCCGAGGAACACGGCGGTCTCAATGGAGTTGAAGTACTTGGAATTCGTGGGCACGTCTTCGAACGTCGGCTTGTCGGTCGTGGAGAGTCCGACGCGGAAGTTGGTCAGCAAGCGGATGTACTCGGCACGGGAGATTTCGTTGTTCGGGTAGGCTTTGCCGTCTTGGATGTCGAGCAGGCCGCGATCCGCGAACTGGGTGAGCGCTTTTTCCGCCCAATGGTCTTTGATGTCGGTCGGTTGAGCGGACGGTTTGACTTGGCTGAGATCGGTGTCGATGTATTCGTTGGTGAGAGCATCGACGTACGGAATCGGGTAGTCATTGTCTTTGGGAGCCCAGACCAGCATCGGTTGGGTCGATTGCGTGCCGTCCGCCAAGATCGGGAAGTAGTAGGAGAGGCGGAGCGGGCGTTTTTGGATGTATGTGCTCGTCGCTTGTTCGAGCGTTATGGCTTTGGACGGGTCGGGGTAGTCCGTTTTGTCCGAAGTCAGCAACTCAAACGGCTGCCCGTAGAAGTTCGTCACGTTGCCGTCGCGGTCGAAGATGATCTGGAGACCGTACTGCGACGGGACTCCGTTTTTGAGATAGGTGAAGGAGACGCCGGTCGATTCGCCGTCGCTGCCTTTCATGGAGTTGGGCAGGGTGGCGGTCGTTACATAGGAGAACAGGCCCATGCGACCGGGGTAGAGTTTTTTCACGAGGTTCATCGCTTTTTGCGTGATGGCGTCTGAGGTCATCGCTGGTTCAGACGACGTTGAAGATACGCTGAACGTGTTGTAGGAGATCACTTCGCCTGTCAGTGCGTCGAGGAACACGTTGCCGGTGGGTTTTTTCGACCCGTTGGCGGAGACGGAGAAGCTCCAGGTTTTGTTGGTCGGGGAACTTTCTTGGTAGCTCGGGTCTTGAAGTTGATCCCCTTGGTGAAGCAGGCCGGACGAGAGGAGCAGGTCTTCAGCTTCCTCTTGGGTCAGCGGCGTGTTGCGCGGCGTCGGTGCCGTCGGGCCGTTTTCAACGATCGGTTTCTGGACGGTCGAGGTCGGTTTGCGTTCGTCCCCGTTGCGGTTGATTGCTTTGCCCGACTTGGCGTCAATCAAGTACGGGGTCAGGGGCTCCGGGAACATGAAGTTCTGCGAGAAGTCGGTGCCATAGACGAGGCTCATCGTCGGAGTGGCGGTGCGGTATTGCTGTTGATACATCAGTCGCAAGCCGAGCGCGTCTGCGTACGACTTGTTTGCGTCCGCCACCGAGACGGTGCCGTTCGGTTTCGGGAAGTCGGCGTTTGACCAATGAATTTCATAGGAGATGAGGTTGCCGTTCCCCGCCATGGTGAGGGAGATGCGGTCCCCGAGCACGTAGACGCCGTCGGCCGTTTTGCGCACGTAGGTGAAGTTGAAGGATTTGGACGCGCCCATCGAGTTGACCTCCGAGGTGGTCAGTTCTGCCTGTTTCAGTTCGTCGGGTGCGACTTGTGCGAGAAACGCTTCGCCTGCTTTCCGAGCTTGCTCCTGTGTAGCATCGCCCGCTTGCGGGTCCATTTTGTTATAAAAATTCATGCCGATCATCTGTCCGGTTTTGCCGTCGATGACGACGGAGTACGCCGTGTGGGTATTGGGATCAACGGGGGTGAATTCCAGTTGCCAGCGTGGTCCGTTCGCGTTGCCCCACTTGTCGGATGCGTTGGAACGGTATTCGAACGTGGAGAGTTTCCACGAATCTTGAGTCAGTTTCATCACGGTGCGCGCCGTCTCGACCGCTTGTTCCTTAGAAACGGCCGGAGCGGCGGCGTGAGTTGCCACTGTGGATTCTGCGTAGGCGGCCGGAAGTTTGCCGATCATCATCGGGCTGCCAAGCAACGTGCAAGCGAGCAGAGTGCAGGTCACTTTATGTAAGCGGTGTTTCCTAAACATGTACGAATAACCCCTCTCAGACAATAAAAAATGGACTCTTCTCTATGACATAGACGAGTCCAAATGGGAATTAGTTACACTTTTTTCTAAATAATTCAAAAGATGTGGAGACAATCAGAGAATGATCCCACGTTCCTTGAGGTTGTCGGTCAGTGCTTTTTTCATCTCTTGCAAGCAAACGTTGGCGCGTTGGAAGTCACCTTGCTTCTGGTAGAGGTCACCCAGCAGCGAGTAGGTTTCCGCCAGTTCGTTGAGCAGGTGGTGATGGGCGAACAGATCGCGGGCACGCTCCATGTTCAGGACGGCAAGTTCGAGATTGCCGCACTCTTCCTCTGCGATGGCAAGCGTCCGAAGGATCGGTGCCGTCTCTCGGGAATCGGCGACGAGACTTTCCAGAGCTTGCTGACAAGCTTCGCGGCAGAGATCGAATTGGCGCTCCTTGAGGTGCAGGCGTGCGATCTCCCCGTAGACGGTCGCCGCTTCGGTGAAATAGTTGTGACGGGCATACTCTTCGAGACAGTTGTTGAACAAGTTCATCGCTTCTTCGGTGCGACCTTCCTCACACTTGAGGATGCCGTAGTTGCGCTTGACGTCGATGGCGAGCTTCATGTTCTTGAGCGACTCGAAGATGGCGATGGCGTACTGCGAGTATTCCGCCGCTTTTTCAAATTCTTGAATTTTCTTATACGAGAGGCCAAGACCGAGATAGGTGAAGCCGATCTGTTCAAAGTGATTGCTCTTGGAGAGGAACTTGTAGGCGGTGTCGTAGTAGCTCAGCGCATCTTTGAACTCGCCGAGTTGATAGTGGATGGTGCCGAGGTTGGTGAGAATCTGCGATTGCAGGTACGGCTCACTGTGCGGCAATTCGTCAAACAGTTCGAACGCTTTGCGCCAATGATAGATCGCACGGTGGTACTTCTGACGTTTCTGCTCGATGACGCCGAGTTTGTTCAGGGCGGCGAGCAGGGCCGGGTAGTTGAACTTCTCCTTGGCAATCTCCAAGACTTCCTCAAACTCGACGATCGCCTGTTCATACTGGTTGAGGTTCATGTAACAGTCCCCGAGATCGGTCTTGACGTCGATCAAGTTGAGGTTGGGAGAGGGCTTCTCCAGCAAAGACTCAAGCAGTCCGGTTGCCCGCTCGTAATTGCGGGAAGACAGCAGGGCTTTTGCGACTTTGTGCGCAGATGTCTGCTCAAGTTGAGTCTGGATATCAGCCAAAAAGTGTTCCAACGGGGTCTCCAGCTTTTCAGCAATCGCTTCAAGGACTTTATAGGACGGGTTGGCTTTGTCTGACTCAATTTGCGAGATCATGCTGGGTGTAACCAAACCAGACCCGAGGTCGCTTTGGGTAAGTCCCTTGGCGACACGCAATTCACGAATTTTTTGACCGAGAGACATTAATATTCCTCCAAGTTTAGATGATTTCTAGACAACATTTTACTACTTTAGGGGAGGAGAATAAAGAGGTGATCAAGATTTTGTTCAAACTTTTTATAATGTAAGCTGAATAAGAGATTCAATGAAGCTTCAATTATGGTGGATAGTAATGAATGGTTATATTTGGTAAATTAAAAAAAGCCCGCTGTTACGGGCTTTTTTTGTAGAGAATGACGGTCAGGAGAGATGGAACCGTCGCCAAGCGGTGTTGTCGGCGCGTTGTCCATTACAAGTAAGTTCCGTGGAGATCAGGACGGTTTTGGCCCCGTGGAACAAGGTGCGCGGCAACGTGCAGAGAGCTTGATTGCCGTGTTTCGACCATGTGACACCGAGCGTTTGTAAGTGGTACTTATTTTGATCGCTCAGCTCAAGGAGTTCACCACGCTCCGGTATCCGTAAGTACAGCTTACATTCATCTTCGGGACGCAGGGTGTCGGCCGTTTGGATGGCGATCTGAACGGTGTCTGCATGCGCGGCCGCCAGCACTTCGCGGATATCGGCGGAGCGGGCGTGCAGCGGAGCTTTTTGGTCGCCGATGTCGTCGAGTTCGATTCGTTGCAACGTCCGTTGCGGGAACGTCGGAACCGAGTAGATAGAGAGGAGATCGTTGGTGCGCACGAACGACTCCAATAAATTTTTCATCATGTGAATCTGCGAGGTGTGCGCCAAGATCGCAGCATGTTTGTCCGTTTCGACTTGCTTGGAGAGCGGCAAGGACAACCACGCCACTCCGACGTCTGTCAGATGGGACGGGTGGGTCAGCGGGGCGTTCGGGCGGTACCGGCGCGGGTCGGGAAACTCGGGATAATGGATGAGATAATTCCACTCGCGCGGTTTGAGGTCGTCCGCCTCGGCCGTCAATGCGTATTGGGTAAAAGCCGAAGTTGCCCAATGATCGCGATGCACATCATGCGGGTCCGGGTAGAGCACATCGGTCGGGCGGTATTCGTCCAGCAGTTTGCGCAAGTCGTTTACAACGGAAAGCCCGCAATAGGGAGCGTGGGGGTGGTAGGCGTTCAGATAGGGGACGGCGCTCGAACCGTTCATCGCTTGAAAGGGTTTCGTCGGGTTCCAATACGTGAGCCACAGCCGATGCAGGCCGGCGTCCGGATAGCCGAGAAACGTCACATCTCGTTGGCTCAACCCCATGCGGGCCGCCGCTTGCAGTTCTTCTCGTTGACGAATTTCTCCCAAACGCCGCATGTCTGCTCCGTCGGGGTGTTTGATTCCGAATAATTGAGCGGCCGCCCCTCGGAATCCGTCTCCGTTGGTCATCACGACGATTCGGACTTGTCCGCCGCTGTTCTGTGTTTGGCGAATCATCGCCACGGCGGCCAGCGAGGCGTCGTCCGGATGAGGGGCGATCACGAGCAAACGCTTCGGCGGTGCTTGTTGCAAGACGTGGTTTGCGTCGGCCATGTTCCTCATGAGGTCTGCCGCTTGCGTGGTTTGCGGTGGAACCAGCAGCATTCCGCCGAGCAGCATCGTTGCCAAAAGTCCTGCGCGCCATCCCTTGCCTGCTTGCACAGTTCCATCCCTCCCACTCGTTTCGAATGTCGGTAGATCGTGTATCCATCAGTTTTTGAAAAAGCGCTCCCGCTTATTCCCGTACTAACAGAATGGCGACGCGGGGAGACTACCGAGAGGAGGTGAGGCATCTATGGCAGAGCAAAACGACAAGCAGGTAAGCGAACGCCGAGAGCGCAAATTGCGTTCTGTGGATGACAACGCCTTGAACGCACCGTGGCGCAATACGCCGCTAGACAACTGGAGCAAAGACACCGATCCGTCGATTCTGTCCGGTGATCAGTATGTCGACAATGACCATGACCTGGGCACGACACGCCGTGAGAACTTGGAGCGGTTGGCGGGTCAGCGCAATCCGGTCGCGGCTCCCTTCATGCATCCCACGCACGATACGTCGATGAACAACGGGGATGACGAACTGTATTACGGGGACTCCAACAACGTGAACAAGTAAGCAAAAAACAGCCACGTCGATCTCAGATCGCGTGGCTGTTTTTTTGTGCCGCTCATTTCTTTTTCTTCTTGGCGGTCCTGTCTTCGCGTTCCCACTTGCGCAGGTGCGGAGTCGGATCGAACGCCCATTCACGAGCCCCGGTGTCGCGGTACATCCCATAGTGCAAGTGCGGCGCAAACTTGCCGGACGTGCCCGGACGGCCGTATCCGGAGGAGCCTACATAGCCGATCACTTGGCCCGGTTTGACGAGCGACCCGCGCTTCATCCCTTTTTCAAATCCGCTGAGATGTGCATAGTAGTGATACACGTTGTTCAAGTCGCGAATCCCGATGCGCCATCCGCCAAATTTGTTCCAACCCGCGACTTCTACGACGCCGTATGCCGTGGACAGTACCGGCGTGCCGGTGTTGGCAAAAATATCGCAGCCTTCATGCGAACGACGGCCGCCCCAACCGCGGGCATCTCCCCATGTCGAGCGATACGAATAGTTGTAGCGCAAGGGGATGGGAAACGAGTTGCCTTTGATCTCAAGCGTGCCTTCCGATTGGAAGATGTGGGCGAATCCGGTGATGCGGTCGACGACCGTCCCGTCTTGGTAATAGTCCCAGAGCGCGCGGCGCACAGACTCTTCATCTGAACCGTCGCGTCCGAGAAACTTCGCCATCGTGAACAGTTCGTCGACCGGGTCGGTCCGGTCGGCTTTTTTGTCCCCGTTGCCGTCCAGTCCGATGCCGCCGAACAGTTTGATCGTCATCGGATTGTTGTCTTCCATCTGCGGGTTGACGGGGCCGCGCCATTTGTCGACGGGTACTTCGATTTTGATGGTCGAGGGGTTGGGATTCTGGCGGTTCTTCTGCCAATGAATACCCATCTCGTATTGATTGACGGCCGCGAGAAAGTACCACGGCACACGGGTTTGTTTCTCGACTTTGTACAGGACCGGCAATTCTTCTTGCGGCTGCGTCAGAACGGGCAGGTCCTCTCCTCCCTCAGCTGTGTCCGGCTGGGACGCTTTTGCCGGAAGGGGTGGGAGGAGGGCAAGCGTCAAGAACAGCGGCATCCACAACCGGCCTTTCAGCCATTGGTTCATCTGCACTCACCTCATCAGCTTGGAATCCCTCTGGGGATTGTTAGCGCTAGTGTGCCCGTCGCTTTCGTTGTCGTCCCAGAGAAAATGTGGAAGACGATCTCGCTAATTGTTAAGATTGTGTAAAAAGAGGTATTTTGTCGAAGTTGGGCTATTGTCAGATGTCCGGGGAACGATAATAATGGGTAAGGGTTCGTACATGGAATCCCTACATAACCTTTACAGTTTTCGTCTGGTAATCAATCTCGATCATCCAAGGAGGACCCTTGATATGCTGCGTTTGGGACCGAAGAACGACGTGTTTTTTGACTTGTTGGAGCAAGAAGTGGACAACCTGCAACGCGGAGCGAAGTTGTTTGTAGAATTGATGGAGAACTACACCAATGTGGAAGCTAAATTTGACGGCATCCAAGATATTGAACATAAAGGCGATGCGATCACCCGTCAGATCATGGAGAAATTGAACTCCACCTTCGTAACGCCGATCGAGCGCGAGGACATCTCGGCGCTGGCGTTTACGCTCGACGAGATTCTCGACATCATCACCGGGGTAGCCGACCGCTGCGTGCTGTACCGCATCGGCAAACCGACGCCGGAAATGATTGCGCTGTCCAAAGCGATGGAAGGCGCGAGCGACGAGTTGGTCAAATTGATCCACATGTTGCGCGAACTGAAGTACGACCGTATCCAAGAATCGGCGAAGCGCGTGAAGAAATGGGAGATGGAATCGGACCAGATCTACCGCCACGCGGTGGCACGCCTCCTGAACGACGAAACGCACTCCCCGATCTATGTGATCAAATGGAAGGAAATCTACGAGAAGCTCGAAGACGGCGTGGACTTCTGTGAGGACGTATCGAACTTGGTGGAAGGGGTCGTCTTGAAAAATGCATGACACCGGCATGTACCTGATCATCGCCGTGGTGGTCTTGGCACTGGGGTTTGACTACATCAACGGCTTCCACGACACAGCGAACGCAATCGCGACTTCGATTTCGACCAAAGCGATGAGCCCGAAAATCGCCATCTTGTTGGCTGCCTCGATGAACTTGCTTGGCGCACTGTCGTTTACGGGCGTCGCCAAAACGATCGGCAAAGGCATCGCGGACCCGGCGCAGCTCTCCAACGGCATGTGGATTGTCGTCGCTGCGATGGTGTCGGCGATCATCTGGAACTTGATCACATGGTGGTACGGAATTCCGTCCTCCTCGTCGCATGCCTTGATCGGTTCACTGACAGGTGCGGTTATCGCATCGGCCGGTTTTTCACAGATCAACTACGGCGGTTTCATTTCGATCTTGAAGTCATTGGTACTTTCTCCGATCATTGCTCTCGTGCTCGGTTTCATCATCATGCTGGCCTTTCTCTGGCTGTTCAAGAACTTTGCTCCGGCCAAGATGACGCGCAATTTCCGCGCGTTCCAAGTGCTCTCTGCTGCGTTCCAAGCCTATCTGCACGGAACCAACGACGCACAGAAAGCGATGGGGATCATCACGTTCGCTCTCGTGGCGGGCGGGTTCCAAGACACGATGGACATTCCGCTTTGGGTTAAGTTTGCGGCGGCAGCTGCGATGGCGCTCGGAACTGCTTCCGGCGGGATGCGCATCATTCGCACCGTCGGGCGGGGAATTATGAAGATGCAGCCGGTGAACGGTTTCGCAGCTGACGTGACGTCTGCGATCGTCATCGGCGGTGCCACGTACTTAAAACTGCCGGTTTCGACGACGCACGTCATTTCGTCGGCGATTATGGGCGTCGGCGCTGCCAAAGGGTTCAACAAAGTAAAGTGGGACGTAGCCGGGCGGATCGTTATGACTTGGATCATCACTCTGCCGCTTACCGCTGTGCTTGCAGCGCTCGTGTACTGGGTGCTCAGCATCTTTTTCTAGTAGGTGAAAAAACCTTCGTCATGGGACGGAGGTTTTTTTTGTTTTATCCTGCATACGGGGTGCATGAAAATCCCATACTAGGCTTTGTGTAGAAGTACAAAATGCGCTACATATTTGGAGGGACCAAGGACAACATGATGAACCAACAATTTGGCAATCAACAAATGGGCTCGCAATTCGCTCGTCCGCAGTTCAACAACTACAACCAAAGCTACAACCAAGGTCTGCAACAAGGCTATTCCCAACAACAAGTAGATCGCATCCATCAAGCTTCCCTGTATGGCGGCGCGCAACATCAAGACAACGGCCGCATCCACCAAGCTTCGATGATGAACGGCACCATGGCGAATCCGCAACTGAACAACTACAGCGGCTCCCAAGGGTATAGCAACCAACAAGGCTACAACACGATGATGAACCAAGGCTCCAACCAAGGTTTCAACCAAGCCTACAACCAAGGCGGCTTCCAACAAAGCGTTTCCCAGCAACAACTCGACCGCATCCACCAAGCGTCTCTGTACGGTGGCCAACCGTCCCAACCGGAAAACGCTTATGTAGAGCGCATCCATCAATCCACGATGCAAAACGGCACGATGGCTGCTCCGCAATTGAACAACTACAACCAAGGGTACAGCCAAAGCTTCAACCAAGGTCAAGGCTTCAACACCATGACCCAAGGTTACAACCAAGGCTACAGCCAAGGTCTGCAACAAGGCGTCTCCCAGCAACAACTCGACCGCATCCACCAAGCGTCTCTCTACAACGGCCAACCGTCCCAACCGGAAAACGCCTATGTTGAGCGCATCCATCAATCCACGATGCAAGGCGGCATGATGGCAAACCCGCAACTGAACAACTACAACACTCGCCAACAACAAGGCGGTTTCGGCGGCGGTTACGGCCAATCCACGATGATGATGAGCGGCGGCGGCACGTTCAACCAAGTGATGAACGCAGACGCAGGCATTCGTGACGCTCAAGGTCGCACCGATGTGTACCCGCAAGCGATGTACACCGGCAGCAACCAATACGACACCGTCAACCAAAACGTCATGAACCAAATGACTTCCCAAATGAACGGCCGGCAGTTCTAATCAAACGGTGGACCGTATAAAAAGTGACGCGCAGGGAATTTTCCCTGCGTGTCACTTTTTTTTGTTCGTAAACAGGAAAATCACCAACACAAATCGAACTTAACTCTTATACAACTTAGAGTTTCGGAAGGGGACCTTCAACATGAACCTGCTTAAACAGTATGCGGAGGAGTTGGATCTCTACGTACGCACCGACAGTTTCCCGTTAGGCGTCAAAGTCTTCCAAGACGATGCGGCGATTCCGGCCAAAGTGAAACGGCCGTTGCGTGACTTGGGGAATCGCATCACGATCTGCCAAGGGATTTCCATGGCGAGACGGTACGGTTGGACGATCGCAATGAGCGCCGAGGACTTGTCCTGTCCCATTGCGTTGACCGCGTTCGGCTTTGAACCGGTATTGCCGTACTACGAAGAGGGCGCCCTCGCTTGCGGCATGTACGTTGATACGCCGGAAGCAGGTCGGCTCACGGAAGCCGATGTGCCGAAGTTCACCGCAGAGGAGAGCGGCACGATCGTCGTGGGACCGCTCGGCCGTTTGCCGTTTGAACCGGATACGGTGCTGGTGTACGGCAATTCGGCGCAAGTGATGCGTCTGGTCGCAGCGGCGCAATACAAGCGCGGAGGTTCGATCCCGTCGACATTCTCGGCACGGGCCGATTGTGCAGACATCGTGATCAAAACCCAACAGACCGGCGAGCCGCAAGTGATCTTGCCCTGCTACGGAGATCGTTTGTTTGGACAGACCCAAGACCACGAGATGGCGTTCACAATGCCGTTCGCGCGCATGGCGGAGCTATCGGAGGGTTTGCTTGGCACGCACAAGGGCGGCATTCGCTACCCGATTCCGCACTTCCTGCGCTACGAAGCGGAGTTCCCGGCCACCTACGAGAAACTGATGGAGCTGTTTCAAGAACAAACACCGAAAGGGTGACTTTGTATGAATCAGACGAAGGTGCACGTCGAAGGCATCCTGCTCACCGACCCATTTCCGTATAACAGCTTTGAAGAAAAACGGGAGATCTACCTCGCGAAGTTCTGTCCGCATGAGCCGTTGCAGGTGTTGGAAGGCAACCACGTGCAAGAGCTGTTTCTCCACCTCGGGCTGACTGTGCCGGAAGGGTTGGCCGAAGGTCAATCGGTTACGGCGGTCGGCGTGTTGACCGAACGCAAGATGGTGACTCGCTCCGGCAAAGTCAGTCGAGGCGGAGTGTTTCAGATCATCGTCGAGGAGCTCCTACAAGCGAAAACGGAGTAGGAGGAGAAGTAGAATGAAATTTGAAGCAAATGCAAAGTCTCTGTTGGATGATCTGGTGGCCCCGTTCCCGTTCTTGATGCGACCGCTTGCCAAGAAAATGATCGAAGGCAAAGTCGTGGAAGAAGCGAAAAAAGCAGGTCACGAACAAGCGCAAATCGATGACGTGGTGCGAGGTTACATCATCGTCGGTCTCTCCCGCGGCAACGAGCCGGAGAAGATCAAATCTTCGCTCAACGGGAAAATCGAGGACGTTTCGAAGTTCGACGACCTCTTCGTGCAAGCGTAATTTCATAGGTTCTGACAAAGAGCACAGCCGGAATCGGTTTGTGCTCTTTTTTTTCTGGACGAGATTGGGTACACTAAGAGAGAAACCTAGCATCCAGGAGGAAAGACAACGTGGAATATACGAAAACTTCAAAGGAACTGCTCGACGAACTTCTCAGCCCGATCCCGTTCATGGTACGCCCGATGGCGAAGAAGATGATCGAGAAACAAATTTTCGCGGAAGCTCAAAAAGCGAACCACAGTACGGTGGAGGACGAAGACGTCCTTCGCGGCTACATCATCGCCGGTGCCAAGAAGGAAGCAGACCGCGACCGTATGAAAAAATTCCTGACCGACAAAGGATACGACCTCGCGCAATACGAGGAACTGTTCTCCGTCGAAGCATAACCGAAAAAAGAGCACGTCCGTTTCGTACAAACGGCGTGCTCTTTTTTGTCAGCGGGCATCGATGTTCCAATACGGGTTGCCGTTGAAGGAGAACCCGCGCACTTGCACGAAGCGGGAGTCGAAGCCGGGGCGCACGAGGATGAAACCTCGGCTGTGCGAAACATCGAGGCGTTCCTTTTTGCCATCGCGGTAGTTGACTTCAATCGTTTCAATAAACGGGTTGTAGACACGCCCGGCCAGCACGCCGTATCCGTTGTTGATGCCGCTGTTGGGCGGGATGGCGCGGACGACGACGAGGTCTTGCGCCGGATCGGTGACGGTCAGCGGCCAATGCGCTTGGTAGAGGTGGACGGAGCCGTTTGCCCGGCGTCCGGCGAAGGCGAGGCCGTCGTTGTTCGGAATGGAGTAGAGAACATAAGTGCCAAGCGGCGTGTCTTTGGTGTCGAGGATGCGGAAGTCTTTTTGAGAGGCTGTTGGCACCGAGAGGGTGCGGAACAACTCCACTTCGAAAGTTTTCAGGTCGTTTTGGCGCAAAGGGGACGTGACACCCTCGTTTTGGACTTCTTGGATCTTGGCTCCCTCGTGAACGTCGTTTTGTTTGCCGCAACCGGACAGTGTGACGGCCGCGGTGAGCAGGGCGGCGAACAAGAGCCGTGAGAGTTGTGCGAACTTCATGACATCCCTCCTCCTTTTGAGGATAGTGTGCCCGCTTTGCGTAGAGTAAACCGTATGCGAAACGGGAAGAATTCGAAGGAGAGGATTCGTGAATAGAGGGATCGCGTATGAAATGGATCGTCATACCTTTGGTGAACCTGGCAGCTTGGTATGTATTTCAACGCATGAAAAAAACACTGCCGATGCTGGAGAATCTCGTTGCGTTTTTTATCTCGGGATTTCTCTGCCAAATTTGTTTGGTCATCGCGATGGTCAATTTAAAATGGATCATCACAAGTCAATCGAAATTCTTGCAACTGCTGATGACGCTCGACAGCGTTTTGGTGTTTCCGTTTCTGGTCTTGATTTGGTTAAACAAAATGCTGTGGGTACCGCGACGCGCCAAGTGGTTGTATGTTCTCGCCGCGGTGGTGAGCATTCTCGCCGTTGAATCTCTTGAAGTATGGGCGTCGCTGTATTCGTTTCGAAGTGTATTTGTGCAATGGTTGTTCAACCTGTCTTGGATTGTGGTGGTGGGCGGGACTTGGGTGGTGTGGAAATTCTATCGCAGGTTCGCCATGCGAGGTGTTCAGACATGAACGTGAATGTGCCGTGGAAGTTTGACGGGAATGATTGGTTTCTGGTCATTTCGATGGGCGTGTTGTTGCTCGTGATCTTGATGTTGCCCAAGCGATTTCCCGCTGCGTTGTGGATTCCGTTGGTGATGTACTCGGGTTTGCTTGCTCAAACTTCAGATATGGTTCTCGCAGGCGTTTACGATGTGTACGATTTTCTCGACTCGCAGGCGTTGGAACCGACCTATGCCGTGGCGCAATTCGTGCTGTATCCGGAGATGGCGTTGCTGTACTGCTACTTCTACGAGAAGTGGCATGTGCGGGGCTGGAAATTAGGTCTGTACATTCTCGTGTGGGTGGGGTTCTCGACCTGGTATGAGTGGCTGTCGGTGCAGTTCCATGTGCTCCATTACAAAGGTTGGATACTCTTGTACTCCGTGCCGGTGTATCTGCTGGTCTTCCTTTCCTTGATTTTCATGTACAACTGGGTGTCGCGACTGTATGAAAAAAGAGACATGCCCCCCGGGTGAGGGACAGGTCTCTTTTTTACGTGCGTTTGAATGACTTTTACTGCATAATTACTACAGAGAGAAAAAACACGTTATATCAAGTAGGGGGCTCCTATGTACAACCATCCTCAGCGGAGTAGTTCTGAACTTTCACAAGTTGAAAAGCGGGAGAGCGGTCGTTCCTCATATGGTGGGAACACTTCAATGTCTGCTGTTTTGGCGATGCAAAAAAAGATCGGCAATCAAGCCACCGCTCGATTGTTGCAGAGAAAACAAGCCCTGCAAACCAAAGGTCCGATCCAGAGGATGGCAGACAAAGACTTTACGAAACAATTCGGGGCTTCCATGGGGATCAAAAGCAACAAGCTCGTCTATGTCGAGGTCATGCTGTTCAACAAATGGTTGAAGGGTGTGATTCGAGACATCACCGATCAAGATGTCGCCGAGTTCATTGCAGACGACTCGTTTACCAATGACGTCTTAGCAGACTATATAAACCAATACAAGGAATTCAAAGAGCTCGTGGGACCGGAGGAAGCAAGCAACAAACTAGCGGACGTTCCGGTACCGCAAGGCATGTTCTTGGTGGCGAGCCAATCAGAATTAGAAGCCGGGTTGTATACAGACGGAGTTTCTCCCTGTGTGGCGGTCGGATTTCAAATCAAAATCAACGATGAAGAGGAGGACGTGCTGGCGTTGGGGCATTTCGACAGTTTCACGGCCCCGAGTCAGTTGGCCGTGATGTACAACGCTGCTTTACAAAAAGCGGGTCGAACGATCCAGCAAGTCGCTCATGTCACGATCAGTTTGTCGGGGGGCGTCAACACACCGAAGGGCAAAGACAAAAAAGAACTGAACGGACCCGAGCTGTTCAAGCAATTGGTGGATGTTGCGGAAGGTTTAAAAGCGGATGCATCCGACAAAATCGAGGTCATCAAACGACGTTCGGTCGACAACAAGGAAGTGGCGGTACGAATCGATTCAGAAAAAGGGATGAAACGGTATGCCAAATCTCTCGTTGACCCTACGCAATCTGAAGAACTTGCCAAGAATCCTCAAGCGTTAAAAGCATCCAAGTTTATGCTTCAAAACGCACAATCCCTGACGAACGACGACGGGCAGGCCGACCAGTTTGGGCTTGATTATAAGAAACAGGTTCAAGATTCGGTAGCGAAGGCGGATGAATCGTTGGACGAATAAAACAAGGCAAACACCGTGAGGTGCTTGCCTTGTTTTTTCGAAGAGGTGTGGGTCTTTTAGAGGCGCATCTCGCGCAGTCGTTGTACGCGTTGTTGAATTGGCGGGTGCGTGGAGAAGAGGGAAGCGAGGCCCGCGCCTTTGAACGGGAAGACGATCATGAGGTGCGAGGTGGTCGGCTTCATGTTGATCGGCGGGATGCGGTGCGCCGCTTGTTCGAGCTTGACCAGCGCGCTGGCGAGACCGTGCGGGTTGCCGCAAATCCGGGCGCCGATGGCGTCCGCTTTGTACTCGCGGGAACGGGAGATCGCCATCTGGATCAAGAGCGCGGCAATCGGACCTACGATCATCATGACGACCGTGCCGACGATGCCCAGCGGGTTGTCTTCGTCATCACGAGCACCGCCGAAGATCATGCCCCATTGCAGAATATCGGAAATCCATGTGATCGCCCCTGCGAAGATCGCAGCGAGCGACGAGATGAGAACGTCGCGGTTTTTGATATGGGCCAGTTCGTGGGCGATGACGCCCTCGAGTTCCTCCGGCGTGAGAATCTGCAAGATGCCTTCCGTGACCGCAACCGCCGAGTTCGCCGGGTTGCGTCCGGTGGCGAAGGCGTTGGGTTGAGGGCTTGGGGTGAGGTAGAGCTTCGGCATCGGCAAGCCGGCGTTGTTCGTCAGTCGGCGAACCATATGGAACAGTTGCGGGGCTTCTCCCTCGGACAGTTCACGGGACCTCGTCATGCGAATCGCGATGGAAGCGGAGAACCAGTAGGAGAAAAAGTTCATCCCGATCGCAATCAGGAAGAACAGCATCGCACCGCCCCGTCCGCCAATCAGAGAACCCATCAGAACCATCAGCACTGTCAGCAACGCCATCAGGAACCAGGTCTTCAAGGTGTTCATGTTCGACAGTCAACTCCTTTTCTACGTGAGCAAGAGACAAGGGTGTTCCTCTTGTTATACGCAGGAGTCGGGGAAAAGTTTCAGCTTTTTTATTTGCTGTCTTGAGAAAGAGACGTGCCGGTCATGCCGATTCGTTCGATTTTCGATTGGACTTCGACGTGGACGGGCATTTTGGCAAACTCTTCGTCCCAGTTTTTTCGCAGGTGGTCTCTCCATTCCTTGGGGGCTTGGCGGTGGACCGTCTCGGCGGCGTGCAAGATGTCTGCGTCGTACTTGTGTTGGAGCAGGTCGAGCACGGAGAGGATGTTTTGTTTGATTTGGTTCGAGTACAGGGTTTGAAGATGATCGAGGTTCTCCGGCACCGTCAAGTTGATGTCGGAGTTGTTTTCGACGACGTCGTCTTCGCAGAGGATCGTCACATGTAGGGTAGGATGGCCGTTTTTGATTTCGACTTTGGTGTCGGTGTGTTGTTGGAGCAAGTTGATGGTGACTGTGCCGTGGTTCGGGATGCTCAGTGTTTCTACATCGTGCTTCATCTCATCTCGCAGCCAGAGCACTCCTTTGGCTTGCTTGTAGGGCACTTCGCCGATCAGTTTGCCGTTTTTGAGCACGGCAATTCCTGCGCTTTGGAACGCCTCTTCGCCGTTCGGGGAGGTGGGGTTGATTTTGATCATCGGTACGGCGACCTGCTCACCGGGTTTTTGCAACTCTCGGATCATGTGGTTCAAATCCACGTTGTAGTTGGAAACGTTGCCAAACACCAGTTTGCGCAGGGCGGCACCGGGCGTCTGTTCAAACGGGTATTTGATTTTGAGATAGTCGACGGCATCTCCTTTGGTGATGGCTACATGCGTGCGCAATCGGCTTTGCGGGTTGCGGACCAGTTCGTCGATGTACGGTTGGATGCCGCGCTTGGCGACATTTTCAGAGATCAGGTACAAGTTGCGGTCGGCGATGAACAGGCGGCGGGACATCATTTTCTGTAAGTTTTGGTGTGCGGCCCGAATGTCGTCTCCGATGCCGGAGAAGACAAAGTAGGGTTGCCCTCCCGCCATCGAGACGCCGAGTTCGCCGCCGTTGCCGGGCGGGGTTGGCAAATAGATCTGCTCGCTGAACATGATCTTGTTGTCAGGTGTGAGGTCGATCGTGGCCGCGATGGCGATTCCTAAATCGTTGATCTCGGTGCGGTCCCAACAACCGGGCAGAACTGACAAACTCAGGATGAGCAACAAACAGAGAAAACGTCTGGGCAAGAGGCAACCTCCTTTCCCGAACAGCATCTAGGCGGCAGCGGGAGACTCTTGGGAGTCGGCGGGACTGCCTTTTTTTCGAATCAGACTCGTGAGCAAGGTCAGCCACGGCAGCAAGAGTCCAACGGTGAGGGTGAACAGCGGATACACTTTCATGAGATAGATCCACACTTCGGAGCGGGTGGACGCGATCCCCGTCGATTGAAGCAGCAAAATGATGGCGAGCGGGAAGACCAGCGGTTTGTGATCCGGGAGTCCGAACCACTGTTTGAGGCCGATGGTAAGCGCGTAGATGAAGGTGGTGATCTTCAGAAACGTCCCGAACGTCCAGAGCACGATGCCGAGGACATCGAGTCGTTCCAGGAAATTGGCGATCTGAATGTAGCGGATCTCCTCGAAGGTCGGATAGTGAAACTTGCTCGCCGATTCGATGTCAAACATGGCGACAGGTCCCGTCATCGGTCCGATGAACATCAACCCGATGATCGTGAAAAACACGAGGATCGGTTTTGTCTTCAACTTTTTCTTGGGCACATGTAAAAAAATCATGCCGACCACCACCGACTCGGCAAACAGGCCGGACAGTGTCGCCGTTCCGCGCAAGAAACCGCGAAAACTCGTTTCCAGCATCGGCAAGAGGTATTCGTAATGCTTGTCTTTCATCGTCAGCAAGCTCGCCAACAACCCGATCACGACAAGCATTGGCAACATGAGCAAGGCACAGCGTCCGATGACTTCGATGCCCAGACGCGCGGTGATGCACGCGATCACCACGATGACCGTCGTCATAACCGAGTACGGGGTGGACGGCATCGTGGTGGGGAGAAAGTCGCCGATCGCGCGTATGAGCAACGCCGGCACCGCCATGAAAAACAAGAGGTACGGAATGGTGAGCAGCCGACCGAGCCATTTGCCAAACACGTTGTGTGTGATTTCGATCAGGGTTTGGTTCGGAAAGCGTTTGAGAAGTTGGATGATCGAGATCAGCACCAGACTTCCAAGCACGATGGACGGCGCAACCACCATCCAACCGTCGCGGCCTGTGAAGATCAAGACGATGCGGACGAAGATGAAGTGCCCGGTGGAAATGATCATCGCAGTCAAGAGAAAGAAGGTTTGCAACAGGGAGAGCTGTACGGTCTTCATCGCCTATCTCCTCCTCTCGTCAGGTGCCCGGCGTCATCAACTTCTCGCCGATCCCTCCAAATACCAGACGGACCAGGGAGTTCGGATCGGGTAGGGGGACATCAAGCACGTAGAGCATGCAGTACGTTACCGAAACCAGAAAGAGCCCTCCGTACATCCAGAGGTCGTATTTTTTTTTTCGATGCCAGATGCGTGGGAACTCATAGGCCCCGATGAGGGCAAAGCATAGGAAGATGCCGATCGCTTTGGCCATGTGGTGTTCCTCCTTGGGTCAGCGTTCAACCGTCGACGAACCTGTCATGCCGACGCGGCGAATTTTCCAGTCGACTTGTACGGTGACCGGCATGTTGGCGAATTCTTGGTCCCAGTGTTTCACGAGGGCGGGCCATTGTTTGGGAAACGCGTGATGCACACGCTCGCCAAAATCCACAATGTCTGCGTCGTAGTCGTGTTGAAGTTTGTGCAGGGCTTCTTCAAGTACGGTTTTCGTTTGGCGGGAGAACATTTCCTCGACCAAATCAATTGCGTTTGGATCGTCTAAGTTCAAGTCGGTGTTGTTCTCCCACACCGTTCCTTCCGGCGTGATGTTGACGTCGATGGCCGGATGGCCGTTTTTCATCGTGACTTTGTATTTGGTTTGGGAACGCATCATCTCACAGCTGATTTTGCCGGGGTGTTTGGGGATGGTGGTCGTCAAGGTGTCCGTTTTGAGCTGCTTTCGAAGCCAGAGGACGCCGTTTGCGAGTTCATCATTTAATTCACCGACCATTCGTCCCTGATGGAACACGACGATGCCGTTTGCGGTAAAATTCGGTTTGTCGTGCGGCGACGGCGTTTCCATTTTGATCATCGGGACGTAGGCGTCGCCTGTGGGCGAGGCCAGCATGATCATCAACTGTTTCAAGTCCATGCGGTAATTGGAGGAGACGCCGAACAGGACTTTGCGCAGACCTTCTGCGGGGATCGTCTCAAACGGAAATTGCGTGCGCAGATAGGGATAGGCCTTGCCTCTGGTGATCGCAATCGAAGTTCGCAAACGACTTTGCGGGTTGCGGCTGACCTCGTCGAGGTATTTTTTCAGATTCTCGCGGGCGATGTCTTCGGAGATGAGGAAGATCCGGCGATGCGCGAGAAACAATTCCCGGGACATGTGCTGTTGGATGTTTTGCATGGCGTCGCCGAGATCGAGGCCCACGCCTGAGAAGGTGAAGTACGGTTTGTTCTCCGCGCTGGCTCCTCGTCCGCCGCTCATCCGACCGGGCAACGCAATTTGCTCGCTGAAACGCACACGGTGATTGGGGGCTGTATCAAGTGCGGCTGCGATGGAGATCCCGATGTCGTTGATCTCGACACGGTTCCAGCACCCCGTGTTCAAGATCGCGCAACTCGCGAGTGCGACCGCGAGAATGGCTTTGCGTCTACGGCTTGCATTACGCACGGGACGGCGCCTCCTTTCGCTTCCCTTTGCGAAGGAACCCCAAGAATAGCAAAAACGGCAGGCCGACCAATGCCATCAGCAAGGCATAGGGCGGATAGATCACTTCTAAAAAATGCATCATGTCAGCCTGATGCCTGTACATGTGCTCGCTCATCACCGCACCGACCAGACAGACGAGACCGACGACCGAACGATAATCGGGCAAGGAAAACAGTTGAGAGACGGCAATCGAGACCGCGTAACAAAAAATCGCCAGTTTGCAGTAGATCAACAGAATCCAGACGCCCATGACGATCGGGTCGAGCCGTTCTAAAAAATTGGCGATGGAGATGTAGCGCGCCACTTCATACAAGCCGTACTGGAGACGAGATGCGATCACTTCTCCGAAGACGCCGAGGGTGTACACATTTGCGAGGATAAGCAACACGGTGACGGCACCGATCCCATAGATTCCGGCTTTTTTCGCGCCCTGCTTCAAGCGAACGGAGGGGAGCAGGAATCCGACGATGAGCAATTCACCAAACCACGAGACGATAAACATACTGCTGCGCAAAAAGGGCAGAGGCCCATTTTCAAAAAGCGGTGTGAGATGATCGAGGTCTATGTCTTTGGTGGAGAGGGAAACGACGCTGAAAACCAGTTGAATCAACTCGATGATCACAACCAACTGCGTGACGCGCGCGACCACTTCCAGCCCTTGGCGAACCCCGTAATAGACCACGGCGAGCATCAGGATCAAGATGTACTCCGGCGGCGTTCGGGTCAGGGTAACGGTCGTCGTGAAGTCGGTTAGTTCCCGTATCATCGTGGCAAATTGTCGCAAGAGGACGGAGATCAGATACAAGCCGATGGCGAGGCCGAGCCATTTGCCAAACAGGACTTGGAAGTATTGGATCGGTGTTTGCCCCGGAAACCACTTGCTGAGTTTGAGGAGTGTCATCACAATGAACAGCCCAACAAGCCCGGAAGCAAGCGGAGCGAGCCAGGCGTCTCGACCGCCGAGGTGGATGGAGAGTCCGGGGACGAACAAAATGGTGGTGCCGAGGACGATCATGGTGATCATCATGCCGAGTTGCGTCGAGGAGATGTCGTGTTTGTGCTGCAGATGGGCTCACCTCACTTTTGTTCCGTTTCCATGTCGTCTTGGGGCGGATGGGGCTTCTGTCCGTAGGGAACTCGAATTTCATTGGCGGGGCTTGGTCGTTTGTTCATCGCCCACCAAGGAACGCGTGCCAACAAGTCTTTCAGTCCTGACAATTTCAGTGGAGCGACGGGTGTCGTGTAGGGGACGCCGAACGAGCGAAGCGAGCAGACATGGACGATGATCGCGATCAGACCGATGACGATTCCGTACAAGCCGAACGTTCCGGCGAGGATCATCAACGGGAATCGCAACATCCGAACGCTGAGCGCAAACGTATAGCGCGGGATGGTAAAATTGGCGATCCCCGTCAGCGACACGACGATGACCATCGGCGCAGATACGATGCCCGCTTGGACCGCCGCTTGCCCGATGACGAGAGCCCCGACGATCGAGACCGCTTGACCGACCGTTTTCGGGAGCCGTACCCCGGCTTCTCGCAACGCTTCAAATGTGATTTCCATCGCGAACGCTTCGACGAGCGCCGGAAACGGAGACGACTCGCGGGCGGCGGCGATGGAGAGCAGGAGGTTGGTCGGCATCATCTCTTGGTGAAACGTGGTGATCGCGATATAGAGCGAAGGCAACGTCAGAGCGATAATCGTGAAGATGTAGCGAAGCCATCGAATGAGAGTGGTAAACATGAAACGCTCGAAATAGTCTTCATTAGACTGCAAATTCCCCCACAGGTTGCTGGGGGCGATCAACACAAACGGGCTGCCGTCGACGAGGATCGCAACCCGACCTTCCAGCAAAGCGGCTGCTGTCGTGTCGGGGCGTTCTGTTGGCTGAATGGTCGGGAACGGCGACCAAGGCTGGTCCTCCAGAAACTCTTCGATGTAGCCGCTGTCCAGCACGCCGTCGATGTCGATGCGCTTGAGACGCGATCGAATTTCTTCGACCAAGGAGTCTTTCGTAATTCCTTCGATATAGCTCATCACCACGTCCGTTTTGGAAACGCGGCCGATTCTCAAGCTTTCCATTTGAAAATGAGGGGTGCGGATGCGCCGACGCAAGAGGGCGGTGTTGGTTCGGATATTTTCAACAAAGCCTTCGCGTGGACCGCGCACCACCGATTCGGTATCCGGTTCGCTGGGCATCCGATGCTCCCATTGCTTCGAGCTTACGATGACAGACATCGGAAAGCCGTCGAGGAGAAACATCGTGTCTCCGGACATGCAGGCGTCGATCGCGTCGTTCATGTTGTGAACGTGGCGAGCTTGCCCGACGGCGAGAAACTTTCGCAACAGTTCGTCTGCGTCCTGTGGAGGAGGCGGGGAGAGTTGCATGCCGTCCCGACCAACGCCTTGCATCAACGGTTTTAGCACGACTTCATCGAGGTGGTTGAGGTTGACGAGTCCGTCGAGAAACACCAGTATGGCCGGGGTACCATGGAACAAGAGCACCTCGCGGATGACGAGGTCGGAGGACTTGGCAAACAGTTTTTGTAGATACTCGTGATTGACGTCCAGGTTGGCGGAGACGGCGGTCATCGTTTTTTTCGAAGGAGGTTCCGGGGTTGTGTCGGTCTCCGGTTCGGATTCGGGTTCTGTTGCTTGGGTTTCTGCCGAGTCGTTTGCTTCCATGTTTTTTTGAAACCGGTCGCGCTTGGTTCGTTTGAAACGGGGGAAGCGTTTTCGCATCGAGGTACACCTCCTCTGGGGGCCCGCAGGCAATTTTGGGTGTTTTTGCTAGAATCGAGGTTAATTTTCCCGAAATCACCAAGGTTTACGCATAGAGTTTGAAGTCAGTTTGAGGTTTGTTATACTGAGATTGTCTGTACATACATGAAGGAACGGAAATCGGAGGGAACTCACATGCTGGACTTTCAACTGCACATGCCCACCCGGATCGTATTCGGGCGTGGTGAAGTACATAAGGTCGGAGCGGAAGCAGCTCGAATCGCGGGCAAAGCGCTCGTCGTAACGGGACGCTTCTCCACTCGCAAGACCGGCGTTTTGCAAAAAGTGCTGGATTCGCTGGCAGCGGCCGGCGTAGAGGCGGTCGTTTTCGACCGCATTGAACCGAACCCGCGCACGCACACCGTGGATGAGGGCGGTCGGATCGCACGTGAGGAGAATTGCGGAGTGGTCATCGGTCTGGGCGGCGGCTCGGCGATGGACGCAGCCAAGGCGATTGCAGCGGTGGCGATTTCGTCGATCCCAAGCCACGAGTATATCTCGGGCAACCAGACGGGTCGTTGGCAAGAACTGCTCCCCGTCATGGAAGCTCTGCCGATCATGACCGTCCCGACATTGGCAGCGACCGGCTCAGAAGCAAACTCAGGCGGTGTGCTCACCCACGAACTCACCAAGGAAAAAGGCGGCGTCGGCGGTCCCGCTCTCTACCCGAAAGTGGCGATCATCGACCCGGAATTGACGTACACCGTATCTCCGAGCTACACGGCAGACGGTGCCGTCGATATGTTCACGCATTTGTACGAAGCGTATCTGACGGGGGCGGAGGACGCTCACGTTCAAGACCATGTCACCGAAGGGCTGATGCGCGCTGCGGTCGAATGGGGCCCGGTTGCTGTGAAAGAGCCGGAGAATTATGAAGCGCGCGCCGCGCTGATGTGGGCTTCGACGCTTGCGTTGATCGGAATTCCGAACAGCGGTCGAGGTGGAGCGTTCCCGGTTCATGCGATGGAGCATACGCTGTCCGCTTGGTTTGACATCTCGCACGGTCGAGGCTTGGCGATCTTGGCACCGGCGTACTTCCGCGTCGTCGCCGGAGACCGCCCGCATCGCATCGCTCGTCTGGGTCGCACGGTGTTTGGCGTGCAAGAATCGGATGATCGTGTCGCTGCGGAGAAAACGATCAAAGCGATGATCGACTGGTTCAAATCGATGGACGTCTACCTCAAACTCTCTCAAGTCGGGATCGACCGCGACTCGCTCGCCCCGATGGCGGCCGATGCCGTGCGCGTCGGCGGACGTGGAGCCGGGTTCATCCAAGCGACCCGTGAGTTGCGGGAGCCGGACGTGTTGAAGATCTACGAAGAAAGCTTCTAATCCGCATCTGCAAACAACAGAAACGCTCCCCTCGTGAATATGCTATAATTATCAGAAAAAGAGGGGAGTCACAGCTTATGGAAAACCTGAGCTTCCTTGAAAAATACAAGCGCGACCACCAACACCCGATGAACAAACTCACGCACGCCATCGGCATTCCGATGATCGTCGTTTCGATTCCAGTGGTGTTCTGGAGTTGGCAGTGGGCGCTCGCGTTGTTCGTCGTCGGCTGGATCTTCCAGTTTATCGGGCATGCCTTCGAAGGCAACCCGCCGTCCTTTTTCAAAAACCCGATCTACTTGCTCGTCGGTCCGCTCTGGATCTTGAAGCGCGTGGCGGGATTCGTGACCGGGAAACCGTTGAAGTAAAAAAAGACTCCGCTACGCCCGAGGGCGTACGGAGTCTTTTTTTTCACGGTCTGTTACATGCCGGAGATTTGAACGAGTTCGATCTCCAACTTCTGAAGCACGTCATCGAGCAGGTCAACGGGTGCCAACTTGCTGACACCGCCGCCTTGGGCGAGGGAGGGCGAACCGCCGCCCTTGCCGTCGATCATGGGGAGAACCGACTTGAGCATGTTGTTCATGTTCAGTCCGACGGCGTTGCCCCGTCCGAAGACGAGCTGCGTTTTCTCCCCGGACGAGATGAACAGCACGATCACAGACGGTTCGCGCTCCGTCATGCGTTGGGCGAGACGTTGCAAGTCCTGCATCGAGCGTTCCTCAAACGTGCGGGCGACGACGAGCGTGCCGCGTCTGGAGAGCGCTTCGTTGAGCAGGGTTTCCGCTTCGGCATGGAGGAACTGCTGTTTCATTTCTTGAAGCCCCGTGCTGAGTTCCTTGCGCTCAGCGAGGAGGCGTTCGAGTTTGTCAGGCAGTTCGTGTTCACCGGCGGTGAGTTGACGAGACATCTGCCGGAGGATGTGTTGCTTGTCTGTCATGACTTTGAGCGTGCGCCATCCGCAGACGAAGTCGATGCGGACGTTGCCTTTGTAGCGTTCGTAGCTCAAGATCTTGATCGGGCCGACTTCACCTGTGCGATGCGGATGCGTGCCGCCGCACGGGCTGTAATCGAAATTCGCGATGGTGACGATGCGGATGTTTTCGGTTACGCTCGGTGCTTTGCGAAGCGGCATCAGGGCGAGTTCTTCCGCATCGACGAAACGGGCGTCGATGGGGCGGTTTTCAAACACAATGGAGTTCGCCAGACTCTCGACTTTCTCCGTGATCTCCGGCGTCAGGTCGGGCAATGCAATGTCGACCGTCACGATCTCTCGCCCGAGATGGAAACCGACCGTCGCGGCGTCGAAAAGTTCTTCGAACGCGGCGGAGAGGATGTGTTGCCCCGTATGCTGCTGCATGTGGTCGAAGCGGCGTTCCCAGTCGAGTACGCCTTCGACGGACGTGCCGACGGCCAAGTCCGCTTTTTCCAGACGGTGGTGGATGCTGTTCTCGACTTCTTCGACGTCGAGGACGCGGATTCCGTTCAACGTGCCTTGGTCCGACGGTTGTCCCCCGCCGGTCGGGTAGAACGCGGTGCGATCCAGCACGACAAACGGCGTGCCGTCTGCTTCGACGCCCGCGTCGGTCACCGTCGCCGTGAAGAGGCGCAGGTACGGGTCATCGTAATACAGTTTGCCTGTCATGGGTAAGGGTCCTCCCTCGGGATTGGTTACTTGGTTCTCATCGGCTCAAGGATTCCGCTCTCCGCAATTCGACGCACCACTTCCCGCAGTCGTTCCACCGGTTGAACGAGGGCGATGCGCACATAGCCTTCGCCTTGCTCGCCAAATGCACGGCCCGGAATCATTACCACGTTGGCTTCTTCGACGAGGCGCAGGCAGAATTCCATCGACGGAATTTCAAAAGGCAATTTCGCCCAGACGAACATCGTCGCTTTGGGCTTCTCGATTTCCCAGCCCAGTTCGCCCAGTCCGTCGATCAATGCGTCACGACGGTCTTGGTAGACGCGGGACATCTCACGGGTATAGGATTGGTCGCCGGTCAGAGCGGCGGTTGCCGCCGTTTGGATTGCGCCGAACACGCCGTAGTCGATGTTCGATTTGAGCGTGGCGAGCGCTTGGACAACTTCTGCGCGTCCTGCGAGGAATCCGATGCGGCAGCCCGCCATCGAGAAACTCTTGGACAGCGAGTGGAACTCAACGGCAACTTCCTTCGCACCCGGTATCTCCAGAATCGACATCGGACGGTACCCGTCAAACGCCAGCTCCGAATACGCGAGGTCGTGGACGAGCACGATGTCGTGCTTTTTGCAAAACTCGATCGCTTGGCGATAGACGCTCTCGTCGGCCATCGCCGGGATCGGGTTGCCGGGGTAGGAGATCAACATCATCTTGGCTTTTTCGGCCACGTCTTGGGGGATGGCGTCAAAGTCCGGCATGAAGCCGTTCTTCGCGAGCAAGGGCAACGGGGCGACTTCCACCGACGCCAGATGCAGACCTGCTGCGTACACCGGATAGGACGGGTCGGGGATCAGCGCGACGTCGCCGGGGTTCATCAGAGCGGCGGGCAAGTGCGCGAGACCGTCTTGGGAACCCATCAGCGTCAGAACTTCTGTCGCCGGATCGAGTTCCACGCCGTGAAACCGCTTTTTAAACCATTCCGAAAATGCTTGGCGCAACGTCGGGAATCCCTGTTGGTGCGCGTAACCGTAGGTGTTGCCTGCAAGCACCGCGTCCGCAAGTGCTTGGCGAACATGTTCGGGCGGCGGCAAGTCGGGCGAGCCGATGCCAAGGTCGATCACATCGCGGCCTTGCGCCATCAAACGGTGCTTGTGATTCGCCATCTCGGTGAAGATGGACGAGGTCAGGTATTGAAGTTTATCTGCTGGTTTCATAGTTGGTAGGGGCCTCCTGCTTCGTAGTTCTCGGGTTCGAATCCTGCCGCGTTTATGGTAGGATGAGGATGTTGTAGACACAGACGCAGCGGAGAATACTCCTTCATTTTACCATAGAAAGGAATCCTATCGATATGAATGATGTTGTACGATATGAATCATTTCCAACAGATGGCCTCGCCATCCTGCGCATCGACCGCCCCGATGCGAGCAATGCCGTCAACACGGCGGTGATGGAAGGACTGTCAATCGGATTGGATCGTGCTCGCGAGGATGATTCGGTTCGCGTGCTGATCTTGACAGGGACAGGCACCCGCACATTTGTCGCGGGGGGCGACCTCAAGGAATTTCACTCCGAGCTGAAAACGGAAGAGCAAGTCTACGAAAAAATGTCGCAGATGCGCCATGTCTTAGAAAAAATCGCCCAATTCCCGAAGCCGGTCATCGCCGCGGTCAACGGAGCGGCCCGCGGGGGCGGTGGAGAAGTGGCGGCCTCCTGCCATTTTCGAATTGGGTCGGAAACTTCGACGGTTGGTTTTATCCAAGTAAAGCTTGGCATCGCGCCGGGTTGGGGCGGAGGCGTGCTTCTGCAAAAAATCGTCGGACGTCAGCAGGCGTTGCGGATGATCTTGACCGGCGAAGTGATCGACGCGCACCGGGCGCGGGAGATCGGCTTTTTTGACGAAGTGGTTCCGGCTGAGGACGTGTTGGAGGCAGCGAAGAAGTTTTCGGCTCAGATTGCGGGAAATTCAGCAGGGGCGGTCCAGAGTTTGTTGCAGTTGTTGAACGAGATGGAGGATCTGCCGCTTCACGATGCGATGGAGAGAGAGACGGCGCTGTGTTCGCGTCTGTGGATGACGCCTGAGCACGATGCGGCGGTGGATGCGTTTTTGACACGGAAAAAGGGGTGAAGAGATGAGCACTGGGATCTTCACGCTGGCGGAGCAGTTGCAAGGGCTGAACCGCAATTTGCACAACCAGCGCCGCGACCGCGTTTCGAACACGAAGTTGCGGGCGGCGCTTGAGACCTCCGTCGGGGAGTTTCGCCAAGCGCGGCGCCTGTCGGGCCCTGAGACCGAGGCGATTTTTTCCGGACGTCCGCTTGTCGGTGTGGATGGCTCGGTGAACCAAGTCGGGGGCAACTACCCGTATACGGTGCATCTGTTTAAGTCGTTGGCGAAATCGACGATGCCGGGGCGAAACGGCGAAACTGCCGTGGAGCGGGTCGAGATGATCTCACCGCTTCTGCCGGACAACCTGCGGGAGATTCGGAACTTCCTCGAAGAACGCCGCCATGAGATTCGGGTGAACGAGGGGCTTGACGATACAGAGCGCGTAAACGACCTCGCCGAACAGCAAGCCTATTTCATGCTCGCCGATCAACGGATGGTCGAGATGGAATTAAAAGTGGCGATGGAGGCCATCGAGCGTTTTTCCCCGCATCTGGTGTTGATGGACGGTGGTTTTTCGCGGTTGAAAGGCAAGGGTGGCGAGTTGTGGGATCAGTTCGAAGATCTCGCGTTGACGATGGGTTCGGTGGTCGTCGGTGTCATTGAGGAAGTCGGCTCCTACCGCTTGCAATCGCGACTTGGAGAAGACGTGCTGAACGGGTTCGTGCATCGCCATGACCGGGAGATTCTCTTCGGCACGCTCAACCAGGGCGAATGGTTGAAAACTTCCCTCGACCGCCCGATCAAAAACGAGTTCTACACCGTCTTCACCCGCCTCTCCGACTTGCCGCAAGCGGGCGCGTGTGACTTTTTGCGTGAACAGGCGGATGCGGTGGAAGATGTGATCGATTTCATCTACACGATTACGCCGAACAAGTCGCGGGGGATTCCGCTCTGGCTCGATGTGGTCGATGCGGAAGTGCGGCTGACCAAGAAGCAGATCGACTTGATTGTGAAGACCAACGTGGACGTGGAGAACATCGAGTCGTTTCTGCGGCCGCAGCGGGATAGGAGGGACTTCTAAGAGATGCAAATCGTTGGACAGACGACCCAACTGGAAGCTTGGGTGGCGTCGCGTACGCGCAAGTTTCACATAAACGAAATTTTGATCATCGAAGACCCTGACCACCGGAACCCCAAGGCGGAAGTCATTGAGACGCGGACGTTTAACCGCTACATTCCGCTGGCGTCTGAGCAGAGCAACCTCGTGGATACATCGGTGCTGGAAGGCTTGCGTTCGGTGGGGTTTGATATTGAGGACGAAGAAATTCACCTCGCGAAACTGCGCTTGATCGAAGAACTGCCGACCCCGATTCGAGTCGGGGCGCAGGCGCGGGTGCCGTCTTTTGCCGAGGTGGAAGACCTGCTTATTAAAAGGAAGCCCCACGAAGGCCTGACGCTCGGCGTGATCCAAGGATCGCGTGAGATTGCCAAAGACATGCCGGAGTCGTTGCAGCACGTGGCGCTGTTGTTTGACAAGGAAAACGGCGTCGGCGAGCAAGGCGGCGTGCCGTTTGTGTTCGATTATAAGTCGATGGACCAATACCCGCACATCGGGATCTTCGGCGGTTCGGGGTCGGGGAAATCGTTCGGTCTGCGGGTGTTGCTGGAGGAATTGATGCTCAAGCAAGTGCCGGCGGTTGTGTTCGACCCGCACTTTGAGCTGACGTTCGACCAAGAGTTCCCCGATCTGCCGGAGGACTTCCGCCAGACTTTCAAAAAGCGTTTCGTGACGCTCGACGCCGGGGAGGACATCGGGGTTGAGTTTTCGGAGTTGATTGCCGACGACATCGTCTCGCTCTTGCGGGCCTCGTCGGGCAGCATCACCGACGCGATGGAGACGGCGATCAAAGTTCTGCACAAAAAAGCGGACAGTTTCCTGACCTACTCCACCCGCATGGCGAACCTCGCCGAAGCGCTCGACAATGAAAAGGAAATTCGCGAGCAGTCCCGAGACGAATACCTGAACCCGGCTGACCGGGAACGAGTGACGCTCCTGCACGACTTGCTCGTCAAATACAAGGACAAAGTAGGCGGCTTCTCCGGAACTCTGCGTTCCGTCCTGCGCCGTTTGACGCGCTTGGAGATGGAGGGCGTGTTCACGAGTGCGGGGACCAAGAAAGTCGAAGAAGCGTTTGCAAAAAGGCAACTGGTCGTCATCCGCGGTTCGATGTACTTCCTGAACGTATTCGCCTTCTACGTCGTGCGCAAACTCTACCGCAAGCGCCGCGACTACCGCGACTCGATTCAAAAAGGCCGCCCCGTCGAAGAAAAGTTCCCGCCGTTCGTCATCATCACCGACGAAGCTCACAACTTCGCGCCCAAGGGCGACATCCCCGCTCCGGCGAAGGGTGTCCTGAAGGAGATCGCGCAAGAAGGGCGGAAGTACGGGGTCTTCCTCGTCTTCGCCACGCAGCGACCGGCGTTGCTGGACGACACGATTACCGCACAGCTTTCGACCAAAATGGTCTTCCGCACGGTGCGTTCTGTGGATATCGCAGTTATTAAGGAAGAGACGGACATCACCGCCGAGGAAGCGGCACGACTCCCATACTTGTCGTCGGGTACCGCCTTCATTTCGTCTGCGATTACGGGCCGCACGACCGCCGTTCGCATCCGCGTTTCAAAAACCACATCGCCCCACTTCAAAAACCCGTTCGAAGAGCTCGAAGAAGGGTTCGCCGAACAAGACGCCAAAGTCTGGGAAGCCGTCCTGCCCTCACTGCCCATCGACGCCTCGAACCTCAACGCCTACCTCACCGAAATCGGGCGCAAAGTCGGGCGTCTGCTCTCCTTCGACGAGTTGGAGAAAACCTTGGAAGACTTCGTGGACCAAGGCAAGCTCATGAAAGTCAGCACCCCGTTTGGGGCGCGGTACAGCAAAGCCTAATTATTGAAAAAACCACCCATCCATCGGTGGTTTTTTTAGTTCCGACTCATACAATCGAATAGCCCTGAAGTGGTGTGATGTTCTGAAATGCGCCTTTTCTACATACGGCGGTGCTTGCCATCGTTCTTCTCGTAACAACCAACATAGTCCAGGCAGACACAGTCGAACTCCAACCAGGAATCGAAAAGTACATTCGTGGCACCTACATGTCGCACGCAGGCGAATCCCTGATCTTAACGAGCCTGCACGAACCTAGCCAAAACCGAAGCAGATCTGAAACGTATAAAAGCTCTCGTCAAAAAGTACCCTGACAGCCGCCACGTCCACCATGGTCTCGCAGCAAACCTTTACCAACCGGGAGGCATAAAACATGCGTTTTGGGCAGTGATAATCGACGTATGAATGAGCGATAGATACGGGCACAATCCTCTGCAGCCAAGGGATATGCAATTGGGCTAATGAGGCCAAGCACATACAACCTTCGATAGCTTGGTTTGAAGAAGTCTTGAGCGAACACATGAATCACTTTGAAACCAACCTTGCAATATGCAAACTTGCTTGTCGCGCAGAACGACCAGAAAAGTGAGGGCTTTTTTCAAAAAGCGATGCAAGTTCAACTTGAAAGCAACTTCGATGCACATTTTGGATACGATGAATATTTACTTGACCACGAGTAGTTTGAATAAGCTTATCGCGACACTTCATGGACTGGAGCAGAGGCGTAATACCTTAACTTCCTTCATATATACGCTCTGGAACGCCTGGGTCGTGGGAATAGGTCGTCACTCTCAATCGAACTACATCAATTTCAGCCGTGCCTTCCCGGCTCCCACCATATATAAGAGCCCCCGTTGCCTTAATAGGCATCTCCTTCCGTTCCATTGAACGTCAAAAAGGCCCTGTACACATTGACTGTACAGGGCCTCTTTTGCATGAAAAAACGGTATTTCCAGCTGACTAGCAACAACGAGATTCGTACAAACTGTACATGAAGGTTCCCCCTTCCAAACAAAAGAAAGGGGGTGGTGAGGCCAATGATGAATCATCTCTTCGACATTGACATTGAGGTTGTCATTCAAGTCATCGAGATCATATGGTCTCTGATAAAACTGTTCATCTAGGTTTGACTCGGCCCCTTTTCGGACGTCTCCAGCGTCCGAGGAGGGGCCGAAAATTTTTTACAGTCTAGTATTCATGCAGAGTGTTGTCTGTAGATTACTTGTGGTAGGAAAGTAGAGATCTGTAATTTCTACTAAGGTTATTCATAGATTTGTTGTCAAATCGTTAGGGATGCTATAGGAGAGGTAATGAGTTCAAGTTCATTGAGTGATGATTTGTGCCTCAAGTACAGTATGTAGCTAAATGGGTAGTGCGTATACAGATATGGGGAACAACGAGTAATCTGATTGCGGATCACTTCTGTCATACAACAAGTACTTGTAGTTGCATCACTTCATCTTGAATGTGACTACATACAAAGTATGTCCTAGAGAACCCAGTAGAACACATGAACATGGTGTTCAGATTTAGCAAGTTGAAGTTCTGACACGACACACTTGTTGCAGGCAGAACAACATGTGAAGAGTAGGAGGAACA
Organism: Tumebacillus amylolyticus; assembly: GCF_016722965.1. Classification (NCBI taxonomy): domain Bacteria; kingdom Bacillati; phylum Bacillota; class Bacilli; order Caryophanales; family Alicyclobacillaceae; genus Tumebacillus; species Tumebacillus amylolyticus. The sequence goes on from NZ_JAEQNB010000001.1 coordinate 1,404,766, forward strand.
GAAACCCACTTAGCACATCTTGAAGTGTATCTGGACATAACATACAGACATCATCACTGTGATGAACTTACAACCAGAGCTGGCAGCTAGATTGTACGAGAATACTGTCTCACGTTAATGGGTCAACAACAGTGCCAGAACTCAAGAAAGAGGGAGGAAGAATACCTTTGTCTCTATTTTAAGATCAAATTGACACAGCAAGCGAAATCGTCCACAAGCCACGTCACTTTAAAACAAGCATATCTCGTTAGGTTGAATCTACCATTTTGAATACTTGTACACACTACATTTTATAGATTAGCAGTGCTAGATTTGCTTTATTGTATATCATCTTACTGAATAGAGTACAAATTTGTATAGAGAAACCATAAAAAAAAGCTCTTGGACACCCGCGTGTCCAAGAGCTTTTTTTCATGCCGTGACTTATCGGTAGCTGAACTCGTACATTTTCTCGCCGGAGTTCGCATCCACGACGTACACGATCTCATGGTGGTTCGTGCCTTCCTGTGCCGTGAAGTCGTCGCCGCTGAACGAGATGATGTAGGCGGGCACTTGCTTGACGCCAAACGCGAGGTTCGGGTTCTTCTGCAAGGCATCCGGCTCGATCGTGCCCGGTTTGGTGTCGGTCAGCAATTGGTACTCGGCTTCGATCTTGGTGTACTTTTTCCCTTGCAATCCGGTCTTCAAATACTCGACCGGCCCGCGCACCGGAGTGGCTGCGTCGGTTTTCGGCTCTTCAAACGTCAAGTTCGGCAGCTTGCTCAAGTCGTGCTGCGTCTGCGACGGGCCTTTTACATACTCGACTTGCGAGTAAAACGGCGTATATCCGTACACGCCGTAGATGATGGTCAAGATGATGATCACCGAGGCGATGATCCATTTAGTGCTGGACTGCATTTTTTTCTTCTGTTCCATTTGGCTTCCCTCGTTTTCTACTCCAATAGAGAATTCAACTCTTTTGATTGTAGACTCTTCCGCCGCAAGATGCAATTCTAAAGCTTGTCAAGTTCTGTTCAAAATGAAAATAAAATTGTAAATTAAGAGGAGGATCGTATCTAAAAAATAGGGAGGTCTCACCCAACATGAAGACCGCAAAAACCAAACTCACCGCCCTGATCGCCATCGCTGCGATCAGCACCACCGCGTGGATGATGCCCGCCACCCAAGCATCGGCCGCCACGAAATCGCCCGTGATCTTGTTCCCGGGCATCGGAGGTTCCCAACTCTGGGGCATTCCGAACGGGTACAACAACGACAGCGGCAACGGCTCGGACGTCGTCTGGGTGGACAAAGCCACCGACCACTTCTCGACCGACGTGCTCGTCAACGACGAAGAACTCAAGTACAACCTCGAACTGAAACACAACCCGAACTCCACAAGCGTCACCGATATGATCCCCACGCACAGCGATGTCCGCATCTGGCCGTTGACAGACAACTACGGTCTGACCGGCATCTCCCACCTCGATGCTGACAGTTGGGACCTCACCGCGTACTACCAACACATGATCGAACGCATGCAAGCGAGCGGCTACGTGCCGGGCGTTACGCTGTTCGGGTTCCCGCACGACTGGCGCCAAGATTATGACAAATCGTTCGACCAGATCACGGCGACGATCAACCAAGCGTTGCAAGCTTCCGGCGCATCCTCTGTCGATATCGTGGCGCATTCCCAAGGCGGGATGTTGATGAAAAGTTATTTGCTCGCCCACCCGGAGATGGCTCCGAAAATCAACCACTATGTCACGATGGGCACGCCGTATCTCGGCGCCGCACTCGCAGCCCGCGCCACCTCGCAAAAATTGGGCGGCTACAATTTCTCCCTGTCCGGCCTGATCGACAACTCCACCGGCTACACGATCGCCAAGGAATCGCCCGCCGTCTACCACCTCGCTCCGTCCTACCGCTACGAACAACTGATGTTCTCCACCTATGGCCGCGGTACGATCAACTCCACGAACAGCCCGACCTACACGCCGACCAATCCCACCCAAGGCTACTTCACCCAACTTCGCAACTTCGAAACGGACAAGTCCCTTTTTGACTACTCTTCGCAAAAACATACCGCGTGGGACACGACCGTACCGAACGTCGCCAAACGCTATGCGATCGTCAGTGACAGTGTGAGCACCGAAGTGGCGTACAATTACAACTACTGCTCGTCCTGCTGGTTCAGCGATCCGAACCAAGTGGACTACATCATGAAAGCGGGCGACGGCACCGTGCCGCTGATTTCGGCGCAGAACCCGGGAGACGCCAACACGCAGATGTACTACGTTCACGCAGGCTCCCAAGGCGCGGCCGTCGATCACATGGGTCTCGTCAAGGACGACAACGTCATCTCCAAAGTCCTCTCGATTCTCCAAGACTACCCGAACGCGCCGGTCACAGGCATCGACAGCACGCCGAACACCGCGTTGAACACCAAATCTCTCACCGCCTACTCGCTGACTTCCACCCCAGAAGAGTTCAACGCGACCGTCACCCTCACCAACGCATCCGGCAAAAAAGAAACCGTCAAGATCAAAAACGGCAAATTCACCACTTCAAGCTCGGACGCCTCAACGAGTTTGATCATCCGCACGGGCAACGTCACAGACAGCCAAACCGGACGCGAACTGTTCAACGTCCAACTGTTTGTCCCGTCCGACTTGGCGTCCGACTTCGAGATCGTGCCGGACCAAGATATGTCGCTGTCCCTTCGCACCTACCAAACGGGAGCTGACGGTGTCAAAAACAAAATGGACCTCGGCAACTACTCGCACACAGCGAAGCAATCCCTGAAAGTCAAACACCGCAACGGCCACGGCACCCTCCAATAAGGAGGACTTCCGTCCTCGAAGGGGAACAATAAAAGGAAAAGAACCCCACTCACGAGGAGGAACCTCATTCCATGCCAAGCGCACATGAAATTGATTACAAGATTCACGGCGACGACATGCAGTTCGTCGAGATCGAACTCGACCCGCAAGAAAGCGTCGTTGCAGAAGCAGGCTCTCTGATGATGATGGAGGACGGCATTCAGATGGAGACGATCTTCGGTGACGGCTCCGGTTCCGGCGGCAAAGGTTTCATGGGCAAACTGTTCGGCGCAGGCAAACGCCTGTTGACGGGGGAGAGCTTGTTCATGACCGTCTTCACCAACGGTCGTCCGGGCAAAAACCACGTCTCGTTCGCCGCTCCGTATCCGGGCAAGATCATCCCGATGGACCTCGCAGCTCTGGGCGGCAAGATCGTTTGCCAAAAAGACGCGTTCCTCTGCGCCGCGAAGGGCGTCTCTGTCGGCATCGAGTTTCAACGCAAGATCGGCGTTGGCTTTTTCGGCGGCGAAGGCTTCATCATGCAAAAGCTCGAAGGCGACGGTCTCGCGTTCGTTCATGCGGGCGGCACGATCTACGAGCGCGAGTTGCAACCGGGTGAAGTTCTGCGCATCGACACCGGCTGTTTGGTGGCGTTCACGCAAAGCGTTTCCTATGACATCGAGTTCGTCGGCGGCGTGAAAACCGCGATGTTCGGCGGGGAAGGCCTGTTCTTCGCCGCACTGCGCGGTCCGGGCAAAGTCTGGGTCCAATCGCTCCCGTTCTCGCGCCTCGCTTCCCGCGTCTTTGCCGCCGCTCCGCAAAACGGCGGTCGTCGTGAGGAAGGCAGCATCTTGGGGACGCTCGGGAATCTGTTCGAAGACTAAGACCATTCACCCACGAAAAAAAAGGGAATCCGCCGCCAGGGCAGATTCCCTTTTTCTTATTCCATGTCGTCCGTCGGCACGAAATAGTCGTTCTTGCGATACGCCAAGCAGTCCAAGTTCGAGATCAGCTCGCCGTTGGCTTCCACTTTGATTCGGTACCACGCCGTGCGGTTGTTTTTCTTCTCCTCCACGGCGGTCGCTCGAAGGATGTCGCCCTTGACGCTGCCTGCGAGGAATCCGATGTTCGCGTTGAGGCCGACCGAAGTTTTTCCATAGGAGTTGCAAGCCACCGCAAACACAAAGTCTGCCAGCGAAAAAATCACGCCGCCATGCGTCGTTCCGTGCGCGTTCAGCATGTTCTCCGTCACGACCATCTCGGCGATGGCGAGACCCGGTCCGACTTCTACTAATTGAATGCCAAGAAACTGTGCAAACGCGTCTTGCTTCAACTTGTCCGTAATTTCCTCATAGTGCTTCTTATGAAGTTCCAGTTCGTTCGGGTACTTGCTCATATCGGCGTGTCCTCCCTGTAGATCGTTGCTCTCACTATAGCGATCTCTGGGTTTAACTGTCAATTCACTTTTTTGAACATCCAAGCAGGAATTGGCCTCGTCGGGCTTGAAGTCTACATAATAACAGAAAGGGGGACGAGCGTTCCCATGAAGCTATTGTTTCTGACTGATACCCACATCCGCGCGAGTTCCCCGCAGAACCGTACGGATGATTTTGTTGCGACATTGAAGGCGAAGTTTCGCGAAGTGAATGAGATCGCCAAGCGTGAAGGTGTGCAGGCGATCTTGCACGGCGGCGATTTGTTTGATATCCCAAGCCCGTCGCTGGCCGTCTGTGGCGATTTTGTCCAGATCATGGGCGAGGCGGGCGTGCCGACGTATGGCATTGCGGGCAACCATGATGTGTTTGGGCACAACCCTGACACTCTGCCGCGCACGATGCTCGGTTTTCTCGACCGCATTGGAATTTATCGTTTGATTCATCCGGGCAACCCGCTGTTCCTCGAACACGGCGGGATGAAAGTCCAAGTGTCGGGCCAGCACTACCATTACGACCTCGACCGCCGCGACCCGCGTCTCGATTATTGCGTGGACCGCGTCGAGGCGGACTTTGGCATTCATTTGGTGCATGGGATGCTCATGGACCGTGCGTTTATGGACGGAGTGGCGCATACGCGGGTCGATCAGATCGTCGACACGGCCGCGCATCTGACGCTTTGCGGGCATAACCATCTGGGGTGGCCGGAAGTGAAGCACAACGGCAAGATTTTTTACAACCCCGGAGGTTTCGTGCGACTCTCGAACCATCCGTCCGACGCGCAGCGCCGCCCGCAAGTCCTCATCCTCGACTTCACGAGCGGTGAACTGGTGATCAAAAAGATCAGACTCAAATCGGCTCTGCCCGGCGACGAAGTTCTCGACCGCAGTCAGAACGAAGAAGCGGCGTTTGCCGCGCAACGGTTGGCCGATTTTGTACAAGGAATCAAAGCGGCGGGCGACTACAAAGTGATCGACATCGGCGCGATCATCGACGAAATTGCCGGACGTGAGGGCTTGCCCGGCGACGTCCGCGAAGAAGCGATGAACCGCATCGCCTCCGCCCAAGAACGTCTCGCCGTGGGGGAGACCAAACGATGAGCCAAAAAACCATCCGCAACCTCCGCATCGAAAATTTTCAATCGCATGAACTGACGGAGATGGCGTTCGACGACGGCTTGAACGTCATCGTCGGCGCATCCGACCAAGGCAAATCGGCGATCATTCGTGCGTTGCGCTGGCTGTTGTTCAACGAGCCGCGCGGCGCCGACTTCATCCGCGTCGGAGCGTCCCAATGCCGCGTCACCATCGAATTGGCGGACGGAGCTCGCGTAACTCGTGAACGCACGCCGTCGAAGAACCGCTACATCGTCGTAAGCGCCGAGGGCGAAGAGCAGATCTACGAAGGCTTCGGCAACTCCGTACCTCGTGAAGTCAGCGATGTCACCGGCGTTGCGAAGATCATGTTAGATGAAGACACGGAGACCGTTCTGCATCTGGGGACGCAGTTGGAGCCTCCCTTTTTGCTTTCGGAAACAGGCTCGATCAAAGCGAAAGCCATCGGTCGTTTGAACGGCGTCCACATTATCGACGCCGCGTCTCGTGATACGCATCGGGACCTGACGCGCTTGAATTCGGATGAGAAACAATACCGCGAACAACTGTCAGAGGTCGAGGAAGAGCTGATGCAATTCTCCGACCTTGCCTATATGGAGAACATCCTGATCCTGCTCGAAGAGCGCCATGCCCGCCTCAAGCAACTCGGCACTCGGATTGAAAATCTTCGCCGTCTGCGCGACCTCCATCATCGTGTACAGGGCGAACTGTCCGAAGTCACGAACGTTTTGGAAAAAACGCAACACCTCGAACACGCGGCGTTGCGTCTCGAACTGGCGGGCGCCGTCCAAAGCAAATCGTTGCGTATGAACCAAACCCGCAGTCGATGGACGCAGGTTCGTCAGACCTTGCAGGAGACCGATCGGATTTTGCACGAGACGGAGCAACTCTCGACGGCGCAAGACCTGCTGCAACGCCAAGAAAAACAGTTGGCCGCGTACCGTCGTCTCAGCAAGCTCTCGGCAGATCGCGAGAGCACGCAGATGCAGAAAAATCGCGTAGATGCAGTTCTCGACCGCACCGCGCAGCTTGCTCAGGCGGAGCAGTCCGTCTCTCGCATCGAGCACTCGGGTCAACGGCTGAATCGTCTGCATGACCTCCGTCGCAAAACCGGAGAGACGGGGCAACTGCTCGGCAAAGTCAACCTCGTGCTCGAAAGAACCGCACAAGTCCCGGAAGTCGGACAGCGTGTGGAACGCCTCGCCGCGATGCGGACGAAGGCGCTTTTTCTCAACGAATTGGCCGGGAAAAAACGCGAGGTCGACCAACTCCTGCACTCGATGACACGGGTGTTGCAGGCGCTTCAACACACAGAGCGTGTCGAGTTCAAACTCGAAGAATTGGCGATGCTGAGCGGCCGACAAAAACGACTGCAAGAGCTGCGGGCCCAGATCGTGGACAACGTGGAACGCTTGCAAAAAGCGGACGTCTACCTTGCCAACAACGCAGAAGAATTGCGGAACTTGATCGCAGAATACAGCGCGGAGTTGAAGAATTCGGGTTCCTGCCCGGTTTGCTTCGCTCCGATTGATGAGCATACGACAGAACGACTTGTAGAAGAATTCAGAGGAGGAATCCCGGAATGAGCACCATCATGGATACCAAACTGTCCACCTTGAAGGACGGTCTCGCCAAAGCGAAAGACATGCGTTTCAAAGCGGAAGTCCGCAAAGACAACCTGATCAAGCAACAAGAGGAAATCCTCGAACAAATTCGCGCAGAGGGCGTTGACCCGGATGCGTTGGACTCGGAAATTCAGAAGCTCGAACAAGAAATCGCCCAACTCGCCGATGAAGTGGAAGGGATGATCCCGTGGGATCTGATCAAGGGATGAGTGTCGATTTGACCCAACTGGACTTTGCCATGAACGAACTGCGCGCCCGCTACAACCGTCGCCTCGGCGAGCGGGACGCCGTTCTCCGCAAGCAGGCGCAGATCGTGGACCGCTTGCAGGAGAAGCGGGGCGAGATCGACAAGCTCCAGCAGGTCAAAATTCTCCTGCAGGAGTCTTCGGCGTTTGCCCGTGAGCAAGCCCGTCGTCAGATTGAGACGATGGTGTCCAATGCGTTGCAGTTTATCTTCGGCAATCCGGACTTGGAGTTTCGTGTCGTGATTGAAGAAGTGCGGGGGAGAGCGGAGGGCGAATTTCTCGTCGTCTCGACGTATGGCGGCGAAATTCCCGTGGAGACACGCCCGCAAGATGCGCGCGGCGGCGGAGTTGTGGATGTGATTTCGCTTTCGTTGCGCGCGGCGCTTTTACAAGCCAATCGACCGGCGCTCGACGGGCCGATGATCCTCGACGAGCCGGGAAAGCACGTGTCCGAAGAGTACAGCCGCCCGGTGGCGGAGTTTTTGAAACAGCTCTCCACGGCGTTTGGACGGCAGATCATTATGGTTACGCACAACCAGCATTTGGCAAGTTCGGGAGATAGTAGTTACATGGTCGAGATGCGTTCCGGGAAAAGCTATGTACGAGTCTTTCAAGGAGTGGAGCAGGCCTGAGCCGATCCCTCCCGAAAGGAGTGGACGCATTGGATACGATGGGACGTCATGTTATCGCGGAGTTGTGGGATTGTGATCCGGCGCTCCTCAATGACATCGAACAAGTCGAGAAGATCATGGTCAACGCGGCGATCGAGTCGGGCGCCGAAGTTCGCGAAGTCGTGTTTCACAAGTTCACGCCGCTGGGTGTGAGCGGGGTCGTCGTGATCTCCGAGTCGCACTTGACGATCCACAGTTTCCCCGAGCACAAGTACGCAAGCATCGACGTGTACACCTGTGGGGACCGAATCGACCCGAAGGTTGCGTCCGAGTACATCGCGCGCGGTCTGCGGGCCAAGAAGCAGGAAACCGTGCAGTTTGCGCGGGGGATGGGCAAGTTGAAAGTAGAGGAACAGTCGGTGGAAGCGCCGGCTGAAGAGTCTGTTCGGTCGTGAGAAACTCTCTGCGGAGAGTTTCTCTTTTTTTACAGCGAAAAAGTGTTGCTTTTGTCTGGGGAGCATGATATTATAACTTCTGTCGCCAGCGAATGACACGCTGAACGACGAGAGATTTAACCACGTGGGGAATTAGCTCAGTGGTAGAGCACTGCGCTGGCAGCGCAGGGGTCAGGGGTTCAAGTCCCCTATTCTCCACCATTTTCACCAATTTCGTTTCACCTGCATAACCTTATCTGGAGCTGTGGTGTAGTGGCCTAACATGTCCGCCTGTCACGCGGAAGACCGCGGGTTCGAATCCCGTCAGCTCCGCCATTTCAAATGGCTCGGTAGCTCAGTTGGTAGAGCAGTGGACTGAAAATCCACGTGTCGGCGGTTCGACTCCGTCCCGAGCCACCATTGTTTTTTCAAAAAGTGAATACCGGTATGCGGAAGTGGCTCAGGGGTAGAGCATCGCCTTGCCAAGGCGAGGGTCGCGGGTTCGAATCCCGTCTTCCGCTCCATTTCTGGTGGTATAGCCAAGTGGTAAGGCGTAGGTCTGCAAAACCTTGATCACCGGTTCAAATCCGGTTACCACCTCCAGTTTCTTTGCGGTCATAGCTCAGTTGGTAGAGCACCACCTTGACATGGTGGGGGTCACAGGTTCGAGTCCTGTTGATCGCACCAATTATGATGGTGGCATAGCCAAGTGGTAAGGCGTAGGTCTGCAAAACCTTGATCCCCGGTTCAAATCCGGGTGTCACCTCCAATTTCTTCTGCGGTCATAGCTCAGTTGGTAGAGCACCACCTTGACATGGTGGGGGTCACAGGTTCGAGTCCTGTTGATCGCACCAAACGCAAACGCTCCTTCATTCGTTTCCAAACGAGTGAGGGAGCGTTTTTTTTTTGTACAAAAAAACTGTATTTTTTTCACTGGTTAACATTTACTTTTACATAGAAATCTGGTAAATTTTTTATATGATAATAGTTTAGATATGAGAGGAGTTAAAAGAAATGGATATGAAAAAATGGCTAACACCCGCCGCAGCTCTGTTGCTCGCGTCGGCGTTCGTCCTGCCGTCAGCAGCGTTTGCAGAAAGCAAGCAACCGAAAGCGAACGGACACATCACCCAGGCAACAGGCGCAGGCGTCACCCTCAAAGGGGGCAAAGCTGCCAACGTGAACGGGTTCCAATCGGTAGACCCCTCGCACTTCAAAACCAAACTTCCCAAGGACAAAGCGAAGAAACCGTCGCTCTCCACGCAAGGCATCACGGCTGCCGACTACGGCAACCACGACCCGAGCACCGCGATCTACCTCGACCTCAACACCCTGTACCAAAACACGATGTCCACAGCAGGCCAACAGGACTGGTACTACTTCTACGCTCCGGATGCAAGCAAACTGACCGCGTTGCTCCCGGCGATGCAAATGGTGGGCGTCGACTACGACCTGCATCTGTTCCACATGAACGACACCACAGGGGCTTTGGAAAATGAACAATATTCCGCATACGGCCCCGGCTCCGACGACCAAGTCGCCATGGTCGCGCAACCGGGCTACTACTTCCTCTGCGTGAACTCAGTGTCAGGCGTCGATGCCAACAACCCGTACCTGTTTGAAGTGGCGCAATCGTACGGCTACGATGCTGCAGAAGCGGACGACAACCTCTGGCAAGCGCGTTCGAAAACCAGCGATTTCAGCGTGCTCGGCAACCTCGACAACGTATTTGACCAAGACTGGGTTCGTTACACCCCGTCGACCACCGAATACGCGAAAGTGACGTTCGACCAGCTTCCGACAGGCTCGAACTACGTCGTCGATATGTTTGCAACCGATGCGAACGGTGCGTTGCAGTCGATGGGCGGTCTCTCGGCGAACACGGCCGGCAAGTTGGCTCTCTCCCAAGGCACAACCTACTACTTCCACGTCGTCTCGACGGGAACGGTTGACCCGGCTGCCAACTACCACCTGCAAGTCAGCCGTCAAACGACGAGAATCGGTCTGAACACGATCGACTCCGATCCGAATATTACCGGCTACGTCAACTATGACAACGGCCCCAGCATGTACAAATGGCGCGTACAGCACTGGATGACCGTCAACGGTTCGATGCGAGATGCGGATGGTCAAGCGATCGCCGGCATGCCGATTACCCTGCTGGTGAACGAGCGCCTCGGACAACAAAGTGCGAACGGCGTCACGGATGCAAGCGGGAACTTCTCGATCTACCTCGCGAACATGAACCCGGCAGTCGGAGACTACTCCTGGTACGGCCCGGTCAGCACGCACTATTACGACATCATCCCGATGGGCCTCGGGTCTCCGATCTCCAATTCCAATGAAACGTACGTCACCACGCTGTACCACTATGCGTACTCGATCTACCACCCGTTTTAAGTTGTAGAAAAACACCGTCCTTCCCGAGCATGTGGAGGACGGTGTTTTTTTGTATTCGACATAAAAAATAGGCATTTCATACTTTTATGTTAATATTTGGAATTAATTAATATGCAAGTTTATGAATTAATTCTTGTCCGAATTTTTGGTGATAGAGTATACTAGGGTTGTTACCAGATGATGAACTTTGTTAAAAGGTAACTTACTTTCTACACCAAACAGATAAAGGGAGGATCACCAAAATGAAAAAAACCAAAGTTCTTGTCCCGACCATGCTGGCGGTTTTCAGTATGGCATTGCTCCCGGCTGCATCCATGGCCGCCCCGGTCTCGAGCAACGCTCACGTTCAACTCAAAGGCAATGAAGCTGTTGCCGCATCCCACGGCACCTTGAAAGCTCACAAAAAATCGACCGACGTCGTCTCCGTCACGCTCGCACTGAACCTGCGCAACGCAGACAAACTCGACGCCTATATTGCAGACCTGTACACCCCGACGTCCTCGAATTACAAGAAATTCCTCACGCCGGACGAATTCCAAGCGAAATTCGGCCCGACGGCTGCTGATGTACAAAAAGTAACCGACTTCGCGACATCCAACGGCCTGACCGTGACCGGCGTTGCGAAAAACAACCAATCCGTCACCGTCTCCGGCTCTGTTCAACAACTGGAAATCGCATTCGGTGTCACGCTCAATGAATACACCAACGCCAAAGGCGAGAACTACTTTGCAAACGCGAACACCCCGTCTGTTCCGTCTGAATTGGCAGGCGTGATCAACTCCGTCACCGGCCTGAACAACGAAGCTCTGCACCACAACAACGCGGGCAAACCGGATCTGCAAACTCCGCATGTCGGCTCCGGCCCGTCCGGTGGATACACCCCGACCGAACTGCGCAGCGCGTATGATGTGGCACCGCTGGCAGGCACGTACAACGGCACGGGTCAAAACGTGGCACTCGTTGAATTCGACGGCTACGTGGGCTCGAACATCACCACTTACTACAACCAATACGGTCTCGGGTCTCCGGCTCCGCAAACGGTTCTCGTCGATGGGTACAGCGGCGCTGCAGGTTCCGGCCAAGGCGAAGTGGAACTCGACATCGAAGTGATCAACGCGATCGCACCGAAAGCACAAGTCTACGTCTACGAAGCTCCGAACAGCGACCAAGGCGAACTGGACATGTACCAAAAAATCGCGAACGACAACACCTCGAAGACCGTCTCGATCTCGTGGGGCCTCTGCGAATCGTCTGCAAACGCTGCGACGATGAACTCTCTGCACAACATCCTCTCGCAGATGGCGGTGCAAGGCCAATCCGTATTTGCAGCGTCCGGTGACGATGGCGCGTACGACTGCGGAACCAAGAAGCTCGACGTTGACAACCCGGCGAACGATCCGTACGTAACCGGCGTTGGCGGCACCAACTTGACGCTGACTTCGGGCAACTACGGTGCAGAAAAAGTATGGTCGAACACCACCCGCAGATACGGCGGCGGCGGCGGTCTGTCCAAAGTCTACACGATGCCGAGCTGGCAAACCGGCCCGGGCGTGCAGAACTCCTACAGCACGGGCTACCGTCAAGTTCCGGACGTCTCGGCTGATGCAGATCCGAACACCGGCTACTCGATCTACTCCGCAGGTTCTTGGACCGTTTACGGCGGCACGTCTTGCGCAGCTCCGCTCTGGGCAGGCATCGCAGCTGTGAACAACCAATACGCAGCAGCTCGCGGCAAAGCAAACCTCGGCCAAGCGAACCCGACCCTCTACAAAATGTTCAACACCACGCAAGCGTACAACGCGTACCACGACATCACCTCCGGTTCCAACTTGTACTACCCGGCAACGGCAGGCTACGACCTGGCGTCCGGCATCGGGACCCCGGATGTGTACAACTTGATCCGCGACATCAACGGCCTGTAAGGCGTGATGGAAAAAAGGAGCTTCCCACGGGAGGCTCCTTTTTTACTGAAGAAATGCTTCACCAAAACTTTCTACCGAAAACCACTTGTACAAGCGTAAGAAATCCTGTATATTAGATTCTGTCACCACGACATTTCATCACTCACGAAACGCTGTCATAGCTCAGTTGGTAGAGCACCACCTTGACATGGTGGGGGTCACAGGTTCGAGTCCTGTTGATAGCACCATACGCGGTCATAGCTCAGTTGGTAGAGCACCACCTTGACATGGTGGGGGTCACAGGTTCGAGTCCTGTTGATCGCACCAATACGCTGTCATAGCTCAGTTGGTAGAGCACCACCTTGACATGGTGGGGGTCACAGGTTCGAGTCCTGTTGATAGCACCAAATAGATTTGGAGAGACGCCGCTCCTTCGCTTTCATGCGAGGGAGAGGCGTTTTTTTGGTCTCCTTCGGTTCCATTCACAGTTTTCTCACAATTTATCGCAATGAAATTCTATTTATGCTATACTTTAGGGGAGGTTTTTGTTGGAAGGGCCCTGACAATGATTCCTCACCTAACAACTGAGACATACATCCTTGGACAATATGATCCTTTAGGAGGTTATTCCAGTGGAAAAAATGTTCGATCTCGACGTTCAAGTAATGTCCGCTGTAAGCGATGTAAGCGATGGTGGAGATCTTTCCGGGTACACGTCGTCCTGTTTTTGCACGATCGCCAGCTGCCGGCCTTAAACGCGTTATTTTGAAAAAAGGGACTCCGTCGAGTCCCTTTTTTTTGCGTCTTCAACACAGTTGGTTGAGCACCACCTAGAATAGGTTGAAGTCATAGCTTCGAATCCTGTTGATAGCACCAAATGGATTTGGAGTAACCGACTCTCCTACGCTTTCATGCGAGGGAGGGGCGTTTTTTTGTGGGGTTAAGGGCAATGATGACGGAAGACGTTAAGGTACTTTATGAGCATTTTCGGGGATAGGTATTCAACTTGCTACTGTTTCCGGTAGAAGCCTGCATGAGCTAGAGTATCATTAAGTTGGTCGTGATGAACTGCTGGTAGTTTCATAATTCGTCCTTGGTGAACTGAATTATGCGAAAAAAGGCGATATAGTACGTGCGGTATGAAGTCCTGCCCAATGTCATACACGAAAAAAAATCGGACAAAAAGTGACATTCAAGCACGCTGATCTTTCGGCGTGTTTTTTGGTCAGCACAGTTTGTTGTGAATGTATCTGCTCTTATGTTAAAACTGTATACACGCTTGTAATCGTTCGGTATAATAATTATTGGAATTACTGATCAATTAGGGTGGGTGTCAGATATGCTAGTAGATAAGTCGCTTTCCATTGGGCAGCGCTTTAAAGAAATACGGATTGAAAAAGGTTTTTCGCAAGAGTCGTTGGCGGATGGACTTTGCCATTTCACTACCGTTAGTAGGATTGAGAACGATCGCAGCTACCCTTCTGCGGCACTTTTGGGTAAACTGGCCGATAAATTAGGCGTTCCTCTACGAGAAATCATGGGTATGCAAGAGCAACAGTTGGAAGCTGACTTTCAGATCGAGATGGTCAGAGTATATATTGAAAAGGCCGATTATAACCATGCCCTCGACCTAATTCAACAATTGGATCAACGCGAAGACCTGTTGGGACATCAACGAGATGGATTAGTAAATTATCGTACAGAATGTCAGTTAAGGGCGGGGATGTTTGAGAAGGCAGTAGAACAACTACTGCCTTTCTTACAAACTCAACAGGTCCAACAAACGATAAGTGATGAGATTTTGTGCGACCTATATAATAAACTCGGGAATGCTCATCATCGTCTAAATGGTTTTGAAAAGGCGTACTCAGCATTTGAACAAGGCTACAGGGTTAGCTTACGTATTGCGGAGTTTGGAGCGATCTCTGCAAGGGTGACGAAAAACTTCGGCTTGGCTTGCGTGCAATTGGGATACAAAGATGACGCCAAAATATATCTTGAGAAGGCTTACTCCTTTTTCGAAAAAGTAGCCGACATGAGGGAAGTTGCAAATACCCTTTTCGATATGGCACGAGCTACGGGAAACACCGAACACATGACACAAGCTCGTTTTTTATTCGAGAGTCTAGAACTGGTGCGAGAGGCAAACCTAGCAAGACAGTACTATGAGTTTCATGTTCGATCCCAAGTTGATTATAAACAAGCAGTTGTGGAGCTTCACCAGATTGCATCGGAGTTTGAAAAAATGGACGATCTCGGTATGAGCTTTTTTACGTTGTCGAAGGCCGTCATGATAGCAATTCAAAATAGAGATCTACCCTTAGCAGGCGAGTGCCTTGCAGAAGCTAATGTAAGAAGAGATGCACTAACCGTGGAGAATCCGAGATATTTAGGTTACTACTACAGAGCTAAATCGGAATACAACTTCATCGTGAATGAATTTGATGAATGCGTAAAGCACTCAATAATGTCAAGTGAGATGTGTGCTATAATGGGCATGTACGCTGAAAGTGCGGAATCATTACGTTTGAGTACAAAGGTGTACCAATTACAGGGCGATTTTCAGAAGGCGTTCGAGGTTTCCATGAAGATGGTAGAAATGCTGGAGAAGGGACAGAGGAGGTAATCAGGGTTGAAGAAGATTCTCGGAATTGCTCTTGTTGCTGCTGTAGTATGTGGCGTGGGGATGTGGGCTAAGAACACAAATTATGTTGCATATGACATTGGGCCTGATCCAACTTTTGCCCACAAGATGGTATCAATTATTGGGACTGGGTCGGACACCATTACTAAAAATGTATAATACATTCGCCGCCTTCTTCGTTGATGGCGGTTTTTCTTTGGAAAAAATACGATAGAACCCCCAATGTAAAGTGCATGATTGCCGGTGAATGTTGCTAATTTTAGCGGGGAGGCAATTCCTGACGATTTGGAAAAACAAATACATCGGGGCCAACAATGGCTCACCGGCTTTAGGGCACAGGGGGTTCATATCGTTTCACCCATTCTGGGGGAGTAGTTGCGGAACCTTACCAGATTCCGCCGGGGTCTTACATCGGGTAGCACCCACATTCAAGTGCCACCATGCTAGTTATGATACGTGTCAATCTATCCTTTCACAGGTCTATTATTTTTAGTTATTTATTCTTGTTTTATGTGAAAGTAGACTAGAAACACAAGGTTTTTTATAGTGTAAGCAAAAGATACAATCATCGGTGTAAGGATTTCCTTGCATCGGTGTTTTTTTATTTTGTTTGACAGGAGGGGTAGGAAATGGACAATTCGAGCGGTGACGATAAAAACATAGTACATGAAGGGTACGTCACGCTAGGTGAACGCATTCGAGATTTGCGAATGACAAAAGGCTTGACCCAAACCCAAGTCGCGGAAGGAATCATCACACCGTCCATGATGTCTCAGATCGAGACGGGAAAAGCGCTCCCAAGCTATGCAACCATCGCGGCCATCGCGAGAAAGTTGGAGACGCCATTGTCCTCGTTGTTCGAGGGCCTTAGTTTCAACAAAATGCAGCTCTTGGGCTATAAGTTAGCCATGTCTCATATGGCAATGGGTTCGTATCGTTCTGCCCTTCCTGTTCTTCAGGAGCTTTTCGAGGCAGAACACCTCGATGATGAGATACAACTCAATGAGTTGAAACTAAACCTTGCAATCTGTTGCCGGGAAACGAAGAACTTCCACGAGGCTATCCGTTTAATCATGAGTCTGGTGGATGAATACTCACGTTCAAGCAAGCGCAGCGATCAGCACAAACTCGTGCATCTTCACCTTCATCTGAGCGAGACCTTCGAAAACAACCTCATGTACTTCGAAGCATTACGATCCGCTCTCAACGCCCGCGATACATACGAACTTCAAAAAAACGATCCATTGCTAGAGGGCAAGATTTTGATGCATCTCGCGGATTTAAACAAGAGGCTTCACCGGTTCGAGGAAGCGAATGCTTACTACAAGCAAGCCTTGGAAGTCTGCAATCAACTGACCGATAACGTCGAGGAACTTGGCATCCTCTATCAGCGAATGGCGGAACTTCAGTACGCAGTAGGGGAGCCGGAACTTTGCATTGACCTTGCAAACAAGGCCATCGGATTGCTTCAAGAGGCGGGTCGGATCACGAATTACCGCGAAACCAAGAGATTGATCGTGATGGAGCAGGCTAACAAGGAGAATTGGCAAGACTCCATCGCAGTCTTGCTCAAAATGGCGACGATGTACGCCGTAGAAGACCCGCAGAAAGAAGCCGGCCTGTACTTGGACGTGGCTCAAATTTACATGATGGTTCAGAACTTTGAGGAATGTCAGGTCTTTTGTTTGAAAGCCTTGGGCTTGCTCACGGACATTGAACAACAGGTACTCACCAAGTACGACATGACCACCAAGCATGAGCGCAAGCAACAAGAGAACTTCCTGTTGATCGGTCGGGCAAACCTCCTCATGGCGTCCGTCTATCTGCACCGTCAAGAGCACGGCAGAGTGATTCACTTGTTAGAAACCGCGATCCCGATCTTCAAGCAACAAGTGAGACTTGACGAGTTGTACACGGCTGCCTCCCTGCTCACGAAAATTGTGAAGAACGGTGAAAAAAATGAGCAAGCCTGGGAGTTGATTACGGGCTGCCATGACTTCCTCTTCGTCCATTTGCGTAGACAGGGGATTCTCTGACGTGACACTCGTTTTCTGGGCAGACGATGACAAGTGGTTCAAGATTTTCGTGAATGGTCACTTTGTCTGCGAAATCTTGGCGGTGAATCTCCAACATGCCTACTTGAAAGCCCACCACGAATGGGCCGTGAAAAAGTTTTTGAAACAAAAGGGGGTTGAGAATACCTTCATGTTGGTTTGTGAGGAGTCC
This sequence comes from Tumebacillus amylolyticus, assembly GCF_016722965.1. Lineage (NCBI taxonomy): Bacteria > Bacillati > Bacillota > Bacilli > Caryophanales > Alicyclobacillaceae > Tumebacillus > Tumebacillus amylolyticus. Next base: position 1,422,201 of record NZ_JAEQNB010000001.1, read on the forward strand.
GTTGCAGGAACCGAAACAGAAGATGAATCTGTGTATACGAATCAACTCGCAAGTCGAATTGTTGCTTCGCCGTTGTTAGCACGGATTTTCAAGGGATGGAGGGAGAAGAATCGTGGCGGAACGTGAACTGTACGATAGATGTCCCGGGGAAATCGAAGGATTTGATCTCGTTACAATTGTTTGGTCGGATGAAGACGAGGCGGATTATAAAATTTCAGGTCTGCTCATCACGGATCGGGTGGCCATGACGATTCTCGCGGGTAAAGTAGAAGTTTGCTTTGTGGAGGGCTTAACGAACGGCGAATACGAGATGGTTCAATGCATCGCTCCATTGTTTCATATAGGAGAAAATGCAAAATGTCGCCCAGAAGTTTGCAAGAACTTGAAAAACCTTTCGCTGTTCGAGTTTGTCGGAGGTATCAAAGATTCGATCTGCTGGTAGAAGATGTTGGAACTGAAAAGGGACGTGAGACAGAATGCAAAAACTTGAGGCCATGACTTTCGGAGGGAAAGTCGAAGTGGACTTTGGTAGGGGATTTGTTACGAATCCATATTAACGGTCAGCTACGAAAGACGGTGTCATTTGACGGCCCGGGAACTATCACCAACACGAATTACAGTCCAAACGCAGTTTCCTAGTATCCTTTTGAGGGGTTCCGCTGGCCTCTTGCTGTATTCGAGGGAAGCAGCAGAGGACGGACATTCGAAATTGAGAGAATGGATCGGATCAAATTGTACATGCCTCGGGCCAAGTGTCCGAGGCTTTTTGTATGCTGAAATACGACTACCTATGTGTGCGTTCCTTCAATTAATAATACGCTCTAGCTCCTGCCTAGACCGTATGACCGCTGCATACTTTACGGTGGAGTCCGTTGGAGCACAACACATCCAATCAAGATTTCGATAATCGCAAGTGTTACAAAGCCAATAACGGCGGGTCTTCGCATCTCTTCCAAACGGAGAGGTACCGAAGTGGTCGTAACGGGGCGACCTTGAAAACCGTTAGGGGGCAATCCCACGCAGATTTGAATCCTATCCTCTCCGCCTGTTGATATGTAAGGCTTTCGTGAGCTTTTCCACAGTTTGTGAATAGACCGCAAAAACGGATCAGTCTACGAAGTGATAGTCTTTTGGGGTTGTCGGTCTACTGGGGTCTTGAGTTCGTCAGTGTACGTCACAGGTATTTTTGCCGGTGGTGTTTTTGTTTTTGTCGAGACTCCAACGTACCAGAGTCAATAGGAGGGTTTACGTTGGAAAAGAAGACGAGACGCAAGACGGAAAAGAACGCATCGGGCGTTGGGATTGGATACGCAGGAAGTTTTCATGAACGCGAAGATTTCCGAACGATCCATTCCCTATACGATTCGCGATTACGAGACTCATTTCCGTTATCTGCGAAACTGGCTTGACGAACGTTATAGATTACTCTTCCCTTTATGCAAAAATATGAAATATAGATGACCACCGAAAAGGAGCAGTTTGACGTTCATTCGCAACTTTGAACGAAACGGGGGATTAGTGAATTGTCGATCTATGACGGTCAATAACTGATTTAGAACCATGAGGGAGTTCTTTCTTCAATTGGTGCGAAATAAAAGGGAATTTCAAGAAGCCGTTGTTGCTGACATAATAGCTTATAGGTTGACGATGACCGCATTAGTTTCATATACGAAATCAGCTAATTGGGGGTAGTCTTATCTTCGGTAAAGTAGTGTTTGTGAAACGGCCCCTACAAACAGGCAAAATCGTAAAGGCTAGAGAGTTTAGATAGGTGGCGTGACTTATTTTACAAAATACTAGTATTTGATATATTATAACTAGTAAAACTAGAGTTTTAGGAGGCAAGATCGTATGACCTATAATATATTCCTTAGTCATGCTGTGGCAGATAAGGTCTTAGTACAACGGTTTGTGGAGTTCTTAAAACTAGGGTTAGACTTACGAAGACAGGATATCTATTGCACATCACTAGGAGCTATTCCAACCGGACAAGATTTTATTGAAAATATCCATACGCATGTTTCTGAGTGCAAACTCATTATTATGCTAATTACTGAGAATTTTTTGGAAAGCAAATTTTGTTTGTGCGAACTTGGTGCAACGTGGGCACTTGGTAAATCAATCTACCCGATAATTGTCCCCCCCTTGAATTATGATTGTTTAGATAGCACGCCATTAAGAACAACTAATGCAATTAAATTAGATAACGAAGAGCAATTAGATAAAATGAGTAATGAATTTTTGCAGAGAAATATAATATCTTCTATCGATTCTGTTGAGTTTAATAAGAGTAAGAAGACGTTTCTTCGTGATATACCAACTGTATATAAAAAAAGTATTCGATATGTTCCTATTGAAGAGCACAATGAGCTTTTGTCTAAAGTTAGTAAATTGAGTAATGAATTGTTGGAAAAGGAGAAATTGATCAAAAGTAATAAGCTTACAACATCAAAGCAGAATAGAGACTCTTCAGTAGTTGAATTGGTAACTGGTGGTTCAAAGTCACTACAAGAGGCAACAACAAATATGTTAAACAAGCTGAAAGAAGCGGAGACTTTCAAGACAACTATAGATAGAATTTTAAATCTAAAAAATGCGGAACGGATTTATAGTAACCCTTCATGGACCAATACTCAATCTGATGGCGAAGTGACCGAAACAAACGTTTCAATGCCATCAGGGGATTTTTGTTTTTACTTCGTATATGGAGATGATGGATTCATTGACTATTGCCTATTACTCTGCATCTGTCGAACTGAGGAACAGGTGTATAATTGTTTACCGGATATTACAATTACGGTACAATCTTACAAAAGTATAAGTAATATGCAATTCGAGTTTGTCATTGCCTATGCTGGTGACAATAACTTAATGAATACTAAAGCTCAAGAATTTTTCGATAATGTTGTGAAAAAGTACAGAGTAAAAAGTAAAGGTATATTCTATTTTGATATCTGGGATACCAATCGAGTAACAGATTTAGAGAAACAGTATGCACTAAGAGTAGAGGGGCGCTGATAATCAAAGTGTAACTTATTTGATTGCACCAAAGAAGCAAAAGGAGCCTCCTACACTGGCAAGCTCCTTTTTGCTCAGTCTTTAATGGCTTTGATCGGCACTCCGGTTACCAGTGAATGCTGGAACAAGTTCTGCGACAGTTCGACTGTATGCATCCGATTCGACTGGATTACGAAAATCTTTGTTTCGGAATATTCAAGAGCAAGGGCTAACGCCAAGTCGTTATTGAATCAATCTGATTTGTTGTTACATAGAGACCTTTTGTAGAAAGACGTGTGCTTATAAATAAGTGATAACAAGGAGACTACAGGATGGGTCGTCTCTTTATTATAGTTAATTCATAGGTGGAAACCAGCGCAAAGAAATTCGTTAGATATGATTCATGTTATGTAAAAATATAAAATATAATATGTCATTGTAGTGGAGGAGAGTTCTGGTTTACTTAATTTATGATTTAATATTATGAGGTGAAACAGAACTGAAGTTTGATGCTTAGGAGGGGAATTCATGTTTGATATATCGAAAATTCAGACTATTAGATACGTTTTTTTGCAGAAACTGTATGAGAAATATATTATTGACCAGGCCCGTTATGTCTCGACAAATACAATTGCTGGCGAAATGGATTTGGAGTTAGGTAAAGTAAATAGTATTGTTCATTATTTGGAGGAGGAGGGCTTGATACGAATTCTTGATGACCAAGCGAGCGTGGTTTCGATCACGCACGATGGTATCAAAAAAATTGAAACGCCCTTACCGAATTTCAGACCACTGCAGTCTACAATCCCTGAGGTTCAAATCAAAGAGCAGTTAGGATCTAAAGTTGATTTGGGAGGGGCCAAGATGAAAAAGAAGTTACAAATATTTGTTTCATCAACGTATACCGATCTTATATCTGAGAGGCAAGCAGCGGTAGAAGCAATTCTGAAGGCTGGACATATACCTGCCGGTATGGAGCTTTTTAAAGCAGGCAAAGAACAGCTTGAAACTATTTATAGATGGATTGATGAATCCGATATATATATGCTTATTCTTGGTGGAAGATACGGTAGTGTAGAAGAGAAAACTGGGAAAAGCTACACACATCTTGAGTATGAGTATGCTTTAGATAAAGGCATGCCCATATTTGCCGTTGTTATAACCGACAAATATCTAAGCGAGAAGGTCAAACTTGCTGATAAAGTGGACGATGTACGAGAAATCGTTAATCATGAAAAGTACGTCGGTTTCAAAAAGCTTGTTGATAGCAAGCTTAGAGAAAGCTTTGATGATTTGAAAGACATTGAATTAGCCGTACACAAGACTATAGCAGACTTAAAAGAACAACATTCTTTCACTGGATGGGTTTCTGGGAAATACGCTGTCAATACCGGTGATATTGATGCACTTCAAATCGAAAATAGACGGCTAACGGCTGAGATCAGTAAGAAAGATCAAGAGAATAAATTGTTAGTGGATCAACTATCTATACTTACTAAAAAAGACAAGGACAATGCTTCTTCTACTATGGGCAAGTTTTACGAAATTTTAAATGATATTGCCAGAAAAGCCTTGAAAAATTATGATGAGTACGAAATAACTTCAGATGAATTTGAAGAACTGTACAGAATGATGCTAAAGGAGGGGTTTGTAGAGGGAGGTACGGTAGTAACAGGAGGACCGGGGAACTATATGGAAATTTTTTCCACAGATGACACCAGAATAACCTTTATTGGAATGCAAATGTTGGTAGCTAACGGATATTAGGAAATTTTTGGTTAGTATAAAAATAAATACTAGCTTACAAGGCATAATGGCTGAACTTCTCTCGTTCTGGGGTTTGATCCAACGTTTTCCTATAACCGATGTTTGCATTTATGATCTAAACAAATTCATGGTTGTGTTTCGCAACTGAAAAGTGTAGAGTATCGCGGCGAGGGAATATTCTCCTTGTGGTATAAAATTCGTACTTTACATTGAGCCTCTATGGGCGTGATTGCTGGGCGAAGCGACCCTATAAGGGTTCGCTATGGCAACCTAGCCTATCACGCCCACCTCTCCATATAAAGTACGAATTTTAATACAGGAATCGTTGTATATACAGTGACCGCGATACTCTGCACTTTCAAAATGCGACACACATCATGGTGGTGCGCCTAAAGTTACTATATAGAAAGAACGAAGGAGATCCCTTCGGACTGACGTAGGAAAAACGTTGACGTAAAGCGGTTTCATATGCGCCTATTTATCCCGGTCATAGCTCAGTTGGTAGAGCACCACCTTGACATGGTAGGGGTCACAGGTTCGAGTCCTGTTGATAGCACCAAATGGATTTGGAGAGATGCTCCTTCCTCGTTTTCATGCGAGGGAGGGGCGTTTTTTTGTGACCTCTCGATTGTTAAAATTGTGAAGTGTACTGGTATTTGGTCAAGAGTGAGGGGCAGACGACATGCGAACTTTTTTGTCCGATTATTTTGATCTACAGGAACTGGATGCCGGTATCTTTGCGGCGATCTCGAAGGGCGAAGCTGTTGTTAGTAATACGGGGATCGTGGATTTGGGAGATTGGACGCTGGTGCTGATTCTGTCGTAATCTCCACGACTATGGCGAAGCAATTTGTTCACGATGAGGATTCCAACTACATCGAACGATACAAGGAAATGTGGCGAAACATCATGGACAAGACGTCACAGGAGAAAATTTCCATCATCGGCGGACCTCATCGTCCTTCGGAGGCAAGCCGTGGTTGGGGGAAGCCATTCATGAAGAGTGGCTGCTGGCCCTCCGGTGACGATTTATGACGTAGAGGTTGTGGAAGAGGTCCTTCGAGCCCATTGGAAGCAATAACCTATGTAGAAATCAAAGTCATTCAGGTAGCTCAACCGGGCCATGATGGTAGTTGATATGTATCTCTTATTAATAATTGGTTCCACAGCATGGAGTTTGATCTCCTTTATCTCTGCAGTTTAAACATAGATTCGCCCCGCAAAATTCACACTCTCCGTCAAGGACATCTAACTCGAAGCTAGTATGACAACCTTCGCAGACAAACTTTGCATCTCTCACAAAAAACAACTCCTTTTTGGTTTTGTATTTTATAGTGTAAGTGAAATGTGTAGAATGGGAAAGGTATTAATTCGCAAGGAGGCTGCGATGAATGCACACAAGGCAGTTAGGGACTTCCGATCTAAAAATGGATGGCTTGGTAACCGCTTGCTTTGAAAGTGGCAAAACGGCTACCCCGTTGCGATTCATAAAACAAATACTGGAGGAGGCAGAGGCACGAAAGATGAAAGAGAATGTCCTGTACCCAGTACTTGATCTATCTTTGCCTACACGTCTAAGACTGTTTGCATTCAGATACTCTCGACCGTTCTTGCAAGAGCAAATTGTTTATTTTAATGTTCGATTAGAAGTTCCTAAGGTTGTGAGGTTTGTAGAGCTCCGTAATGAAATAGAAGAACAGGTCCCATCACTTACAGAGCCGAGTACGAGTAGCGTGTCTAGTAGACGAAATCGAGAGGAAAAGTTCAAAAATCTTGTAAAGCGTCTATATGATGATCGCTGTGCAGTCTGCTGTTCTTCTCTACGAGACCCGGATGGAAATCCTGAGGTACAAAGTGCTCATATCTATCCCAAAAGTAAAAATGGTAGTGATGATCTACGCAACGGGCTTTGCCTATGTCGTATGCACCATTGGGCTTTCGACGTTGGTTGGTTTTCGATTTCGGATAGTTACGGGGTTCTTATCCGATCAGATTTGCCGCAGACTTCAGATTATGAGTTTATTCGAAGCCGAAAGGGAATGAAGATTCGATTACCAAAGGATCAAATGTTTCACCCCCATCAACTTTTTTTACAAGCACATCGTAATTTGATGGGATTTGAATGAGATTTCTCCAAAACCTGACCTCCCCGGAGATCAGGTTTTTTACGATTGCATGATCTTCCCATCTGTCATATACTCTGAGTAACGACTCACTGAGTGAGTACTCAATCTGTATCAATGGAGGGCCCCCCTTGAACGACGACCTACAGAACCTTGAACAAATCGAAGAAACAGCCGAGCAATGGACTGATAAACACTGGCAAATCCTCGAAGCCGCTGTCAAAGTTTTTTCCGAAAAAGGCTTCAACGCCTCCCGTACCAGTGAAGTGGCGAAGGAGGCGGGGGTGTCGGAGGGCACCGTTTTCAATTATTTCAAGACCAAGAAAGACCTGCTCAAAGGCATGCTGATCCCCTTGCTTCTCCGCTTCTTCCGCCCGTGGCTCTTGCGCGGCGTGGAGAAGATCTTCAACAATCGGCAGGGCCGTCCCGTCGAGGATGTCATGACCGACCTCGTTCGAGATCGCGTACACCTCGCCCAAGCAAACCTGCCTCTCATCAAAGCCATCGCGTCGGAGGCACCGTTTCAACCGGAATTGTTTGCCCCGGTTCGCGAGCAGATTCTGCCGCAAATTCTCGAAGTGGCAACGCGCTTTTTCCAAGAAGAGATGGAGAAGGGGACGTTTCGAACCATCGACCCGCTGCTGGCGTTTCGCGGGTTGCTCTCGATGTTGGCGGGCTATGTGATCATGCGCAACATCGCCCCGGAGGAGTTTCAGTTGCAAGAAGAGGAAGTCGAAATCCGACGGCTGGTCGATCTGTATCTACACGGCCTGTTGCCGCGAGAGGAGTCCTGACTTATGGAGAGAGATCAACAAGTGGTAGTCGAAGTACGAGGTCTGGTGCAGGAATTTGGCAAGCGCCGCGTGTTGGACGACATCTCGTTCGCCGTGCATCGCGGTGAAATTCTCGGTCTGCTCGGTCCGTCCGGTTCGGGAAAAACGACGCTGGTCAAAGCCATCGCCGCCATCGGCACGTACACAGCAGGAGAAGTCACGGTGCTGGGCGAACGCATGCCGAGCCTTGGCAAGATCGGTCGCATCGGGTACATGGCGCAAGCAGACGCCCTCTACCAAGACCTGACCGGGCTCGATAACCTGCACTTTTTCGGCGAGCTCTACGGCGTCCCGAAAAAGCGACGCACGGAGCGCATCGCAGAACTGTTGGAACTCGTGCAGTTGACCGACGCCGCCAAGCGTCCCGTTCAGACATACTCGGGCGGCATGAAGCGCCGTCTGTCGCTGGCGGTCGCACTTTTGCATCAACCTGAACTTCTCATCCTCGACGAGCCGACCGTCGGGATCGATCCGGTGTTACGAAGGGATTTCTGGCAGGAGTTCCTGCGCTTGCAAGCACAGGGGGTCTCGATCATCATCACCACGCACGTCATGGACGAAGCGGAACATTGCAACCGTCTCGGTCTCGTGCGCGATGGAAAAATGATGGCACTGAACACGCCGGAAGCTTTGAAAACACAAACGGGAGCCTCTACGATTGAAGAAGCGTTCCTGTGCTTTGGAGGTGTTACGCTGTGAGAACATGGGCCCTTTGCAAACGCGTCGTCAAACAACTCGGCCGTGACAAACGCACGATTGCGATGCTTTTCGTCGCACCGCTTCTCGTCCTCTCGCTGTTAAGTGTCGTCATGACGAATTCGGCGACGACTTCGAAGATTGATGCCGTCAACTTGCCGGCACCGCTCGTCGAACAACTCAAGAAAACGGACGCCACGATCCACGAAGTCTCGCTCGATTCTGCCAAGCAAGACCTCAACGATCTCAAAGCCGATGCGTATCTGGAAGTCCGAGACGGCAAGCCTCATCTGATGCTCGAAGGCTCCGATCCGGTGGTCAACCGCGCCGTTCTCCAAGCGCTCCAAGAGGCGCAACGCAGCCTCTCGCCGAACCAACAGACGCCGGAAATTTCTTATCTCTACGGCGGAAGTGACTTGACGCAACTCGACAACCTCGCGCCTGTCCTGATTGGATTTTTCATTTTCTTCTTTGTCTTCTTGCTGTCGGGAGTTGCGTTCTTGCGGGAACGCACCGCGGGGACGCTGGAACGAGTCTTGGCCACGCCGGTCCGCCGCTATGAGATCGTGCTGGGCTATTTCCTCGGATTCGGAATCTTCGCAGCTCTGCAAACTCTCTTCGTGCAATGGTTCGCGCTCTACGTCCTCGATGTCCGCTCGGTCGGGAATTTCGGGTCGGTTCTGTTGACGAACTTGCTGATCGCCACCGTCGCCCTGTCGCTTGGCACGTTGCTCTCGGCCTTCGCACGCAACGAATTCCAGATGGTGCAGTTCATCCCGCTCGTCGTCGTCCCGCAGATTTTCCTGAGCGGCATGTTCGACATGCGCAACTTCCCGGACTGGGTCACGGCGCTCTCGAACATCTTGCCGCTCACCCAAGGAGCGAATGTGTTGCGCTCGTTGATGCTGCGCGGGCAGGGTCTTGCGGACAATGGAGTTTCGCTGTGGATTCTCGCAGGGTACGGCGTTCTGTTCCTCACCCTCAACACAATCGCGTTAAAACGTTATCGCCGCGTGTGAAACTTTTACATTTGCTTCAACCCAGCTCCATACTCGATTGGTAGAGTATGGACATAGACAAGACACCAAGGGTTGGAGGAATGTAAACCATGAAGAAAAAAGCTCTGCTCCCGGTACTGGCACTCTCGCTTGCGATCCCGTTCTCGGTACCGGCTCATGCTGTCACCAACGCACCGATCACGGTAAAGTCTGTCGAGTTCCTGGGCACCGACGCTTCGAACAACGCCGCCGACATGGCGAAGGTTTACACGAACGCATCTGTAAAAGTTACCTACAGCAACGGTGTAGAGAAACTCTACCCGCTGACGTATAAGACGCTTTTCAAATCAACAGACAAAATCAACGGCACTCCGGCAGGACTCTCCGTGGATGCAAAGGGCAAGCCGATCCTGGACAACTCGATTCCGACCGACCCGCAACCGTTCGTATCGGACGACCCGGACTCCAACTCTCTGCTTCAAGTGCAGGGCATGGCTCCGACCGCATTGGGTGGCAACCCGCTGTCGCTCGTCACGCATTATGAATACATCACCAAGGACAACGCAGGCACGTCCGCGTACGGCATCATCCCGGCCTCGATGTCTCTGACCACGATCGACCAAAACAAAACCAACGGCATGCTCAAAGCCACCGATCTGAAAAAAATCGACTTCTCCGGCGTGAACGGCCTTTGGATCCCGTGCAACGGCTCGCTCTCTCCGTGGAACACCCACCTCGGTTCGGAGGAGTACGAAGCGGACGCTCGCGCATTTGCCGCCGATCCGACCAAAACCTACGTCGCGTCGTACACGCAAAGCTACTACCAAGACAAGACCAAGAGAGGCAACCCGTATCTCTACGGCTACATCCCGGAAGTCACCGTGAACGCGGACAACTCGACCTCCGTCGTCAAGCACTACTCCATGGGCCGCTTCTCGCATGAACTCTCCAAAGTGATGCCCGACAACCGCACCGTCTACTTCGGCGACGACGGCTCCAACACGATGATGTTCATGTACATCGCCGACAAGGAAAAAGACCTCACCGCCGGCACCCTCTACGCGGCGAAATGGCACCAAACCTCCGACCAAAACGGCGGTGCGGCCAACCTCGAATGGATCAAGTTGGGTCACGCGACCGACGCAGAAGTGAAAAGCTATCTCGACAAGGGTTTGACGTTCAACGACTTGTTCGAAACGGCTGACAAGGAAACCCCGGGCTTCACCAAGATCAAAACCTACCCGTCCGGCACCGTTGAATATCTGAAAGTCAAACCGGGCATGGAGCAAGCGGCTGCGTTCCTCGAAGCTCGCCGGTACGGTGCGATCCAAGGCGCGACCTACGAGTTCAACAAAATGGAAGGCGTCACCCTGAACGCCAAGGACAAAAAAGTCTACGTCGCCATGTCCTACGTGGAAAAAGGCATGACGGTCGACTCCAAAAACGAACTCCAAGACGACATCAAACTGCCGAAAATGTCCTCCGGCGTCACCTACGAACTCTCCTTGCAAGGCGGGCAATCCGACCGTTCCGGCAACCCAATCGACTCCCAATACGTCGCAGGCACCATGCAAGGCCTGATCGTGGGCGAAGACCTCGCGAAACCGGACGCGCTCGGCAACTTGGCGAACGTGGACAAAGTCGCCAACCCGGACAATCTCTCGTACTCGGAAGACATGCGCACGCTGTTCATCGGGGAAGACTCCGGCCTGCACATCAACAACAACGTCTGGGCGTACAACATCGACACCAAAAAACTCTCGCGCCTCGTCTCGCTTCCGGCGGGTGCAGAAGGCACGGGTCTGCAGATGGTCGACAACCTGAACGGCTACTCGTACCTCATGTCGAACCTCCAGCATCCGGGCGACTTGGAAATCAAAGTCTCGGACAGCCTCAGATCGGAACTCGACCGCGAGATCAACAAAAACTTCGTCAACAAAAAAGCCGGCGTCGTCGGCTATCTCTCCGGCATGCCGGCGTTGGAAAAGGAAGTCGATCCGGAGTCTCTGAAATCCACGCTGACCCCGGTTCGTACCGCAGCTGAAGCCAAGGGCGCAACCGTTGCTTGGGACGGCTCCACCAAAACCGTCACGATCACCAAAGGAACGCGCACCCTCACGTTCATCGTCGGTGACAACGTCGTCGTGATCGACGGCAAGGAACAGGCGCTCACGGAGCTGTCCAACTTCCAGAACGACCGTGCCGCACTCCCGATGAACGTCCTGAACGACTTCTTGAAGTAAGAACGAACGGCCGAATCAAAAAGAGCCTGTGTCCCTTCCCTGAGGGTCACAGGCTTTTTTCATCACATCGGCAGGAGCGATCTCAACAATCGAAACTATCAGTTTCACGTATGACTTGGCTCCGTGCTACGATACTTCCAACATCTGTTGAGGAGGTTTTTCCTATGTACGAAAGCAAGACCCTGGCCCATCCTGCCGCCGACCCGCAGGACGCGAATCGTTATTTTTTGACGAAGTTGTCTCTGGAAACGGATGTCGCCGACGTGATCGTCGATTTGCAAAACGGCCCTCTGCCATACGTTCTGCTCGACGCCCGCAGCACGGCACATTTCGAAGCGGGGCATGTCCCCGGCGCGGTCTCGTTGCCGCAAACGCAGATCACGGCGGAAACCACCGCGCACTTTGACCGTCAGCGTCTCATCGTCACCTACTGCTGGGGCCCTGCGTGCAACGGAGCAACCAAGGCGGCCGCGAAACTGAGCGCCCTCGGGTTCCAAGTCAAAGAGATGATCGGCGGCTTCGAATACTGGCAAAAAGAAGGCGGCCCCGTCGCCTATCAATAAAAAAAAGCTCACGGCCGCAGAGGTCCGTGAGCTTTTTTCATCAGCGAGAACAGCAGGGGGGAGCAGATGCAGGTCACGATGCCGACGACGAGCATCGCTTCTTCGATCTCACGCGGAATGACGTGCAGTTGCACGCCGATCGAAGCCGCCACGATGACGAGCGTCATCCGAGACGAAAGCAACAGTCCGCCGGCCAGTCGTTCCCGCAAAGGCATCGCGCCGCCAAACCAGAGCATCGGCAGGAGCTTCACCCCATAGGCGCACAGCAAGAGCAGCGGCACCCACGTTCGAGCCGTCTCCGAGGCGAAGAACGCCCCGAGATCAAACTGCGCCCCCACCGTCACGAAAAAGATCGGAATCACGAAACTGTACCCGATGCTCTCCATCTGTTGACGCAACGGATTTTTCTCCGGCAGACGGAAGCTGGACACCAACAGCCCGACCAAGAAACTTCCCAAGATCGGCTCCGACCCTGTCCAATCGGTCATGACCCCGAAGAGTCCGAGCAAGGCGAGCACGCCCTGCATTTTCAAAACGCCGTTTCCGCCAAACCAAGAATCCCAGAACTTGCTGCGGTACAGTCGCAGAATCGCCACATAGAACGCCGCAACCAGCGGAATCAACAACCCGACCGTCAACTGTCGCCAAGAGAATCCGTTCTTGACCCAATCGGCTGCCACAGAAATGCCGAGCATCGTCAGCAGATCGGCAAGCAGCGCCGCCGTCAGCAGGGTTTGCCCGTAGACCGTTCGCAACAACCCGCGCTCTTTCAAAACCGGCAAGATGATGCCAAGCGACGTGGTCGAGAGAATCAACATCATCATCCACGGTTGAATCTGCGGGTCGATCACATGCATGCCCCAAGCGAGTGCATACGAGAGCACCGCCGTGGCTGCAAACAGCAAGAGGGCTTTCTGCAACAACTTCGGCCCGTCACGACGCGGTACGAGCAAGCGCAAGTCCACTTCGAGCCCCGACAGAAACATCAGGTAGAACAGCCCGAACTGACTGACTCCGCCAAGCCAACCGCTCTGCTCCTTCCAAATCGGCGAGACCGTCTGCCCGAGGAACAGCCCGAACAAGATATACGCGATCACCGTCGGGATGCGCAACCACGGCAGATGCGCCGTCGCTCGTTGCAAGAGAAACGCGGACAGCAAGATCCAGAACAGCGGGAGCAACACGCTTTGTCCATCGATGGGAACCACCTCCCTGTCCCCATTTCTATTCCCAACCCGAAATGTCTATGAAAAAAGCTCGTGTCCGCACCGGGGCGGACACGAGCTCTTTTTCCTAAACCGCGAGGAACGGCAGGATGTTCAACTCAAACGCGCGTTGCATGAACCAGATCAGACCGAACAGAGCGACGCCGCCGGAGATGCCGCGCACGACCCAGACGTTCCAGTTGAAACGACCGATGTAGAGGATGATCGGCAGCAAGACGATGACGACCAGCAATTGTCCGATTTCAACCCCGACGTTGAACGTCAGCAGGGCTTCGAGGAAGTGGTTCTTGGGCACTTGCGTTTCGGCAAGCGCTCCTGCGAATGCAAAGCCGTGGACGAGGCCGAAGAATCCGGTCAACACCCAGCGGTAGTTCGTGTTTTTGATAAATTGGTTTTCAATGCCCACGTAGAGGATCGTGACGGCGACCAACGATTCGATCAAACGGGTGGGTAGCGTAACTACGCTCATCGCCGAGAGAATCAGCGTCACGGAGTGGGCGACGGTGAAGGACGTGACGATTTTCAAGATGTTCTTGAAGGAGCCGCCGAGGATGATCAAGGTGAGCAGGAACGCCAGATGGTCGTACCCGGTCAAGATGTGCTCGATGCCCATGAGCACGAATTGTCCGAGCGTGCTCCAGAAGGAGAGTTCAACGCCCGCTTCCATCGCGAGGTGACGGGTGGAGTTGGTGAAAACGAACTCGTCGGTTTTGTCGCCGTTCTCGATGGTGGCGACGTTTTTGTGCATGCCGTTGGAGTTTTCGAAGAAGATGTTGTAGTCGAAGTCGATCTTGTCGATCAGCTCGTCCGAGGTGAAGGTGAGGTCGAATTGGACGTTGGCAAGGTCGGGTACGGAGACGGCTTCGAGTGCTACAGGCATCTCCTTGCCGTTGTTCTTGACGTGGAAGCCGGACTTGATATAGTCGAACGATTTGTCCTTGATTTGCGACGAGAGTTTCGCCTCGTCGAGCGATTGCGTTTTCTCAATGTCAAAGCCGTTGATCTCCAAGATCGATTTCTGGTCGATCAGGAGGGACACGTGCATTTTGGTGTTCTCAAATGTGATCTTCGAGGAAGCCAGGGACTGTTGATGGGCGGATGCCGGTCGAGCGAGCAATAGGCTAAACAGGAAGAAAATTGAGAGAATTGCGGAGATTGTAGATCTCGTTCTCACAATAAGCGGCCCCTTTCTCTAGTAAATAGATATAAAAACATTGTAGCACAAGATTCAAGTCTAGAGAAAGTTTCGAGAACTATCCATTTGGAGGGTTGCCAAACCTCCTGTTTCGTAGGAAACTCTCTAATAAGAGAGTTTATCTGAACTATACTATTGAAATATGAGAACATCTACGAATGGAAAACTCCCTTCCAATTTACTCTTGTTCGCATCCTAGCAAGAAGCGTACAAGTATACAAGCTAATTCACGCGCATACAATGAGGAATAACACCACGGATCGACAGAAAGTCTTGAAAGGGGTGACCCCATTGAAAAAGTTTACGATTGGCGCTGAAAAGTTTGCGGAAGCGCTGGGCGGCTGTCTGCAGGAAGCGGATGACAAATTGAAGGAACTGGGAGTGTCGTTGCAAGGAGAGCAATTCACGCGAGGCACCTACACGTTTTTTACATATCGATTGGGCGGGACGACCGAAGGGAAACCCGATGAGTTGACGGAACTCGTCGTGCGTACGCTCTCAGAGGCTGTGGGCGAATTCATCACCGACGTCTGGGAACGCTCGGAGATGGAGCGTATCGTCGCGAACGACTTCTATTACTATGCCGCCGATGAAGTCGAATATCTCGCCGACTCGGCGGTGCGGATGCTGGCGGAACTCAAAGATGCAGACGGGATGTCTCTGCGCCGCCGACACATCGTGGATTCGGTGGCGGAGCAGTTGGCGAACTCCCGAGAGTTGTTGGTGGAAGGGTTGCTGCGGTTCCGGATGCATGCGTTGCAGGCTGACTTGCATCGTGTGATCGAGCAGGCGATCGATGAGTACTTGATGGAGCTTGAATATCAAGAATTCGTCAAGTTGCTCCGCTATTTCTTGCAAGCCCAAGAACCGGGGGTGCCGCTTCTGCACATGGTCTGCCATGAGGAGGGAGTTTCTCCGCGCTTGTTTGACGGGGAGGGACGACCGCTTGTGCTCGATGAGATCGAAGGCGCCAAGCAGCAGCAGAATTTGCGCGACTGCGGCGTCATGATCGAAGAGACGATGAGCGCGTTGATCTCCGCCGCTCCGCAGAAGGTTCACATCCACTTGGCGCACGGCCGGGACCTCGTCCCGCCGATCGTGGAGACGGTGAAAAAAGTCTTCGCCGAGTCTGCCGTCCTCTGCTCCGACTGCCCGCTTTGTGAAGAAGCGCGCACGTGGCACCCGACGACGAATGCCGTCGACCGCAAAATGTGACAAGTTTTGCAAAAAAGTGTTGACATAGGCAGGCTGGTTGTTTATATTGATTACAAAGCAAGACGGATTCTCTAGTACAAGTTGCTGTCAGCGCTTTTGCCTTTGCTGCAGGGAGCAGAGGTGGGGGCGCTTTTTTACGAAATTTGATCTGTATTGCTTGACTGTGACTCTGAGTCATGGTACGATGCAATACGGAAGTTCATATGGCACATGACCACAAGCAGAAGCACTCGCGCTTCTCGCCCAGGAACGCTCGATGAGCAGTGAACGGGTTTTGGAGTTTGAATTGTCACGACCGAAATGTCGTCTTTTCATATGCGAGTGTATGACTTACACGTCATGCACTCGCATATTTGTTTTTCTGCAAGGTTTTGCCCAGAACTTCAGGAGGTGACAGGTTATTAGCAAAGAAGAGGTTCAAATCAATGATGGCATCCGTGCTCGTGAAGTACGGTTGATCGACGCGAATGGTGACCAGCTCGGGATCAAGTCTCTGCGTGAAGCGATGCAGATCGCAGGTGAGAAGAACTTGGACCTGGTCAACGTGGCTCCGACCGCGAAGCCGCCGGTTTGCCGGATCATGGACTACGGCAAGTTCCGCTACGAGCAGAGCAAGAAGGAAAAGGAAGCCCGCAAGAACCAGAAAATCGTCTCCATCAAGGAAGTTCGCATGACCCCGAACATCGAGGAACATGACTTCCAGACCAAGTTGCGCAACACCGTCAAATTCCTCAAGGAAGGCGACAAAGTCAAAGCATCCGTCCGCTTCCGTGGTCGTGAAATCACGCATACGGAAATCGGTCAGCGCGTTCTGAACAAACTCGCTGAGGAATGTGCAGACATCGCAACGGTTGAGCGTCACCCGAAGCTCGAAGGCCGCAGCATGATCATCATCCTGTCGCCGAAAACAACCAACTAATATTTAGACTCGATTTGGAGGTCACGCAATCATGGCTAAGATGAAAACTCACCGCGGCGCGGCGAAGCGTTTCAAAAGAACTGGTTCTGGCAAACTGAAGCGTTCCCACGCTTACCGTAGCCACATGTTCTCCAACAAGGAAACCAAGGTAAAACGTCACCTGCGCAAATCCGCGATGGTTCACCCGTCCGACCAAAAGCGCATTGAGCAAATGCTCACCTACCTGTAAGACCATTACATCCACATACGCAACGTTTTTGATTGCATAGGAGGTTACTGAAATGCCGAGAGTTAAAGGTGGTACCGTTACCCGCCGTCGTCATAAAAAAGTCCTGAAGCTGGCACGCGGTTTCCGCGGTTCCAAGCATCGCCTGTTCCGTACTGCTAACCAGCAGGTCATGAAATCCCTGATGTACGCATACCGCGACCGTCGCCAGAAGAAGCGCGACTTCCGCAAACTGTGGATCGCTCGTATCAACGCGGCAGCTCGCCTCAACGGCCTGTCCTACTCCAAGCTGATCCACGGCCTGAAAACCGCTGGCGTCGAAGTCAACCGCAAGATGCTGGCTGACCTCGCTGTTAACGATGCAGCAGCTTTCGGCGAACTCGCTACCCTCGCAAAAGGCAGCAAGTAAGCCAAAGCAAATGAAAAGACCTGACCTTCTGGGCCAGGTCTTTTTTTTCTGGGCAAAATGGGGTAGGCTACGAAGAGATACATATACGCAGGGATTGGGATTTGTGGAGGAGGCGAAAGGACGCAGATGGCACAAAAGCAATTTGCGGTCATTGGGTTGGGGCGTTTTGGCAGCAGTGTCGCTCGGACGTTGTATGAAATGGGGTATGATGTGCTCGGCATCGATATGGATGAAGAGCTCGTGCAAGACTCTGTGGATACTGTGACGCATGCTGTGGCGTGCGACTCGACCGATGAGAGTGCGTTGAAGTCGATTGGGATTCGCAATTTTGATGTTGTCGTTGTCGCGATCGGGGATGATGTGCGAAGCTCCATCCTGACCACGCTGATCTTGAAAGAGATGGGCGTGAAGATGATCGTCGTCAAAGCGCAGGATACGATGCATGGCAAGGTGTTGGAGAAGATCGGGGCGGACCGTGTCGTCTATCCGGAACGCGATATGGGCGCGCGTGTCGCTCACAACCTGATCTCGCCGAACATTGTGGATTATATTGAGTTGGCCGAAGATTACTCGATCTTGGAGATTCAAGCACCGAGTAAGTTCGTGGGGCGTTCGCTGGAGCAGATTGATATTCGCCGGAAGTATGGGTGCAATGTCATGGCGATCAAGCATCGGACGCATATTAACATTGCTCCCATTGCAAGCGACATCATCCATGAAGGGGATGTGTTGGTCGTGGTGGGCCGCAATGAGGATCTGGATGAATTGGACGAAACGAGATAAGGTGGCGTAGCAGATGGAACAGATCATCTCAACGAAGAACAACAAGGTTAAGCAGTGGGCGTCTTTGAAGCAGAAAAAGTTTCGGAATTCGACGGGGCTTTATCTGTTAGAAGGGGTCCGTTTGGTTGAGGAAGCGATTGATGCGGGGGCTCCGGTTGTCGAAATTTTGATCAGCGGCGATCCGCAGTCGGGGCGTTTTGACCGGATTATTACCGGCGCGACCGGGCTTGGGGTTGAGCTGTACGAGGTTTCGGAGTCTGTGCTCGAACATGTGGCGGATACGCAGTCGCCGCAGGGGGTTATCGCGGTCGTCAAGAAGAGCGAGGGCGATGCGTTTGCCTTTGTTGCGAATAAGGAAAAACCGTTGTATCTGCTGCTGGATGGGATTCAGGACCCGGGGAATTTGGGGACGATGATCCGTACGGCCGATGCGGTTGGGGCGACGGGTGTCTTTGTCGGTGCTAGTTGTGTGGATGTGTACAACCCGAAAGTTGTTCGCGCGACGATGGGGTCTATGTTCCACCTCCCTGTGTTTGATGTAGAGCTGAAGGAACTGCTGCCGAAGTTGAAAGAGTTGGGTGTGTCGGTGGTGGGGACTGCTGTTGATACCGATCAGACTGTGTTCGCGGCAGACTTTGGTGGGGCGGTGGCTTTGGTCATTGGTTCCGAGGCTCACGGGGTTTCCGATGAGATCGCCGGATTGGTCGATACTCAGGTCATGCTGCCTATGCCGGGCAAGGCTGAGTCGTTGAATGCTGCGATTGCGGCTTCTGTTATGCTGTATGAGGCTTTGCGTCAGCGGATTTAGGCTGGGTGGTACGGGGGAGTGGGGTTGGGGGGCGGTCGGGTTCCGGTAGAAGTCCCCTCCCTTTGATTGAGTTTTTTGTAGGTACGGGAGGGGACTTCTAAAGTCACCACTCCCTGCCCCCCAACCCCCCTCCCCCTAAGCACAAACTCCCACTCATAAAGGGTTTTAGGGATAAGGGCAATTCAAGAGCAAGTTCTAGGGCAAGACCTCCATGAAAGGGGGTCTTTTTGTTTTTGGGGCCCTTTTTTTGAGATCCTTTTTTGAGTTCTTTGGGTTTCGTGGCCGGAGGGGGCTTGCAGCGGAGGGCGGGGATATCGTTGGAGGAGCGAGTTCTCTAACGAGGCGGTTTTCCTCGTTAGGGTGTCTGAGCGGGGCAACGATGTCCCCGACCGGAGCCGACCACAAACTCTCATAATAACTCTGCTCTCCGGGCATCCTCTTAGTATCATAGGAGGTGCTAGGGAATGAATCAGGTGCTAGGCTTCATCGTAAAGTACCTTCTGACGGTGGCATGTATTTATTTTGTGGCATTGTTCACGCCGAGGCACGGGTATTTGAATCTGGCCCACGCCCTCGTGCTCGGTCTGATCATTACCGTTGTGAATTTTGTGATTGACGCCATCGTGCCGAAAGCGGTCAATTCGATCCTGGCTGTTACGTTGGAGTTTGTTGTGACCGTTTTGGTTGTGAAGTTTGGGGATTTGTTGTTCTACAATTTGAGTGTGAACTGGTACTTTGCTCTGTTCTGCGGGTTGACGGTCGCTCTCGCCGAAGTGTTTTATCACCAGAAGTTTGTGCGCAAGGCGGAGATGTAAGTTTTTACATGGATGAAGTTGCATTTGGATGTGGGGTATACTATACTAAGTAGCAACAATTGAAGATGGTGTATCAGCGATGATGGAGAGAGTAGGCATTATGTTGGAACGTATCAGGGAATGGGTGTCACCGACTGCAAGCACCCTTGCGCATCCGAATGCTGAAGTTCACTCCGTAGCTGCTCGCTTGAAGGAGCTCCCTTTTACCTGGAGCTTTGGGTAGGGCGTGCCGGTGTGTCAACACCGTTATCTTGCAATGAAGTGGAGTTTTTAGGCATGCGTTTTTTGTGCCTATTGCTCAATAAGGGTGGTACCGCGAAGACCTTTTCGTCCCTTGTGGAGGAAGGGTCTTTTTTATTTTTCTAGGAGGGAATTTGACATGAGAGAACAGCTGCAAGCGCTCAAGGAACAAGCGCTGACCGATCTGCAAGCTCAAGATTCGTTGCAAGCACTCGGCGACTGGAAAGTGAAGTATCTGGGAAAAAAAGGGGAACTGACCGCCATCTTGCGCGGCATGGGCGGCCTCAGCGCCGAAGAACGTCCCGTCATCGGCCAACTGGTCAACGACGTCCGCGATGCTCTCGAAGCGGCTCACAATGAGAAGGAAGCCGACTTCAAGAAAGCGGAGCGCAACAAACGTTTGGCTGAGGAAGCGATCGACGTCACGTTGCCGGGCCGTTCCATCTCCGTGGGCTCCGAACATCCGTTGAACCAACTGATCCGCGATATCGAAGACATTTTCGTAGGGCTTGGCTTCACCGTCGAGGACGGGCCGGAAGTCGAGTACGACTACTTCAACTTTGAAGCGATGAACGTGCCCAAGAACCACCCGGCACGCGACATGCAAGATACGTTTTATGTGACCGAGGAGATTTTGATGCGTACGCAAACGTCTCCGGTCCAAGCTCGCGTCATGGGCGCCAAAGCGGCAGAAGCTCGTGCCAAAGGCCAGGAATACCCGGACCCGATTCGCATCATCTCGCCGGGCCGCGTCTATCGTCGCGACGATGACGATGCCACTCACTCCCATGCGTTCATGCAGATCGAAGGTCTCGTCGTCGATCACAACATTCGCATGAGTGACCTGAAAGGTACGTTGCTGACGTTCGCTCGCGAGATCTTCGGCGATTCGGTGCAAGTGCGTCTGCGTCCGAGCTACTTCCCGTTCACGGAACCGTCTACCGAGGTGGATGCAACGTGTCACAACTGCGGCGGTAGCGGGTGCCGGACTTGTAAGGGAACGGGCTGGATCGAGATTCTGGGTGCCGGCATGGTGCATCCGAGCGTGCTCGAAATGGCCGGCTACGACCCGAAAGTATTCTCGGGCTTCGCGTTCGGGATGGGCGTGGAACGCACCGCGATGCGTCGCTACAGCATCGAGGACATTCGTGGCTTCTACCAGAACGATGTGCGCCTGATGCAGAACTTCAAGTCGCGGATGTAGGAGGAGAGACAGACTATGAAAATTAGCTACCAATGGCTGAATGACTATATCGACATCGCGGACCTCACGCCGCAACAACTGGGTGACAAACTCACCGAAGCCGGGATTCCGGTTGAAGTGTTCACCGAACTGAACCAAGGCATCACCGGCGTCGTCGTCGGTCATGTCCTCGAAACCCGTCAACACGAAAACGCCGACAAACTGCGCGTCTGCACCATCGACGCAGGTACCGGCGAGAATTTGCAAATCGTCTGCGGTGCCCCGAACGTTGCACCGGGTCAAAAAGTTCCCTGCGCCGTCGTCGGCTCGGAACTGCCGGGTGACTTCAAGATCAAAAAAGCCAAGCTCCGTGGCGTCGAGTCCCAAGGGATGCTCTGCTCCGCCAAAGAACTCGGCATGGATATCAAATTGCTCCCGAAGGAACAGACCGAAGGCCTCTACATTCTCCCGACCGATGCTCCGGTGGGTGCAGAGATTGCTGACTACCTGCACCTGAACGACACCGTCATGGAACTGGAATTGACCCCGAACCGTTCGGATGCTCTCAACTACCGCGGCGTCGTGTACGAAATCGCCGCGATCCTTGGGCGCGAAGTGAAGATGCAAGAGGAGTTCAAAGCTCCGCATCTCACCCCGACTCCGGTGACGGTCAAGATCGAATCGGACAACTGCACGAAGTACTCCGCGCTCGTCGTGAAAGGTCTCACCGTTGCGGAATCCCCGCTCTGGCTGCAAGCGAAGTTGCTGGCGGTCGGCGTGCGCCCGATCAACAACATCGTCGACGTGACCAACTTCGTCATGTTCGAACTGGGTCAACCGCTTCATGCATTTGACCTGAGCAAAGTCGCAGATGACACGATCATCGTCCGCCAAGCGCAGGACGGCGAAACGCACGTCACCCTCGACGGCGTCGAACGCAAACTGGATTCCTCGATGCTCGTCATCGCCGATCCGGAAAAAGTGATCGGTCTCGCAGGCGTCATGGGGGGCGAGAACTCCGAAGTCGATTCCAACACGACCACCATCGTTCTGGAATCTGCGTACTTCGATCCGGGCACAACCCGCAAAACGGGCAAAGCGCTCGGCTTGTTCTCGGAAGCACAGAAACGCTTCGAAAAAGGCATGATCGACCAAGGCATGGTCACCAACTCCCTGTTGCGCGCGGCGCTTTTGATCGCCGAACTCGCAGGCGGCGAAGTGGTCGGTTCTCCGGTCGAAGTGGTGAAGCAAGGTGCCGAACCGCAAGTGCTGGACATCGCGCTGGAACGCGTCAACAACTACCTCGGCACCTCGATTTCGGAGGGCGAAATGGTGGAAATCCTCACTCGACTCGGCTTCGAAGTTTCCGGCTTCAAAGTGGACGGCGCTCATCGCGTCACCGTGCCGACCCGTCGTCCCGACATCACCCGCGATGTCGATCTCATCGAAGAGATCGCCCGCATCTACGGCTATGACAAAATCCCGGCGACTCTGCCGCAGGGTCAACTGATCCGCGGCGGTCTCTCCCACGAGCAACGTCTGCGCCGCCATGTGCGCGAACTGCTGATCAACAGCGGGTTGACCGAAGTCATCACCTACACGTTCCAATCTCCGGCAGCACTCGATCGTCTCGGCTTGGCGGACGATGAGCAACTGTCGAACCGTCTCGCGCTGATGCACCCGATGTCGGAGGAACGCAGCGTTCTGCGCACGCACATGCTGCCGTCTCTACTGGAAGTGGTCGAGTACAACCGCAACCGCAAAGCGAACGACCTCGCGTTGTTCGAAGTCGGTCGCGTGTTCTTCCCGGATGCAGATGCTGCTCAACTCCCGACGGAGCGCACGCGCATCTCCGGGATCTTCACAGGCAATTTCAGCGCCGTTGGCATCGGGGAGAAGCCGCGTCCGGTTGATTTCTTCACCGTCAAAGGCGTTGTCGAAAACGTCCTGGCGGGTCTTGGCATCGACGGCGTCACCTACAGTGCTGTAGAGATGGCGAGCATGCATCCGGGCCGCACCGCTGATATTTGGAAAGGCGATCTGTTCCTCGGCTACGTCGGCGCTCTGCATCCCGAAGTGGAAGAAGCGTGCGACTTGCCGCCGACCTACTACTTCCAATTGCATCTCGAAACTTTGCTGGAAGCGCGCGTAGGTCGTGAAGTCACCGTCGCTCCGCTGCCGAAGTTCCCGGCGATGGAACGCGACATCGCGGTTCTCGTCGATGTTCACATCCCGGCAGGTCATATGCTGGGCACGATTCGTTCGGCGGCGGGTGATCTGCTGGAGAGCGCTCGCGTGTTCGACTTCTACCAAGGGCCGCAAGTACCGGCCGGCAAAAAGTCGCTCGCCTTCGGTCTCGTCTACCGTTCTCCGGAACGGACGCTGACGGACGAAGAAGTGACCGAACGCCACAACCGTGTGCAAGAAGCGTTACAAGAGGGCTACGGAGCAGAACTTCGCGCGTAAGAAGGAGTTTATGACCTGCGAAGCGAATTGTGCAGGGAGACGAGAAAGGGGCGAATTCCCTTGCTGAAAAATCCCAATTCCAACAGCGCCGACGTGAACAAGATCAAAGCTGTGATTTACGGCCAAGATTATCAGATAAAGGGCAGAGCCTCCGTGGATCAACTCCGCATGGTAGCGATGCTCGTGGATCATAAAATGAAGGAAATCGGTGAAGCAAACCCGCGACTCGACCTCAACCGTGTCGCGGTGCTTGCCGCCGTCAACGTGGCGGACGAATATTTGAAACTTCGCCAAGAGTACGAGGACTTGTTGCGCATCCTCGAACAGGCGCAGCAACTTGGAGGAGGAGAGCAAGAGTGACCGATCTGGTGATCGGCGTCTTCCTGTTGCTTGCCGCCTTCAACGGGTGGAGAACGGGATTGGTGCGGCAGATCATCTCGCTGGTTGGAATGCTTGCGGCCTACTTTATCGCCAAGACGGTGTATCCGTCCTTCGTTCCGGTTGTCGCCAAGTACGTGTCGGTGACTGCAGGAACGAACGACAACCCGGTGGCGGTCTTGATTGAGAAGGCTGTCCTCAAGAACTTGCATCAAGCGATTGCGTTTCTCGTGCTGTTTTTCCTGAGCTTCTTTGTTGTGAAATTCATCGGGAAACTGCTCGATCTGCTCGCCAACCTGCCCGGCCTCTCCATCGTCAACCGTTTCTCCGGTGCCTTGATTGGCTTGACGCTCGCGGTGTTCATCGCGGCACTCGTCGTCAATGTCATGAACTTGATGCCGCAAGAATCGGTGCGGAGTCTGTTGCACGATTCGAAACTGGCGTCCTTGCTCATCACGGAGTTCAAAGGTTTCTTGCCGTTGTCATGACCACTTTTCTTTCCTACGTCGAAAAAGCCCTAGTCCGATTCAGATCGGCTAGGGCTTTTTCGTATCACTCGCTTTTAGTCAGTTTTGCGGGTTAGTCGTCGTGACGGTCACGCAAGCGTTCTGCAGCACCGTGACGGTTGCCCAAGACGTTGCCTTTGACATCCCCCGGTACGAACAGGTCGATCAAACCGATGACCAGCGACGCAAGGATTGCACCGAACAGGGTCACATGCATGCCCGGTACGAACAGTTGAGCGAGGTAGATCACAACGACGCCGCTGATGAAGCCGACGATCCCACGGCTGTACGGAGAAATTCGGCGACCAAACAGCAGTTCAATCACCCAACCCATAACGGCAATGACTACCGCAGCGATCAGTGCGGACGTGAACGACAGACGGCTGAATCCGGGGACGAGCATCCCGATGACCATCAGGACGATGGCCGATACGATAAAACGGACGATAGCACCCAAGACTTTCACGTGTACATCTCCTCCTTTAGCTGTTTTGATGTCAGTAAGGCGTTGCGAGTGTAGAAATAGAATGTCCCTTTTTCGCACGGAAAATGTGTTATAATTGTTTTCAAGATTTTGGGGGTGACCGCAATGAATGAACGAGTGCTGCGCGTACTCGAATACGATAAAATCCGTGAGCAAGTGGTCTCCATGGCCTCTTCCTCGCTGGGCAAAGACATGGCGCGGGACTTGTACCCGTCCACACAATTGGAGGAAGTGGAAACTTGGCAGCAACAGACGGCGGAGGGCGTTACCGTCTACCGTTTGCGCGGCTTGATTCCAATGGGCGGCATTCACGACAACCGGGGTCCATTGCGTCGCACGACGATGGGCGGCACATTGACGGCGCTTGAGTTGCTCGACATCGCCGACACGATCATGGGCGGCCGTCGTCTGAAAAAATTCCTCCACGACACGCATGAGGAGGAAGCGCTTCCGCACTTAATTGCGATCTCCGAAGTGATTCCTGAATTGCGCGATGTCGAAGAGGATGTACGCTCTTGCATTGACGAAAACGCCGCCGTCCGCGACACGGCGTCGCCGGAACTGCGCCGCATCCGCGGTGAGATTCGCACGATGAACGCTCGGATCAAGGACAAGCTCGACAATATCATGCGCTCGTCTTCGTATCAAAAAATGTTGCAAGAACAACTGGTCGTTCAACGCAACGACCGCTACTGCGTTCCGGTAAAGATCGAGTTCCGCGGGTCGTTTGACGGGATCGTGCATGACCAATCCGCGTCGGGGAACACCCTGTTCATCGAACCGGCGGCCGTCGTGCAGATGAGCAACAACTTGCGCGAATTGGAGATCAAGGAAATTCGCGAGATTGACAAGATCCTCGCCCGTCTCTCCGGCGAAATCGGACAGCGTGCTCATGAACTTTTGGATGCACAGGATGCGCTCGCGGAACTCGATTTTATTTTTGCCAAAGCGACGTACGCCAATGAATTGCGCGCCACCCGTCCGGAGATGAACGAGGACGGCGTGATCAACATGCGCCGTGCGCGACATCCGTTGATTCCGCGCGATGTGGTTGTGCCGTCCGACATTCGGTTGGGCGAGGATTTCTCGCTGCTCGTCGTCACCGGCCCGAACACCGGCGGTAAAACCGTCACGTTGAAAACGTACGGTCTCTTGACGCTGATGGCGATGTCCGGTCTGCACGTACCGGCAGACGACGGCTCCGTGGTTTCGACGTTTGACGAAGTGTTTGCCGACATCGGAGATGAGCAATCGATTGAGCAGTCGCTCTCGACGTTCTCTTCGCATATGACGAACATCGTCCGTATCCTCGAACACGTCGACTTCCGCAGTCTCGTGCTGTTTGACGAATTGGGTGCCGGAACCGACCCGACGGAGGGTGCAGCGCTGGCGATGGCGATCCTCGACTTCCTCAAGGAGCGCGGAGTCAAAACGGTTGCCACCACGCACTACAGCGAGTTGAAAGGCTATGCCTACAACGAGCCGAGCGCGATCAACGCGTCTGTCGAGTTCGACGTGGAGAGCTTGCGACCGACGTACAAATTGCTGATCGGCATACCGGGTCGTTCCAACGCGTTTGCGATTTCGCAACGCTTGGGTCTGCGCAGCGACATCATTGAGGAAGCGAAAGCCCGTCTGAAGACCGAAGACGTGGAAGTCGACTCTCTGATTCGCAAGTTGGAACAAAACCAACTCACCGCAGAGAAGGAACGGGAGAAAGCAGAAGACCTGCGCCGTGAGATGGAGCAGATGATGGCGGACTTCGAGCAGGAGCGCGAAGCGTTCCTCGCACAGAAGGACAAGATCATGGAGCGTGCCGAGCAAGACGCACGCCGTGCCGTGCAGAAAGCGGATCGCGAGGCGAAGGAGATCATCGAAGAACTCCGTCGCATCGCCGCCGAAGAGCGCGGGCAAGTCAAGGAGCACCGTCTGATCGAACTGCGTAAGCAGTTGGAGGAGTCCGCTCCGCAGATGGCCCGCGAATCTCGCGCCGCCAAAGCGAAACCGTCCGCTCGTCCGCTGCAGGTCGGCGATCATGTCCGCGTCGTTCACCTGAACCAGAAAGGTGACATCGTGGAGATGAAAGGCAAGCAAGCGATGATCCAGATCGGCTCGATGAAGACCAAAGTGTCGATCGATTCCCTCGAACTTCTGCCCAAGGAAAAAGCCCCGACCCGCACGGTCGCCGGCCGCAAAGGTTCGGAGCCGAAATCGATGGGGTTGGAACTCGACCTGCGCGGTTTCAACATCGAGGACGGCATTATCAAAGTCGACAAATACATCGACGACGCCATCCTCTCCGGCATGGGCATCATCCACATCGTGCACGGCAAAGGCACAGGTGTGTTGCGCAACGGCATTCAGGACTACCTGAAATCGCACCGCTACGTGAAATCCTACCGCTACGGCGGCGAGGGCGAAGGCGGCAACGGAGTAACGGTCGTGACGCTGAAGTAACGACAGCGTGAAAAGAGCATCAGGCCTCAACAGAGGCAGGATGCTTTTTTCATGCACGAAAAAAGGCACCGCCCTCATCACGAGAGGGGGTGCCTTTTTTTACATCGTGGCGCTGGCGGACGGAGACGGAGAAGATGTGGAGCCGTCTGCGTTGACCGAGCGAACGCGGTAATAATATTTCTGTCCGGGTGTTGCCGAGGCATCCGAGTAGGTGGTGTCCGACACGGCACCGATCTGCATCCAAGTCGAACCGTTGGTGCTTCGTTCCACCACGTAGCTTTTCGCACCTTGCGCAGATGTCCAGTTGATCACGAGGGACACGCCGGTTTTTTGCGCGCTCACGTTAGCGGGAGCAGTTCCTTGCGGTTGACCGCCGCCGTTGCCGTTTCCATCGCCGGAACCGTTATTGTCGCCGCCATTGTTTCCGCTGCTCAGCACAGTTCCTTTGACCGGAGTCGAAGCGTTCGACTCTTGGGTGCCGGCCATCGACGTGATCTTGTAGTAGAACGTCGCGCCGGGCAAGGCCCCGACATCGGTGAAGGCGGTGTCGGAAGTGGCACCGACTTTTTGGTAGGTTCCGCCCGCTTCCGTGCTTCGGTAGATCGTGTAGCCGGTTGCATTGGGCACGGCGCTCCACGAAATCGTCAACCCAACGGCAGCCGGTGCAATCTGCACACCGGACGGGACGGCAAGCGAGACTTGACCCGCCGTGACGCTGACGGTCGAACTCGGTGCCGAGTGTGCGCCGTCGCTGTCCAAAGCAACGATTTGATAGGAATACGACTTGCCATTCTCAACCTTGCTGTCTGTGAACGCCGAATCGGTCACTTCCTGCAGGATTTGGAACGGACCCGCTTCGCTGTCCGCTCGCAACACGAGGTAGCTTTTCGCGCCCTCTACGGCATTCCATGTCAATCCGATGGAAGTCGCGGTGGAAGCGGAGACTTTCAAGCCGTTCGGGGTCTTGCTGGACTGCACGGAAACGCCGTCCTTGAGATCGCCCTCCGGCAATTCCATCTCCCAATCGGAGGGGCGATAGGAGTTGTTGTTATCGGGCAGTTCGTAATGATCGCGTTTGATGAAGATTCCTTCCTTGACCATGTAGGAGGGGGTGGAATTGGTGGCGAGGTACTTTTTGCCGTTTGCTTCGTAGTACTTGGCTTTGACCAGCACATCGTCTTGCTCACGCGGTTCTGCGCCTGCCGGGAACAGTTCGGTTTTGACCGCTTTCTGTGCTTGGCAGAGCTCGGAAGGCAATTTGCCGGAGTACGTGCAGATCGCAATGGAGCGCACACCGCCCGGATTCGGGAAGAAATCGGCCGTGCGGTCCTTTTGCGTCGGCAACACTTGGCCCATGATCTCGTTCCAGAGCTTCTTGGGACGGTTGCCTTCGCCGCTCAGCAAATTGTGCGGGATGTTGTAGCCGACCCAGATGCCAAGCGTGACGTCCGGAGTGTAGCCGATGAACCAAGCGTCTTTGTCTTCGTTGGTCGTCCCCGTTTTGCCCGCGATCGGGTAGCTTGGGAACTTGCGACCGACTTCGCTTGCCGTACCTTTGCGCACGACGTCCTCCATCATGTCATTCATGATGTAGGCGGTGTTGGCGTTAAACACTTGGTCGGTCTTGGATTCGTGCTTGTAGATCGAATTGCCGTCGCGGTCCTTGATCTCTTCAATCATGTAGGCGTCTCGGTAGACGCCCGCATTCGGGAAGGTCGTGTACGCCGACGTCGCTTCCAAAACGGTCAAGCCTTGCGACAAACCGCCGATGCCGGCTGCGAGGTTTTCATCGGTGTCAGCAATGGTGGTGACACCCATCTTGCGCACATAGTCGAGACCGACTTTGGGCGTGATGTCATGAAACACTTTGAGCGCCGGGATGTTATACGATTGCTCCAGCGCAACGCGAGCGGTCATCAGCCCGTGGAATTTTCGGTCCCAGTTCATCGGGAAGTATTTGCCGTTGGCGGCGTTTTGGTCCGGCCAGACCATCGGCACATCGTCGATGACGGAGCCGGAACCGAGTTTTTTCAAATCAATCGCCGGGCCGTAGACGGCAATCGGCTTCATCGTCGAACCCGGCTGACGGGGACGGGTGGCGTGGTTGATCTGGTCTTGCTCATAATTGCGACCGCCGCCCATGGCGAGCACGCGACCCGTTTTGTTGTCGATAAGCGATGCGCCGGATTGCTCCATGGCGTTTTCCACATGCGTGGTCTTGCCTTTGTTGTCCGTCACATCGTAGGTGAGGTTCTTCGGGTAGAAGTCGGCATTGTTCAACACGTTGTCGATCGTGGTTTGCATCGTGCGGTCGATCGTCGTGTAGATTTGGTAGCCGCCGCGGAACAGGGCTTGTCGCGCTTGGTCGAGCGTCTCGTACTTGCCGGTTTTGAGCAATTCTTCGGCAGCGCGGGTTTCGATCTCGGAGTTGAGATACGGGAAACTGCCGGCGACGACTGCCTTTTTTTGCGAGACTGCTTGAATTTCGGCGGTCACGTCGAATTTTTTCGCTTCTTCGTATTGGGCGGTGTCGATGTACCCGTTCTGCAACATCTCGCGCAAGATATACTCTTGGCGGTCTTGGACGTTGTCCATGTTCTCGTAGACGTTGTACATGCTCGGGTTGTTCGGCAGAGAGGCCAACACGGTCGATTCGGCGAGGTTCAAGTCTTTCGAAGGCTTGTTAAAAATCGCCTTCGACGCTCGTTCGATTCCGTAGAGGTTCTCGGTGCCGGACTTGCCGAAGTAGATCCAGTTGAGGTACGTGGTCATGATCTCGTCCTTGGTCAGTTGTTTCTCCAACTGGATGGCGAGGTACCCCTCTTGGATTTTGCGCTCCCATGTGCGGTCTTGCTCCGGGAACATGGCGTTTTTGATCGTTTGCTGCGTGATCGTGGATGCCCCGGACTTAATGGAATGACCGATGGCGTTCTGTGCAAACGCACGAGCCATCGCGTATGGATTGATACCGAAATGAGAACGGAAGTTTTTATCTTCGGCTGAGATAAAGGCGTTGACGACAAATGGCGAAACATCGTCCACCGACTTGATCAAGTCGCGGTTGCCGTCTCCTTGCAGGGAAAACATGAATTGCTGACCCGAATCGTAGACTTTCGTGGTCGCGGCCATGTTCGTAATTGCGTTCAGGTCGAGTTCCGGCGCTCGTTTTGCGACCGTTACGACATAACCGGCCACAGCACCGCCGCCGATGATGGCAGCAGATAGGGAAACGAACGTGAAGATCTTGAAGGCTTTCCAAAAACGCCCTCGCTTCTTCTTGGTCTTCGTCGGGGTCGCGTCGGAAGATTTGCTCTTCTCAACGCCGCCGTGACGATCACTGCGGGAACCCGTAATTTGTTGGTCGTCCATGAATGTTGTACCTCCCCCTCGCTTTCCCTATTATACCATACGACAATATACGTACAAGAAAAGGCAAGAGTTGACACGAGTTACTAGCTTTATTTTTTGGCAAAGTGTGGGAGTTCATGCAAGCATGCTCATTTTTTTGCTTGTAAATATTGCTGGATTGAGGTTAAGATATGGTTATCTAATAAGATGGATGGTGAGCGAGTGTGGCGGCTATGAGCAAGCAGGAAATCATTCGCGGAATCCTCATCACGCTATTTTTCAACTTTGTTGTTCCGCTGGGAGTCTATGAATTGTTGCAAGACCACATGTCGGGCGTCACTGCGTTGGCGATTGCGACGACCATTCCGTTGGTGGAGAACATCTGGCTGTTCGTTCGTCACCGGCAAGTGGATGCATTCGGGAGTTTCATGCTGTTTGGATTCTTGGTGGCGATTGGGGCCGCGCTGATCAGCGGAGATGAGAAGCTCTTGTTGGCGCGGGAGTCGTTTGTCTCGGTGGCGCTCGGGTTGCTGTGTTTGGGCTCGATTGTGATCGGTCGCCCGTTGATCTTCGCGTTCTCGAAGCGGTTCGCGGTAGGCAACGACCCTGTTGCGCGTCGAGACTATGACCGCAACTGGCAGTACGCGTACTTCCGCAAAACGATGTACCGGATGACGCTGGTCTGGGGCATCGTCTGCTTGGTGGAGGCCGTCGTGCGGACAAGCTTTGTGTACGCGATGTCGGTCGAGGGCTTTTTGGCGGTGTCCCCGTTTATCACCGCGATCTTCTTCGGCGGGGCGGCCGTTTGGAACGTCGCTGCAGCTCGTCGGATGCGCAGTGAGATGGGCAAGATCAAAGCAAGACGGCAATTGGTATAGAAAAGAGACCCGGCCCTGGGTGGGCGGGTCTTTTTTTCGTTGCCTCTATTTAAAGGGAGAAGTTGTTTTCGAACTCGTCGAGCGACTGCCCGAAGTGGTTTTGGAACGCGTCCTCCACTCCCACCTTCGCAATATCGGCGAGGAACGCTTTGTACTCGTCCTCTCCGTAGGTTTCAATCAATTGCTTCACGGCGAGGTAGTCAACCCATTCGACGTTGTATCCGGCGGTCAGGATGTCGTCTTCGCTCGCTTCGAGAGGAAGGAGGCGGCCTGCTTGTGCGACTTTGGCGACCGCTTGGTTTTCACGGTTGACTTCTTGCTGGACGGCGGACGGGCTGACTTGTTGTTCTCCGGTCAGGCCGATGTTCCAGGCGGTCCCTTCGTTGATCCAAGTCGGAATCGAATTCCCGAAGCCCTGCTGGTTGAAGACGATGTGCGTCAGTTCGTGCGTGAGGACGTTGGTGAGGTCGGACTCCGATTTCAAGTTGTAGAGCGGAATCCAGACGGTGTTTCCGATCGTAATCCCGCCGGTATTGGCAACGATGGCGGCAATTTGATCGCGCGGGACGCCCGCTTGGAGCAAGGCTTGACCGTAGGAGCGTTGCGAGGAGAACAGCGCAACTTCCGTGTCGGTGCTGGGCTTCGTGCCAACTTCTGTTTGCAACGTCGGGAGTGCGACTTTTTCAATAATCTGTGCCGCCGTTTGCAAGGTGTTCTGCGAGACGCCGTTGTCCCCGGCTGCGAGTTTGAGGCCGTTGGTGACGCTTTGTTGAGCGCGGCCTTTGGACGACTGACGCGGGAGTTTGCGAACGCCAAAGCGCTGGACCGTCGATTGGTCGATCATCATCTGCTGCTGTTGAAGCTGGTTCATTTCATTGAGAATCTGGTCGAGTTGCTGTTGCATCTGGCGTTGGTTTTGACTGCGGGAGAACATGTTCTGGAACATCTGCATGTCTTGCATGAACTTCTGTTGCCATTGATCGACCACCGAGTAGTGGGCGGGCGGTTGGGCCGCACTTGCCGGTTGTGCGGGGTTGAAGAGTGCTGCAAGCGGTACGGAGAGGATCAGGCCGGTGAGCAGAAAACGTTTCATTTGAGATTCCTCCATTCTATTGATTCGCGAGTTGTTGATTTCAGGATAGTAGATAAATCCGGCAGAATTATGGAAAGGACGGGCAAGATTTGCGGAAAAAATGTGAATTCGTCTGCAATCCGCGATGAAAAAGAGCCGAGACCCATTTGGGCACTCGGCTTTTTTACGGATGATTTTCATGTGGCTCTAATATTTTCTTGAAATTTATGAAGCTATTTATAATGGTAATAGTCTGTGAATTGCAACATTTTCAGTAACTAGACTGCCTCGTATAGCGAATAGTTACGGGTATCGAAATACTTTTGAAATCGTTTGCACTTGCTAAACATCCTAGAGAGATCAATATCGAGCTGATTTTGAACTTTTTCATTGAATTCAATCAATCAAACAATTACCAAAACGTGTTAATTAATATTGTTTTTAAGCGTTTGACATTGTATTCATGCCAAAATATCATAAGATATCGCCACAACACGAACTGGTGGAGCGAACAGAAATTAGAGACAACGAGGAGGAACTAAAGCGATGAGTTTGCAACTGATTGATGTCACCTTGAGAGAATCTGTGCATGTACCGGATACGCCTTTGAAAATGGAGGCAGCGAAGCTGGTTGTCAACGGTCTGTCGGCCGCAGGTATCGATTTCATTGAGATCGGGTATGTGGTAGACGAACATGATTCGTATATCCCGGCGTACTCCCCGATGGAGTACATCGAAGAACTCGCTCAGTCTCTGCAACCGGGTTCGCGTACCAAGCTTGTTCTCATGATTCATCCCCATCAGTACACCCCGAACATGTTGGAGCGCATGAAGCATCCGGCGGTCGGCATGATTCGTCTGTGCATTCCGCTGCAAAAAGTGGACGCTACGCTTCCGCTGATTCAAGAGCTGAAAGCAAACGGGCTAAGCGTGAGTGCGAACTTGATTCGCGCTTCTCATGCGACGCTTGAAGAGATCTTGGCCTTCACGAAAAAAGTGGAGGAAGCGGGTGCAGACTACATGTACCTCGCCGATTCCAACGGGGCGATGCTTCCGGCACACGTTCGCTCGCTCTACGAAGGCTTGTCTGCAAATTCCGATCTGAAACTGGGCTTCCATCCGCATAACAACCTGCACTTGGCTTCTGCGAATGCCTTGGAAGCAATGACCGCAGGGGCGCACATCTTGGATGCCAGCATGTACGGATTCGGCAAAGGGGCCGGCAACCTGTGCATCGAGTCGTTCGTCGCTTGCTTGAAGCGCATGGGGTTGGCGGGCAACTACAACCTTGGGAAACTGATATCCACCTCGAAAGCGGCGTATGAGTTGTTCATCGAAGCAGTCGACGGTGAATCCTATTTCATCGAGGAAGAGGGCATCTTGACGGGCTACCACAACTTGAACCTCGATGTGCAAGACCGCATGGAAGAAATGGCGAAACACAAGGGAACTTCGTTGCTTGATTTGTTGTTGACCTTGGAGAACCAATCCTGGATTGATCGTGCCAACATGGTGCTGACAAACCAAGAGACAGAGAAGCGGACCGTATCCGCGTAAGAGGTTGATCGGAGGGGAAAGAACTTGCCATATACCACATCTACGTTGCGTCCATGGTGCTTGGAAATGGGTGAGGGTCAAAAGTTGACCCTCATCCTCCCCCGCATGGACACGGAAGCGATCACCACCCAAGAATGGGAAGCTACGTTGCGTCCTTTTTGGAAGGAGTCGCGTTTTTTAATTCTTGATATGCCGGAGAAGCTCGTGCAGGAGAACAACGGACCTGTGGAATTCACCGTGCGCGAACTGGCCGTTTTTGTCCATCAATTTTTGAAAGAGCAAGGCTTGCAACCGGACTTGATCTGGGGATTCTCGCTGGGCGGGATGATTGCGCAAGAGCTGAGCGTCTTGCCGGAGATGGAACAAATTCCGGTGCTGCTCGTGAGCACGAACGCATTTGCTGACACGACGCTTCGAGCGGTGTTCTCTTCGTGGTCGCTGATGACGCATGCGTTCGGTGAAGCGGCGTTCCAAACGAGCTTGATTCCTTGGATTGCCCAAGCGGGTCAATTGCCGATCTTGCAGAACCCGACTGAGGTTGGAGCGGGCTCCGGCGACCCGTTGGCACTCGCAAAAGCAACGTCGAGTCTGAAAGCGGTCGCTTTGCACGATGCGCGGGAGAGACTGTCGCGGGTAAAAGCGCCGATGATGGTGCTGTTCGGAGCGGAATCGGTTCTGTTGCATGAAGAGCATGCAAAAGTTTTCCGCGAGTTGGTGCCTCATGCAGAGGTTCTTTTTGTAGAAGGAGCAGGGATGCGAATCATGGGTGATAATCCGGAAGTCGCGATCTCACATGTCAAAACATTTTATGGAGCTCGGATAGTATGAAAACGACAGCACAATCTGTAGGGTATCGAGGCATGGTCGGAGAGTTTGTCAATCTGTCCGTGCCTGTTATGTTGCGCGGCGGGCTGCAGTGGTTGATCTCGACGATCGAGTTGATTTGGATCGGGATGATCGGCAGTGTGGAAGTCGCGGCGGCGGGGGTGGCGACCACCCTGTTGACGTTTTTCCTCGCGATCTTGCGAATTCCGTCTGTGGGTGCGATCTCGACGATGTCGCAGCTTTTTGCCAGAGGGGATTCGGAATCGGCGCATCGCCAGTTTAAAACGGCAGTGCTGATGAGTTTGTTTGCAGGTGTGATCTTCGCGGTTTTGGTGGCGTTGGCGGGCGACTGGGTCGCTTCGTTTTTTGCTGATCAAAGTCTTGCGGCGAAAGTCGGCGAATATCTGCTCGGTTTTGCATGGGGGCTTCCGGCTTGGGGCTTGATGCCGCTGGTACAAGCGGGGATGGTCACGGCGAACAATGCAAAATTGTCGCTGTACGCGGCAACCGGCAGTGCGGTTACGTTCGTGCTGTTCCTCGGGCTGAACTTCGCCGGAGCTTTCGATGCGGCCGGGTTGTCGGTCGGTCTGACGGGAATCGGGGTCATGACTTCGATTGCCAACTGGGTATATGTTGTTCTGGCCTTTTCCTTCATGAATTCGAAGCAAGCGAACTTGAAATGGTCGTTGACGCTCAAAGCGAAAGTGACGGCCGCTGATATCAAAGCGATCATGGCGACGGGTGTTCCGGGAAGTATGGAGAACATCATCACGTCGTTTGGCTTGAATTTCTTGCTCAAAGGGATGTCGCTGTCGGGACCGGAAGTCATGCACATCGCCTCGGTCGGTCTGCGGATGTTGGAGTTGGTCTGGTTGCCGTTCTGGTACCTGAGCGGGATGGTCACTCGTTTCATGGCGGGCAAATTCTCCACTCGCAAGTTGGACCTCACGATTCCTGCTCTGCGTGTGGTGACGTCGATTATCATCATTCCGATGATTCTCATCGCGCTGCTGTATCTCGCCATCCCGGATGGCATGTTGCACGTCATTGGTCGTGACTCCAGCAACTTGACGAGTCAGACCCGTTGGGTCTTTATCTTGGTTGGTTTTTATCAATCGGTTACCGTTGCGATTATGTCTCTGTCTGCGATCCTTCGCGGTCTGACGCTGTATACGTATCCGATGCGCACGCAGGTCGTTTCGACTTTGATTTCCTTGGGCTTCCTCTATGTAATGAAAGACCACGTGGGGCCGGCGGTACTGGTTTCGTTCTTCGTCATCGTCGGGATCGTTCAAACGTATGTGCTGTACCGCAAGGGAGCGAGCTTTGCTAAAAAAGAATGCTCGCCGAGCCAAACTTCCAATCAAGTGATGAATGCAGGAGGAGTAAAAGCATGAAGACTTTGCGTCTTGCCGTCTTGCCAGGCGATGGCATCGGGATTGAAGTAACGGAAACGACGCTTCCTGTTTTTGAAAAATTGGGTGTGCCGGTCGATGTACAATTCGGGGACATCGGGTGGGAGTTTTGGAAAAAGGAAGGCAATCCGGTACCGGAGCGGACGTGGGAGTTGATCGAGTCGTCGGATGCGACGATGATTGCAGCGATTACCTCCAAGCCGCATGCTCAGGCGATGGCGGAGTTGTCGCAGGAATTGCGCGAGACGGGCGTGTCTTATCTCTCGCCGGTCATCCAACTGCGTCAACGTCTGGGGCTGTTTGCGAATGTTCGCCCGGTGTTCAGCATTCCGGGGAACCCGAGACAGATTGCCGACAACATGAACTTCACCGTCATTCGTGAAAATACGGAAGGGCTGTACGCGGGGTTTGACTTTTCCCCGATTCCGGACGAGTTGTTTGAGTTCATTCAACGCAAAAAAGGCGCGAGAAGTTCGTGGCAGATGGAGAGCCCGATGGATGGTGCGGTGGCTCTGCGTCTGATGACGCGCGACGGTGTGAAGCGTCTGCTGCATTTCGCGTTCCAATGCGCACGAGACCAAGGGTATCCGCGTGTGACGTGGGTAGACAAACCGAATGTCATGCGTGAATCCGGGCAGTTCTGCCTCGACATCTTGGAGGAAGTGGCGGCCGAGTATCCGGGCATTCCGTGGGAAGTGCAGAACGTCGATGCGACGGCGATGTGGATGGTACGCGACCCGGGGCATTTCGGCGTCATCGTCAGTGAAAACCAATTTGGCGACATCCTCTCCGATCTGGGCGCAGGGCTCATGGGTGGCTTAGGACTTGCTCCCAGTGCAAACTTGGGCGCGGAAAAAGCTTACTTCGAACCGGTTCACGGTTCGGCACCGAAGCATGCGGGTAAGGGCATCGTGAATCCGTCAGCTATGTTCTTGACGACTTCGCTCACGTTGAAACACCACGGGTATACGGACCAGGCGGACGCGATCCAACGTGCCGTTGCTTCAGTGATCGAAGAAGGCAAGGTGTTGACGTACGACTTGGGCGGCAACGCAACCACTCGTGAAATGGCAGATGCGATTTTAGCTCGACTGTAAGAGAAAGGGCGGAGACGAATGACCGATCAATGGATGGAAGAATTGCGCGATTTGGATACGGCCAGCATCTCGGATGCGTTGGACAGTCTCGGAGTCAATGGCGGTTTGGAAGGCCTCGTGCCGCGCTCGGCCAATGTGGATCTCTGTGGGCGTGCTTTTACAGTCGAATTCGGGTTGCCGAGTGAGGAAGAAACGAAAGTCGCGACGGCTGCAGATTATATTGATGAAGTGTCGGCCGGCGAAGTTGTCATCTTGGCGAACAACGGTCGGACGGATTGCACGATCTGGGGTGGCATTTTGACGACGATGGCGACGATCAAGGGTGTTGCGGGGACTGTCATCGACGGAGCTTGCCGAGACGTGGAAGAGATTCAAGAGAAAAACTACGCGATGTACACCAAGTCCGTTTATATGAAGACGGGCAAAGGTCGTGCGAAAAAACGGAACCATCAGGTTCCGGTGCGCGTCAATGATGTCGTGATTCAACCGGGCGACTATGTGCGCGGCGATGCGAACGGCGTGTTGGTGATTCCTCAAGACATGATTGAAGAAACGGTTCGTCGTGCCAAAGCGATTCGAGATACGGAAGCGAACATCGTCGAAGCGTTGCACAACGGGGTACGTCTGGAAGATGCGCGGGTTCAGTTTAAATACAACCGTCCGTGGGAGAAGGTTGGGGTTTAGAGATGTCGATTCCTTTTTTTGATCTGCATGTTCACTCGGAACCGGATACCTATTCGCGTCGCTACTCGCCGCTTTCATTAGGACAAGAAATGAAAGCAGCGGGGGCAGGCGCCGTTTTAAAAAGTCATCTGACGGCGACGACTTCCGTTGCGCGGATGGCACGGGAACAAGGGTATCCGATTTATGGTTCGATCACGTTGAATCAATACGCGGGCGGCGTCTCGACGCAAGCGGTTCAAGCGGCGCTTGCCGCCAATGGTCAGGACGCTCCGATGGTGATCTGGTTCCCAACGCTTACCGGTCATGGTGCAAAGCCTCGACTGTCGCAGCCGAAATGCCATCCGGTGCTCGATACGTATCCCGTTAAATTGGAGCGGGTCAGTGAGGAAGGACGATTGCGTCCGGATACGATTGATGTCATTCAGTTGGCTGTTGACTTTGGGATTCCGATGGCGACGGGACACTCTTCGAAGGAAGAAGTGTATATGTTGGTGGAGGAAGTCGACAAGCGCGGCGGACGGATTATGCTCACTCATCCCTGTCATTCTTGTACCGGGTTTACAACGTCTGAAGTGGCGGAGTTGTTACAATCAAGCCATGTCTGGGCGGAAGTGGCGATTTTGATGACGAAGCTCGGGTATGAGAGTCCGGACGATGTGCTGGACTTGTTGCAAGCGATTGATCCCGGCCGAGTCTGCGTGTCTACCGATTTCGGTCAACTCAAAAACGAAACGGTAACAGAAGGGTACGCTTGGTTTATCGAACAAGTGCGGACAAGCGCGGCTTCGAGAGGGCTTGAGATACCCGATTCGTTGGTGGAACAAATTTGCCGGACGAATCCGATGAAGTTTTTGGGCGTCTAGTGCGGGAGAGGGGGATGCTCTGTGAATGCGGAGATCATTGCGGTTGGGACTGAGATTTTGCTCGGTCAGATTACCAATACCAACGCGCGGTATCTGTCTGAACAGTTGGCGGTGGCGGGCGTGAATGTGTTTTTCCACCAAGTGGTGGGGGATAACATGAAACGCCTGACCGATGCTATCTCCTTGGCGCAATCGCGGTCGGATTTGATTTTTCTCTGCGGAGGGTTAGGGCCGACGGAAGACGATCTCACTCGGGAAGCTCTGGCTGCTGTGCTTGGGCGTTCGTTGGAGTTGGATGAGCGGGTTCTGGAGCAGTTGGTTCAGCTGTTTGCGCGCTTGGGGCGGGAGATGACTCCGAATAACCGTCAGCAAGCGATGCGAATTCAGGGAGCCTTGATTC
Source organism: Tumebacillus amylolyticus (assembly GCF_016722965.1). NCBI lineage: Bacteria > Bacillati > Bacillota > Bacilli > Caryophanales > Alicyclobacillaceae > Tumebacillus > Tumebacillus amylolyticus. Next base: position 1,461,870 of record NZ_JAEQNB010000001.1, read on the forward strand.
TGGATAACCCGCGTGGGACGGCGCCGGGGCAGTATGTGGAAGCAGAAGGGCGTCATTATGTGCTTCTGCCGGGGCCGCCGACGGAGATGATCCCGATGTTTGTCGAGCAAGTCCTTCCGCTGCTCCATAAGCTGAGCGGGGAGAGTCAGACGATTCGCAACCGGGTGCTTCGAATCTTCGGATTGGGCGAACCTGCCGTGGAGACGAAGGTGGCCGATCTGCTGGAGAGCACGAACCCGACGATCGCGTCGTATGCTTCCGAAGGGGAATGCAAGTTGCGGGTAACCGCCAAAGCAGACTCGGTGGAAGCGGCGGACGACTTGATTGCGGGGTTGGAAATGCAGGTTCGAGAGCGGTTGGGTGGCTTTATCTACGGGGTGGATGATGAGAAGCTGCCCGTTGTAGTGGGGAAACAGTTGATCGAGAAAGGTTTGACTCTCGCCGTGTATGAAGGGGTCACAGGTGGTGTTCTCACCTCGATGTTGCATGAGTATCGTGGAGTCTCTTCCTATATAAAAGAAGCGATGGTTCTCGCAGATGGAGAATTGTTGAAAACGAGGCTCGGATTGCGCGAGTACAAGACTTTGGAGGAACGAGCGGGTGTGATTGCAGAGGCGATGAGACGGTACGCGGGGGCTGATTGGGCCGTTGCGGTTTCCGATCTTGTTACGCCAAATGAAGGCTCAGCAGCGGCAAATATGCGAGATGTGTATTTTGCTGTATCGGGGCCTCAAGCGAACGACACAAAAGTTGTTCGCATCCGGGGAGATCAAACTCAATTGCGGATTCGCGCCGCGAAGCACGCATTGCATCTGTTGATTCAGTCTATGGAAGCGTGAGGACGTATGGAGTCGAGCCGATGAGGTCTCGGCTCCTTTTTGTTTGGATTTGTTTCGCGGAGGAAGTGGAGTCCGAGGAGTGCTTTATGATAGTATGAGTCTTGTCGCCGCGAGAGATGCGGTGATGAAAGAAAAGAAGAGATTGGTAGTTGACAGATTTGAAACTGTTATGGTAAGTTAGTTGAGCCGCTTCGGTGGCACACGATTGATCCTTGAAAACTAAACGAGTGATAGATGAAGATCGATTCGAGTCAGAACCAAACTTTTATTGAGAGTTTGATCCTGGCTCAGGACGAACGCTGGCGGCGTGCCTAATACATGCAAGT
>NZ_JAEQNB010000003.1:300000-564803 GCF_016722965.1 Tumebacillus amylolyticus
GGAGAAGCCCATCCAGCTGCTACCGCAGACCAGAACTCGGTTGAAAAAGTAGCTTTCATTGTTTCACCACCATTCCATTCGTTCACGATTCATCAATTGGATGCAATCCATTTGTGCATACGGACAGATGAGGGCAATATTTGCATTCCGATGAAGGTTTGGCACTCAAAATCAAGTGCCGATCACCCTCAAGACCTATACGTAGTTCGTAGCCACCTTGCTTATAAGCATTTAATTGACGCATTGGTTTTAAGAAATGGAATTGCTTTCGGATTCTCGAGTATTCCCTATCTTCAAACCTATCACTTCCTGATTCCACAACACCATCCCTAATTTTGTCCGCATAGGTCTGAATATCCCGCAGTTTAATATCGGTCCAAAGCGGAAACAGTTTATGAATTTGATCAAAAGCCTCGTCGTCATCACGATCTGTAAGTTCGTGATACAACATAAACATTGCTGCCATCAAAAACTGGTGGTGGAACTCGCTCTGGTAGGTAGGGAACGGCTTTGCAAGATAACTGTAAAAAAATCTTCGAGGACAAAGTTCATGCTCTGCAACGGCATCTATTGGATACCCTTCCATATAATTGTATGCAATTTCAAATTCTTCTTGCAAAGGCATCTCAATCTTAGATTGCGTTGACTCAATGCTCCTCGCTTCCTCACTTACCGGCAATCCTAGCACTTTTACATATACAGATTCTTCGAGGTCTTTTCCACCCCAATCACGCATCCAAGAAAGTGAAACAGGTTCTTGCGAAAAGGCTAGTACATGATAAAACAAATACCTTGCAAATTCAGATGAATACTTATCTCGGTACAGCATCATACGTATTTCAGGAATTTCAGTAAGTTTTTCAAGCAGGGGTCGAGTTAAAGGCCAAGGTAGAACAAACTGGTTTTTAGGCAATGCTTCTTCACTCAATCCACAAACATGAATTCTTTTGTTCTGCAGGAACGACACTCCATCGAGATCATCAAATGAACGAATCATTCGATCTCTCTCTCCCTCATCACTGAATACGTTGCTTAGATATAATGAAATCGCTACTGCTAAGTCTTGCACCCGATATTTTTCTTTCTCGTCACGAGGGCTAGCAAGTTCTTCTCTTAGCCGTTCCAATGCCGCTCTCTCACTCTCTAGCAACGCCTCATCAGATAAGCCACTCTGTAACAAACGTTCGAGTTTAACAAAATGCTCTGACAACGATGTTCGAGCATTTTTCTGACCAAACAATTCAAGAGCTTGCTCCCACAACTTACGAACAAGCAAGATAACCACTTTTAGATTATCTTCTTGTACCTTCATAAATGAAAATCGCAAGAGTGGATCTCCCATCATTTCATGGAACCGCTGACTTGATGTCTCTGAAGAGGGAACCGGTTGCCATACCATACTAAGATTTTTCTTCATGTCAATGAGCTCCTCGAGTAATTCAGCCCACTCACAATACGTACGACATCCTTGGAAATAGGGAAGCAGATCACGCAAGTCCGTTAGGTATTGTCTTCCGTTATGATCCCCTTCGCGCAACCACCCAGATGCAAAACATTCGAATAAACTTTGCTCATCCAAGATCAACTCTTGCCTAATCTCATTCCACATTCGGTGAAGATGCAGTAAATACTGACCGATCGGGTAGGCGAGAAAATGACGTTCTTTAAAATACTCTGGGTAATATTCCATGATTCGGTCGTTTAATGGTTCATGTTCTGGAGAATAGTACTCAACACTTCCATCACGGCCATTTGGATACTCAGTATATTCATCAAGTAGGCTATGAAAGTTTGCATGTGGTTTAAGTGTAACTTCGTATCCCGAATGACTAGTATCTTGGAGCCTATCGGATTCATAAAGATTAGCGAACATTTCCCCCATTGAAATCTCGGGTCCGTCAAAAATCGGAAGATGGCTCCAGTCCTCGTACGGAACCCACGCTTCAATGAATGTGCGAACGGGGGCAAACGTCTTTTTATACCGTTCATCATAAAGGTTCAAAAAGACCAATTCAATTCCAGCATTCTCAAACAGCTTAAATATTCTGTGCTGTAAGGGGGTGATAAAGTAAAAGCCATGAAGAATGATTTGGTCAATTCGGTCTGGGAGTTGGTCCTTCTGATGTTGGCTTAAGTCATCACATTTACAAAGAGCTTCCTTGAGAGTAGTTTGTAATATCTCTGGATTGTGAAGTCGGGTTCCAAGGTCATGGCGAATACGCCTGAACCAATAACCATTTTGATCCATCCATTTCCATAATTCCACAAAAAATCTCTCGTCCTCTGTTTGCACCGTGACCTCGATCCGGTTTACATCTATACCAATCTCAGTCAGTACCCGCATGGTTTCTAAAACTTGAAGTTGATTACGGCGAAACGCCCGAAACCTCATTTGTACCTTTGGGTCTCTAACACCCTCCTCCAGTTCTAACAGGCGCTCCGAAAGTTGAGCGAACTGAAGTAGCTTTGTTCTTGGCTTTGACCAATCACCTAAAAACTGGCGCAAAAACATCCCGGTACCAACCATGACACCAGTGAAATAGCGTCTCTCACATTGATAAAAGGAGTGAACCCCTTTGCGAAGACTGTTAGTCGCGCAAATATGAACGACATCACGATAAGGGTCCAGCATATCGGATTCGAGTTCAAAAGGATTTGCATAAGCAATCATTTTTGTAGCCATTACACATCTCCCCCTTCCCCGAGAGTCAACAAATACGACCAAGTTTCTTTTGACAATTTTTTGCGACGGATCTGAATTACAACGAGACGATTGATGCAACGGGTCAAGGCCACATATAACAATCTAGTTTCCTCGTTATACAATTCAGTCTGCTCCTCATCGCTTAGATCATTATGCAAATGATTTCGATAAACTGGTGATTTGCTGCTTCTATTTAACTTCCAACCCACTTCTACTTCCTTGTTTTTTCTAAAAAGAATTTCATTGTTCGGTCTCCAAAACCGACGGTCTGTGAAAGGAATTATCACAGTATCAAACTCTAAACCCTTTGATTTATGCACGGTTCGAATCTCAAGTCGTTGCGCACCATCTTCAGTTTTCGTCAAAACTGGCTCATCCTCATCTCGATTCGTAGCGATATTAATTTCGAGCCATTTAAAAATGGAATATGGTGTTAGAAAATCGCTACTAAATCGTTGATGGAGCAATTCGAGCAAATGATTCAAATTCTTTTGATACTGCATGCTAAGGAGACGAGCCTCTCTCTCACAAATGTCCAGATCGGAATTGAAATCCCTCAGCCGTTCCAATTGTTGCTGGTAATAAACTTCAATTGGTTTTGCGGTGTCGATAATTTTACGGATGACGGACAACACTGGCATGAAGGCAAGCATTTCAACATGATCAGTCCATTCTGGATAAGGCAAGTTCTCATTTAACAGGTGCAGGACAGATTGCGAATTTCCGTGAAACTTTGCCAGAGCAGTCCAGGCAATCGGCTTGTGGCAATATGGTGTGTTTCGTAAGCTCAGCTGCCAAACAGGGTCATTTATAAATAACAGGGAACCCAGTAGAACTTTAAAATCCCGAACAGCTTCTGTAGCGAAAAATCCTCCACCCACAACTAGGTGCGCGTTGATGCCTGCCTCATCGCACCACTCCTTTATTAAGTGAGCTTCCTGATTTGTACGGGTTAGAATCGTTATGTCCCCGGATTGCCTATCACGTTCCGATCTAATGTGCGCTATTACCCGCTCTATAAACTTATTTGCGGTTCGCCAAAGATAAACTCGATCAATGACCAGTTCCCCCTGTCCCTTATTATTCATACCAATCAAACGATCAGCTTCAGAATAAACAAGGTGTTCCTGATCACCCCAAGATTTGAAAAATAGGTTTAACTGTTCCAGAACAGCCTGATGTGTTCGATAATTTTTCTTCAGTGGTAGCGTTCGAAGTAACTCTCCTATTTCATGCAATCGATCTTCTAATGTCTGAAATGCAGTTTCATCGGCTCCACGGAACCGATAAATACTTTGCTTAATGTCCCCTACAACAAACAAAATAGACTTAAATGCCTGTTGTAGTACTACAGCCAATCTAATCTGAGTCTCATCCGTATCTTGAAACTCATCAATAAATAGATATTTAATTTTATTACTCAAGTTCTCGAACGACACATTTTCACGAGAGATTAAATCGATTTGACGAGTTAGATCATTCAAGGAAATCGCATTTTCATCACGCTTTATCTTCTGAAACTGCTCTTCACCAACCGAGAACAGGTCTCTAAACAATTGATTGAAATTTCTCGAAGAGCTGTCAGCCTCGCCCCATTCTAATGCGCTAACATCCTCGCCCACGAAACCTTTCTTCTCCATCTCCTCCCAAAATGAAGCGATTTGTTCAACAAGTTCGTACATCCGATAACCGCTCAACTTAGAGGCAATAGAATTGTTCTCAACCTCATTCGTCCAATACTCATCGAGAAACCTCTCGATTAACGCTCTCCTTTCCAAAATAAAAGATCGAATCTGTACTTCCTGACCAAACCCAAGAACAGCCCCCATTTCTTTCAAGAGCTTTTTTGCGAACGAGGAAATCGTGGAGATTTGCATCCTTCCGGCCTGTTCCATTCCACGAAGGTATATCAACTTACCTGTTAATTTGTAACGAGTATGAAAAACATTCCGCAATTTATGGAACATGTGCTGTGCTGCATCTTTTGTAAACGTCAGCAAGACAATTTGATCAAGAGCAACATTCGTGGTGTGTAGCAAAAACAAGATCCGTTGCATCATAACTGTTGTTTTTCCAGTACCTGCGCCCGCCATGACCGCCAGATGTTTGTCAGCAGGACTGTGTTCAACCAAGTACTGTTCCAGATTAAAATCCGGGAAATTGTAAGCGAGCTCTATCAGACGCTCTTTGTCATCCTCCGTCATGATTCCGTCGATAATCGTTATAGACTCGCTTGAATTAAGTGGCGTTTCAAATTCATATTGAAAAAGTAGTTCCCCTTCGTACAAATCCGTTGCAGTTGACCACGAATGCCCAGATACACTCGAAAGGATATAGACCTTGATTCCCTTTCGCAGGAGTTCCACTATTTCAGCTTCTGACAAAATCCCGTGAGAATTTCCAACAGTATATATAAGTAAAGAATGCCTTGGTGATTCGGTAGTAATTAATGCAGTAGTCATGACTTCTCCTGCCTTTGATTTTTATTCCATCCAAAAACATATTTCGACATCACAACTATTTCCCCCTCCAATTCGACTTAAATGATCTCTTTGCTAAATCATTCAACAAAAAAAAGACCGCCATAGGAATGGCAGTCTCTACGTGAATATATCTATATTCTCTAATCAATAACAAACACGTTCACATCCTGCCGTCCGAACTGGATCGCAGCGGTGTAGCTGTCCTTGAAGAGGTCCACGCGGGCTGCCTTGATATCGCCTCCCGTGTCCCCTGCGATGCCGTAGCCGTAGCCTGGGATGTACAGATGCGACCCGAGTGGGATCTGGGCCGGGTCGACTGCGACGAGACCTTCACGCACTTGCAATCCGATGGAGGAAAGAGCCCCACTGTGGGTGTAGGCGGTGGCAACAGCGCCCTTTTTATCGAAGAAAGGCAAGTTGCCACGCGAAACCGGGATGAGGTTCGTGCCCTTAGGATGCGGAACCAGCGAGCGGGACAGGAAAGCCACGACTTCTTCGCGAGTCGCGGTGTCTTGCGGTTTGATCTCGTTGGCACTTCTGCCGGACAACATGCCTTGCTGGATCGCGTACGCCAGCGGTTTCACAGCCCATGAGCTGATGGTCCCCCGGTCCGCAAAATTGTTGATCGCAGAACTGTAAGCCGCGTAGCTCAGATGGCGTGCGGTTTCAGAATCGCGACCGAGTGCGTTGACGGCCATTTTGACCATTTCTTCGCGTGTGAGGTGATCGGAAGGTTGGAACAGTCCAGTTCCCTTCCCACTCGTGACGCCCAGCCGATAGGATGCTTCCGCGTAAGGCGTGAACCATTCTCCCCGCGGGACGTCGCGAAACGTGCCTTCATAACTATCCGCCGATGGGGCGGGAATTCCCTTGGCCTTCAACAACATCGTGGCAAATTCAGCGCGGGTGATCTGTTGGGTCGGCCGGAAGTAGCCGTTCCCGTCACCCCCGATAATTCCACGGTTGTAGAGGTCGAGAATTTGAGACTTAGCAAATGAGTTCTGGATGTCGCGGAACGGAAAGGATGTGGCCGCTCCGGCTTCGGTTGCAAATGCCGTCAGCATGGTTATTGTGGTGGCTGCTGACAGGCAGAGTTGTACGAACTTTCTCATTACATTCCTCCTAAATCAGTTCCCCATGCACTCTAAAGGATACGGGAACTTGTCCCTTTTTACGAGGGCCGTTCGTTTGTGTATAATGGTAACGAACCCACATACTGAAAGGCAGGGAATACATATGAAAAAAGCGATCATCGAACTGGAAAAAGGCGGCACCATGGAATTTGAGATGTTCAACGAACACGCTCCGGGCACTGTAGAGAACTTCGAGAAGTTGGCAAACGACGGCTTCTACAACGGCCTCTCCTTCCACCGCGTCATCCCGGGCTTCGTCGCTCAAGGCGGCTGCCCGCAAGGCACCGGAACCGGCGGCCCGGGCTACACCATCAAGTGCGAAGTGAAGAACAACCCGCACCAACACAAAAAAGGCGCTCTCTCCATGGCTCACGCTGGTCGTGATACCGGTGGTTCGCAGTTCTTCATCGTGCATGATCGTCAGTCGACCGCTCATCTGGATGGAAACCATACGGTGTTTGGTCAGATCCTGGTTGGTGAGGAACTCATTGATGGGATTAAGCAAGGGGATAAGATGAAGAGTGTGAAGGTTGTAGACGAGGCGTAATTTGCCATAGAAATGGACCGAGTCAAGACAGACTCGGTCTTTTTATTTTTATTGGAAAGATCTTTTCATTGTGTATTTTTGCTATTAGAAGTCACAAAGCGACTAGTATGAAAAAAGGATTTTTGGTTAGACTGATTCGGTGGGAAATGAACGTGACAGAGAGGAGGTTTATATATGACAGATGCAGTACTACATATTCTAAAACTTAGGCTGATACTCGCACAACTTCTTCGTTTCCCTTTCCGAGAGAAAGTTTGTTACCTTTTAATAAAAAATGATAAGAAATCCCAAATTCACAACAGTAATACCCAATGTCACATCCCGAAATATTTGCTTAATAATGGCAAGGTCAATATTCCATTACTTCAAAAGAGTGGTGGATCACTTGGGCAATTTGAACTAGAAAAAGATAGAGCAGTAAACTCAGGGAATGGAACCCACGGAGGAAGTTATTGGAAATTAAAACAAAAAGGGAAAAAAGGCTATTGGACCCTAGGAAAAGATGGTACAGTTCTAAGAAGAAAGAAATAATCGTTTCAATTGGTTTTATAATTATTTACAGGGGGTTATTATTTTGTTCTCCAAAAATATAGATTTTTTTCTCGAATCAGCATCAGACACCGAACTTAACTCATTACTTGCCTTGTACGGAAGAGTAGACATAGAAGAAATTGAAAGACCAACTATTTTCAGCGTCGGAATTCTTGATCAATATCCAAGTCAGCTCTCGGAAGAAGAAGCTGCACGTTTATTAAATTTCGAAATTAACTCCTCTAGATTTAGAATGACAGAAAAAAAATATTTGTCCTTTTTCAAAGCTGCACTAGATGATAATGACCACTTTCCTATTTATGCCTACTCTCCGAAACTTTCAAAAATAAACGGACCTGAGTTGCAGTTAATACTTTCATCTTTAGATAGAAAAAATATGATTAATTTAAGGAAGTTGGTTTGCTCATGGAAGCAAGAAAACCAACCAGAGGTCTTCAGAATTACAAATTACGACCAAATACTTTTACTGATCCAATTGTCCACCCGAGAGCTTTGTTTTTCAAATTTCTTCTTTATTAAATCTAAATCTGTGATTGTAGGAAATTATGACCTGAGTTTCCCAATCTATTGTTTAGATGAAAAAATGCTAGATACCTATTCGATGTTAGCTAGAAATAAAGGTTTATTTATACGTAGACAGTCTAAATAGTAAAAACACCCATCTATCCGATGGGTGTTTTTACTGTTTCAATGAACACTAAAATATTCATACTTATTACCAAGAAATTGCAATTCATTTCTAAGGCGATCTCTCAAACCAGTTGAGGAGCCAGATGTAAAATTTTTATTGAAAATCTCTTTAATCGACAAAACTACCGATGCCTTTGAAGCTCGCCCCCAGTAGTTTCCTCCTGAGATATTCTGCACTCGTTTTACTGGAGTGCTAGTTTCCTTAAAATTAGAATGATTATTAGTTGGTACCGTTACAAACGAGTAAGTGAATTTTTTTACCTGATGGATCGAGAACCCTTCCGTCCCAACATTAATATTATTTTTAAACCCTTTTGAGGCATAAATCATGTCCCACAGCATTGGGATCTGGGAGTTGTCGTTCCAATTAGTCTTGCATTGAATAATGCCTATTTCACATTCAGACAAGTGTTTTTCAAGCAAACTATTGATAACCTTGTTATAGTTATACTTTTTCTTACTCTTCCCCGTAATGGTTGGAACTAGTTGCCCTTCAACATCCAATACATTAATTAAATCCTTATCTATAGAATATTCTTGTCGATCCGGGAACGTTATTGCAATCAAATCAGATTCGGTATTTGAAGGGAAATTACTATAAGTCACAGTAATAGCATCACTCACTGGTTTTGGAAGCCATTTTTTTGAGTGCTTGACGACAACTGTCCTACTTCCTATCAAACAGAGGTTCAGATACCAGCATACTAATGCCTCCCATGCTGTTCCTCCGCCGGAGACATCTGATTGTGTTCTTCCTTTTTTTCCTGTCAATTCAAAGATACTACTTAGAGAGTCCCCTAATCCTAAAACTTTTGTTTCGTTTAAAGGAGTTATGTTCTTCAAAATCGCCTTTTCCCAAATCGGCCAGCACTTCTTCACCGTTTTAAGCTTTAGAAGATCTCTTATTACAGACTCCCTAAGAAATTCACAGATATTTTGTGACATATCTTCCACCCCAACTTACTATTTTTCGATACCAAGCATTCCTATTTTACTATTCTTGTCAAAAAAAAGAAAGCTTAGCACTGGGGTGCTAAGCTTTCTTTAGTTAGATCAACTGCCCTTTTTATTTCCAATGCAAAAGCTCTTGCTAGCAAAGGAGGTACTGCATTCCCCACCTGAGTATATTGCGGAACTTCCAATTTCCTTCGATCTCCTCCTGTTGTTCTCTTGCCCTCAAAAACAAAACTATCATCAAACGATTGCAGCCTCGCCATCTCTCTTACAGAAAGAATACGATCCTCAAAGGAACTAATAAAGTCATCAGGGAGTGTTACCATTGTAGGAGATTGATTATTGCGTTCCAATCGAGTCCTACTATTTTTCTTCGTAAGCAATACTTGAAGCATTTCTTGTGTCACTTTCCCTGTTTTGAAAGAGTCATACACAAACTTGAAATCGTACTTGCTTTCTAGCTTTTTAGCACACTCTTTTAATAAGTTAGGATAATTTCTCAGGTCTATGCCCTCTGCAAGAACGCGCTTTGCGACCTGCGCAGCGGACTCCCCTTCACGGAAAAGGGAGAATCGCTCCCTTACAACCGCAGTGTGTCGGGACAACTCATGGTTGTGAATGAGGCCTTGATTTGGTACTGATTCACCATCCACAGTTAAGGTTCTTCCCTTCCTAGATTCGTTCTGATACTCAGAGAACCCAATTGCCTCACACTGCTTTCCAAACACTAGGTCACCAATAGCCTCCTCCACTGATACCTTTTGGTCATTATCAGGCGTAGTCGGATCAGGGTACCTTGGGACTACTAACCTCTCTCCCTCACGGTTACGGTATGCAATAAAAATTACTCTTCGTCTTCGTTGAGGTACCCCATAATTAGAAGCATCTAGGAGCTGTGGAGGGAGTGTAACATAGTCAATACTATGAAACTCATCTCTAAGAATATCTGGAACTAACGAATTATCTGGGTATTGCCTCTCGGTAACTCCTACAAAGTTATCAAGCGTAGTATCTAAAAAACCTTCAACGTTTTCCATCACTACATACTTAGGCTGAATGTCATTAATCAACCTAACATACTCCTTGAACAATTGATTACGTGGGTCATTTTTGTCTCTCCTACCTGCACGACTAAACCCCTGACAAGGTGGTCCACCAAAGACCGCATCAATTTCGGGAAATTCTTGTCCCTTAAACATTTGAAGACCTCGAATGGCTTTCTCCACTTTGTCTATAGTCAGTTCCCTAATGTCCGCTCGCTCAAAATGCGTGTTCACACCGTCGATAAGGCCGAGTTGTTTATGTCTTTCCGTATAGGTTTTTTTCACATCTTCATTGATATCACTAGAAAAAACGATATGAAATCCTGCTTGGAGGATCCCTTCACTCATCCCTCCTGCACCACAAAATAAATCGATTGCTAACGGCTTCATGTCTGACACCTCTTGTTTTTGATTCGAACGTACTTTCGGTTACTGCCTATTATCCTAGAAAACCATCGATTTGTCCAGGCCTAAATCATAGCATTTTATGACACCCAATAATTCTGATATATAACCTGTTCTTTCGATCAAATAAAGGCAATTCTAGTTATTGAACTCCTAGCAAAAACAGCAAAAAGCCGAACCAGATTGGCTCAGCTTTTTTAGTAACAGCATTTCTATGAATTGGTATGACGCCACCAACTAATTTGCGCTATTTAAAGCACCACCCCGCGCCTCTCCTTCCTCCGCCCCAACCACATCTCATTCATCGCCCTCAACGCATTCCTACAATCATTTCCCTCATCATACAACCTCGACAACTCAAACATCGTCTCCTCATACTCCGCCTGACAATCCGTCAACTTAAAGCAATCCGCCGCCTGCGTCAAATACTTCACTGCAACCGCCTGCTGATTCCTCACCTTCGCGATCCCGGCCAGCGTCCTCGAAACCCACGCTTGATACAAATGCACCGTCGGCAGCAGAACTTTCGCCCCCTGACACGCCTCCTCAGCCAAATCGAGCTTCCCATCCAACAGATAAGTCCTCCCCAGCTCCGTCAGCGCGATCCCTGCGTCTTCCTCTCGCTTCATACCCCGGAACTCCGCTACAGCTCCACGAAGCGCCTCTACCGCCTTGTCATACTTCCCCTTCTCCCTCTGCAGAACGGCGAGACGTACTTCAAGCACCAACTTCTCCCCACGGTCATTGATCCGCTCATAACACCACGTCGCCCGCTGTGCAAAGTCTGTCGCCTGCTCATACTCCCCCGCCTCATGCGAAGTCTGCGCGAGCTTCATGTACAGCGACCCCAACCCCTGCAAATCCTCCCGCTCATTAAAAATCGGCACAGCCAATTGCAGAGTCACCACCGATTGCTTCGTCTGCCCAGCTTTCAACTGCACCTCACCCAACGTCAGCAACAACGAGCATTGCAGATGAACATCCTTCACCTCATACATCCGCAACTGATCCAATGCCTTAGACAGATAATGCTCCGCGATCTGATACCGCCGTCTCTTCAACTCAATCTGCCCGAGCATGTACATCACCCGTACAGCCATGATCGGGCTGCCACTGTTCGAATTCGCGTAGTCCAGCAGTTGCTCAAACTGCTCCTCTGCTTCCTTCAACATGTTCAACTGCAAGAGACAGAACCCGTAATCATATCGGATCATAAAAAAATCGAGCTTCCCGTTGTTTCGCTCGATGACATTTTTAAGCATAGGCAGTGCAACCGAGTACTCTCCGGAGGACAAAATCCCCTTCGCCAGCCGGTACTCGCTGATGAGTACTAAGTTCAACTCCAAGTTCCCGATCAGCTCATCCACCGGAATCTCCAACTTCTCAGCCAACTTCCCAAGAATATGATAGGAAGGTCTCGCTTTATCCCCCTCTACCTGTGAAAGCATAGACGGCGTACAAATGCCCTCCGCAAGTTGAGTCTGCGTCAGCCCTTTCTTCATCCGTAATAGTCGTAAACGTTGCCCGAATGTTTCCATGTGATCACTCCTATTATTTATCTCTTGTAATCACAATAAAGCAACAGGTCATAAAATTGATTTCTATTCGTTTACAAATTGTTGCCATGTTTGTATTGAACCAACAATCACTAATAGTACTACAAGTACCACTTCCGCCCCTCAACAAAATAAAGCTCCTCGCAAATGACTTTTGCGAGGAGCTATTTCGAATCAACAGCTTTCTACTTGCCTACTGATAGAACACAATACTCAACGGCTCAGGCGGTCTCCAATCAGCCGTTTTGTTTGTGTAGCCAATCGTGCACAGAAGTCCCGCTACTGCCACAAGCAGCAGGCCCGCAGTGATTTTTTTCTTCATCAGAACCCCTCCTCATCAAGAAACTCACTTTTTGTATTTGAGTAAATTCGAACTTTTTCATAGTACCGAATCGCTGAATCAGCATCACCTTTCAGATAATAATATTCCATGAGGCACTTGCAAGCCCAGTGACGAACTTGATAACTCATATCCTTATTGTTTGCCACAGACTCAGCGATAGAAGGTTCATCAGCGGCAACGGAATACATAATTTTGAGTCTTCCCGAGAAGTCAGGGAAGTCTTTCGCAAGTGTTTCGTACTCCTTTACGATCTCAACGACCTTTTGATAGTCACGCTTTTTCATCAGAGCTTTGACGTAATCTTTTACTACATGGATCAGGATATCGTCGTACTCCCGTATACCATCGATCGCGGAACGTAACACCTCTGAGGACTTATCATAGTTCCCTAAGAGATACTCGATATACGCTACATTAATGAGTGCTGTGCCAATCTGCTTTTCATTATCAGTTTTCTGGAAGAATTCAAGAGCACGATATGCATGTGCTTTTGCAAGGTCCAGATTTCCGCGTTCCTCTTGCATCTTCATACGAGCACTTTGAGCCAGCCCTAATGCCTCTGGATGATCAGCGAATACACCTTCCACGAGAGACAGCATGTCCTCAATGCCTGTATACTCTTTTCGAATGATATGAGTAATCATCAGGTTCGCAGTAACAAGGTGAAGGAGGTGGCTATCACCATAATCCGTTTGTAACGTCTTCGCGTAGTCCAATGCTCGTAACCAGGTTCGATGGGCCTCTTCGTAATTCATTTGCAGATACTGGACACGTCCTAAATTATTTAGACTGTACGCACGTTCAGTAGCCCCGAAAGCAACCCCCATAAGCTCTGTTGCAAGTTTATTGGCTCTTGCTAGTGTGGTTTTGGTTCTTCGTTTCCCGTTTAGTAAAACTTGCAAATCTTGCTCCTGCTTCACCGTATCCTTCTGCTTCAACCGCTCAACTGTAACCCCTAACCCATGCGCGATCCTTTCCAACATCGCAGGAGAAATCGGCCTCTCCCCCGTGGTCATTAGTCGCAGATATTCGCGACTGATCCCCAGACGAGAAGCAAAGCCCCGAATGGTAAAAGCATCGCCTTTCTCGTTCATAAGTTCTAGAATCCGTCGAACCAGAGGAATCCGGTTCAGATCGGTATCTAGTATATGCTCAACAGTAGACATCGAAATTGACCTCCGACGAGTCTTATAAAAACCATAAATAAACTTTGAATAATCACAACTCCATAATTATAATCATTCCCACCCAATTTGCATATATAATTCAGACGACAAGTACAATAGACTGATACTTTTATTTATATAGTTAAAATAATTATACTCCCGTGTAATCCAAGACCCATTCTCAGAAACACTTCAACAAAAAAGCCGGCCCCCTCATCCGAGGAGACCAGCTTTTCATTCCAAAAATACAATCCAACCTACCTACCCCTACACCCCGCCGCCCTTCAACCCCGACGGCCCCGCAGGCACAGCCTCGACAGACCCGACCTTCTTCTTCCTCCCTCCCGCAGTACCCACCAGTAGAGACCCAACTACTGGCACCTTACTAATAACCATCGTCGCCACCAACGACAGCCCCACACACCCAACTACCGCCACGGCGACCTTCCCTACCGGAAACACTCCCGGCATCCACTTGTTCACCTGATAATACAACTTGTCCAAGAAGAACACGTGCATCAAATAAGTCCCATACGAATACTTCCCAAGCAGATTCGAAACCTTCGTAGCCCAATTCTCCCGCACGCTCATCCGCATCGCCACCTGATACAGCAACACGAACGCCGACAGCGTGAACAAAATCATCGAAGCCTTAAACGAATGCGAGACCCCGAGGTCCATCGTGCCGCCCTGAATCCCCTTCGACAGCTCCAACGTCACCCACCCAAGCGTCAGGCCAAACACATACAGGTTCCATCTCTGCATCCTCGCCACCCAAGCCCGCCACTTGCCAATCGACATCGCAGCGACCCCGCCGAGCACGAAGTACAGATACCAAACCACAAACGTCCGATCCAAATGATGCAGCACGCCGCGAATCCCGAACACATCCGATTTCCACTGCCCGCTGTGCCCGATCACCCACTCCGTCCCCCAGATAAACACGCCAACCAACACGACGAGGAACGAAATGAGCACTCTCTCCCGACTCATCACCGGCTGCAACTTCTGAAACGCCCGGCGAAACACCGGATACAGCAGATAAAACTGGAAGATCATCGCCACAAACCACAGATGATACGCCCCCGAGCCTGTCAAAAACACGCTCGGAAACTCCCGCCACGTATGCGCCGCATGATCTGCGCCCCAGAAATAGTAGTAATACACCGTAAACGCCAGATAAGGCACAATCACTTCGCGCACCCGCTTGACCAGGTACGACCCGACCTTCAACTCTTCGTAGTAGTTATAAAAAATCACAAGTCCCGTCATAAACACAAACAGCGGCACGGCAAACTTCACCAAGTTGAACAGCACACCCAACCCCATCAGATCGGACGCCTGCACACCCTCGCTGCGAGAAAACATCCCAATCGCATGCTGCACGACCACCCCGATGAACGCAAGGGCGCGCAGATGCGGAATTTCATGCAACCTCAATTTCTTGTTCATATCCACTCTCCACGACATTTTTCTGCAAAAATTGACCCCTCTAGTGTAGTCGCAATCCCCCCGCGCTTCAATCCCCCATGAAAAAACGCCCCGACCCGCAAAGGGCCGAGACGTTTCCACGTCACACTTTGAATTTCTTGATCATGCCGTCCAAGAGCTCCGCCATCTCGGCAAGGGACGACGACGAAGCGGTGATCTCCTGCATCGAAGCGAGTTGCTGTTCACTCGACACCGAGACGCTCTGCGTCGCTTCGGCCGTTTGTTCCGTCACGACCTTGATCGTGTCAACTGAATGCAACACTTGGTCCGCGCCGGCCGACATCTGTTGCACGGCGGCGGAGACCTCTTGGATTTGCGTGGACACTTCGGCCACCACGCCTTTGATCTTCTCGAACGAAGTCCCGGCGTCATGGACGACTTGAATCCCGACCGTCACTTCCTCAGTTCCTTGTTTCATCGCGTCGACCGCTTTCTGAATCTCGTTCTGGATGCTGTGGATGTACTCCGCGATCCGGTGCGCGGAGTGGGTGGACTGCTCCGCCAATTTGCGAACTTCATCTGCAACCACCGCAAACCCGCGCCCATGCTCCCCCGCCCGCGCCGCTTCGATGGCGGCATTGAGGGCGAGCAGATTCGTTTGCGAGGAGAGGCCTTCGATGGTGGCGACGATCTGGCCGATATTTTTCGCTTGCTCGCTCAAGTTCTGAATGTTCTCCGCCGAGATGCTCACGCCGGCCGAGATGGAGTGCATCTGTTGGATCGCTTTCTGAATCGAGTCCGTGCCTTCCTGCGCAACGGCAGACGCTTGGATGGAGATCGAGGTGACCCCTTGCGAGCTCGCCGCGATTTGTTGGATGCCGAGCGTCAATTCGCGGACCGTTTGGTCCGTTTCCTCGATGCTTCGGACTTGCTTGTCGGTGCCGTCTGCGAGTTCTTGCATGATGACGGCCGAATGCTCGGCGGCATGCGCAGATTGTTGCGCGGAGGCATAGAGCTGTTCGGCAGACGACGCCACCTGCACGGCGGCTCCTTCGACTTCTCCGATCAGACCGCGCAGAGTTCTCGTCATCACGTTGATGGAGGCCGCCAGATCGCCGATCTCGTCACGGTTTTTGAGTTGGATCTCCTCCGCCGTCAAATCGCCCAACGCAATGTGATCGATCCGCTTCGAGACAACCCGAATCGGCTTCACGATGATGCGCGCCAGAACCGAACCGATCACAACCAGCAACACCAACGTCACGATGCACAGCGTCGCCGTAATTACGATGTTCTGATGAATCAACGGCGCCACATCCCCGCCGGCTTCCGCAGTGCTGGCAATCTGCAGAAATCCTTCCGTGGACCCAACGCCAATGACCACAATCAAAAAGGCCACAATGAAATAACCGGCTAGCAACTTTCTTCGTATTGTAAATTTCATCGTTCCCTACCCCTTCAACACCATTTTTGTACCATATCATCACTATATCACGTCTTCATGAACTGTAGATTAACGAAAAAAAGAGAGGGAGCTCTCCGCCCCCTCTCTTCCCTATCCGCGCGCAACCTTGCCCAGATACCACGTATAATGAAACACTTTGTACGCATTCTTGGGCGTGGAGATGAAATACTTGAGGTACAACTTGCGCTCGTTGTACACGCCGACTTCCACCGGCTTTCGGCTCCCGATGCCCAACCGAGAGTTGAAGTTCACGAACCGCCACGTGCTCTCGTTGTCGCTGCTCTCCCCTTCGAGGAGCCGCCCGGTCTCGACGTCTTCGATCTCCTCGAACACGCACCGTACCGTCAACTTGCCGTCGCCGTCGTCCAGACAGAACTCCAACGGCTCGTTGTCATACACCATGACACTCCCGCTGTCCAACACCGAATAATTCCCGACCTTCAATTCCACTTGACCCAGCATGCGCAAACGCCCCCTATCAATCTATCCTTCGAATTGGTAGAGTATATGCAAACGAAATCACAGCTAGTACGGGAGATGATCCATTTGAAAAAAGCCCTGATCGCGGGAGCCACCGGACTCGTGGGAAGTCAACTCCTCCATGAACTCCTGCAACATCCCGAGTACGAGCGCGTCACCGTTCTGGTACGCCGCCCGCTCACGTTGCAACACCCGAAACTTCACCAGATCACCGTGAACTTCGACGACCTCGCCACCTCGGCCGCTGACATCCAAGAAGCCCACCACATCTACTGCTGCCTCGGCACCACGATCAAACAAGCCGGGTCGCAGGACGCCTTTCGCAAGGTCGATTACAGCTACCCGCTGGAACTCGCGAAACTCGCCACGCAAAACGAACATGCCGAAAAATTCCTGATCATCACCGCGATGGGCTCCAACCCCCGCTCGAAAGTCTTCTACAACCGCGTCAAGGGCGAAGTCGAACGCGACCTCCAAGCCTTGCACCTGCCCTCTCTGCACATCTTCCGCCCCTCGCTCCTCCTCGGCGACCGACCGGAGTTTCGTTTGGGAGAGCGCATCGGCACCGTATTCGCCAAAGCTCTAACATTCGCCACTCCGAAAAAATACCGCGCCATCCAAGGCCGCACCGTCGCCCGCGCCATGCTTCGTATCGCGCTGGAAGCCCCCTCACAGGGCACGCGCGTCTACGAATCCGACCAACTCCAAACCCTTGGACGTTAGAAAAAAAAGCCGCCCACGCGCCCGCGCGTGTTCGGCTTCTTTTTTTAAGCACCGGCTTTGACTGCTTCTTCTGCGACGACAACTTTCTTCTTGCGCTTGCCGGTCGTCCCGACGATCAACGACCCGAGGAACGGAATCTTGGAGATCGCCATCGTCACCAGAACTGCCAGCACCGTAGTCACGATCATCGCAACCACCGCTTTCCAAGCGTGGGTGAGCACCGGCAGCGGCTTCACCCATTTGTACACCACATCGAGCAGGAACGCATGGGCGAGGAACGTGCCGTACGAATACTTGCCGATCAGATCGGAGAGTTTCGTCAGCAGGTTGCGTTTCGCACTCAAGCGCATCGCGATCTGATACAGCAACACAAAGCTTGAGAGCGTGAACAGAATCATCGATGCTTTGAACGAATTCGAGATCCCGATCCACAGCGCCACGTCATGCGGCGGCTTGGCGTTCGGCACGATCCCGCTCGCCAACTGGTAGGTCACCCACCCAAGCGTCACGGCGAACACCGCATAGTTCCAGCTTTGCAGTTTCTCCATCCAAGCCCGCCACTTCGTGATCGACATCGCCGCGACACCGCCGATTACAAAGTACAAGTACCAAACGGGGAACGTACGATCCACATAATTCAACATCCCCCGCAAGCCGAAGATGTTCGAATGCCACTCTCCGCTGTGCGAGACGATGAACTGCGTGCAGACGATGAACACGCCCGTCAACACGAGCAGGAACGGAATCACGATCCGCTCCGACTTCATCACGGACTTCAACCACTTGAACAGCAGACGAAACAGCGGATACAGCAGGTAGAACTGGAAGATCATCGCCACGAACCACAGATGATAGTAGCCCGAGCCGGTCAACAAAATGCTCGGAAACTCCCGCCACGAATGCCCCGCCGCGTCGTACGCCCAGTACATATAGTAGAAAACCGACCAGATCAAGTACGGCACGATGATCTCCCGCACTCGTTTGTACAGGTACGAACCCAACTTCAGCTCTTCATAATAGTTATAAAAAATCACAAGTCCCGTAATAAACACAAACATCGGCACCGCAAATTTCACCAAGTTGAACAGCACCGACAGCACCACCAAGTCGGACAAATTGACCCCCGCCGTGCGTGTGAACATGCCGATCGCATGTTGTGTCACGACCGCGAGAAACGCAACCGACCGCAGATGCCCGATTTCATTGAGCCTGACTTTTTTCTCCATAAGTTCCTCCTGCCACAAAGCATGTACGCGTCTTCATCCTATCTGTTTTTTCGACAAGCTTCAATAGGAGTAACCTCTGGCAGTTTCGGGAAAAATACTTCTGGTCTCATTTCTAGGACAAGGGAGTTCTCCGCCATGAAGGTTTCAGGCCGTCGTATCCAAGCGTATCTCAACCCTTACACCGTCAACCAGATTCACCCGCGCAATCCTTGGATTCCGGCTTGGTGGTCGGCTGCGTTTCCCGGCTTCGGTCATATCATGCTCTGCCGCTATTTCAAAGGGGTCCTCTTGGTCATCTGGGAGCTGTTCATCAACGTCCACGCACATCTCAACGAAGCCATCGTGTTCTCGTTCACCGGACAATTTCAAATGGCGAAGCAAGTTTTGGACAACACGTGGTTTCTCCTCTACGGTCCGGTGTATCTCTACGCAATCTGGGACAGCTACCGTTCGACGATGGAGATCAACACCCAGTTCCTGCTGGCACGCCATGAAAAAGCCCCCATCCGCAAATTCGCCATCGATTCATTGGAGATCAACTTCCTGAACAAGCTCAATCCGAAACTCGCCGCCTTCTGGTCCGCTCTGATGCCCGGCACCGGCCACTTGTATTGCTACCGGCTGTCCACAGGATTTTTCGCGTTGTTCTCGTGGATCGCAGTCGTCTACCAATCGCATCTCTTACCCTCGGTCTTGTACACGTTTCACGGAGACTTTGAACAAGCCCGTACCGTGTTGAACCCCGCATGGGGACTGTTTTTTCCCTCGCTCTATGCCTTTAGCATCTATGATTCCTACCTGACTGCGACAGAATATAACAAGCTCTATGAAATGGAGTTGACCTCCTACTTGCAGAACAACTACCAATCCCCTGATTTCGAATGGATCTGGTGAGCCCATGTTCCTATTCGCCACGTTCGAATTGATGGAGTCGTTGGAATTTGCCTTGTATGAGTTGCAAAAATTAGGTCTGACCGAAACCGACCTGTTCGCCGTGCCCTTGGACAAACGAGCCGAAGAGAGCCGCCTGTTCGACTCCCTGCACCGTTCCGACGGCATCTCCACATTTGACGGCACGGCGATGTGCAGCGCCATTTTCATGGTGCTCGGGACGATCTACGGGTACATTCTGAACTGGGGCCCGATCCTCTGGGCGTTGATCGGGATCTTCGGGGGCGGGGTCTTGGGTTTTCTGATCGACTTTTTCATCACCCGTCCCAAGCGTGAACGCAACCGCCACGGCGCGATCTCCACAGAAGTCGTGCTTCTCGTGAAGTGCCCGCAAGAACTGGAAGACAAAGTCCGCCAAACCCTCTGGAAACACCATGCCCTCGGCCTCGCCAAAGTCGACCGCCCATCTTAGAAAAAAGAGCCTGTGACGCGAGACGCCAGGCTCTTTTTTGTGCTACTCTAAGTCTATCTCACGAAAATCGGAGGAGTCATCATGACCCAACAAGTACGTCTCGCCCTCTTGCAGATGGACATCGCGTTCGGACAGCCGGAAGTCAACCGCGCCAAAGTCCGCGAATTGATCGCTGAAGCTGCTGCCGGCGGTGCCGATCTGGTCGTTCTGCCGGAGTTGTGGAACACCGGCTATTCCCTCACCAACATCGCCGAGATCGCCGACCATGACGGGCAAGAAACGATCGCCCTGATGAGCGAACTATCTCGCCTCCACAACTTGAACATCCACGCCGGGTCTGTCGCCAACCTCGTGGACGGCAAAGTCTACAACTCGACGTTCGTGTTCAACTCTCAAGGCGAAGTCGTCGGACGATACTCCAAAATGCATCTCTTCCGCCTCATGGACGAGGAGAAATACCTCGAATCGGGCAACGAGATCGGGCTGTTCGAACTCGACGGCGTCCCCGTCGGGACGATGATCTGCTACGACCTGCGCTTCCCGGAGTTGACTCGCTCGCTGTCCCTTGGAGGCGCCCAGATCGTGTTCCTGCCCGCCGAGTGGCCGCATCCGCGCTTGAACCACTGGCGTCACCTGCAAATCGCACGGGCGATCGAGAACCAGATGTTCATGGTCTCCGCCAATCGCGTCGGCGTGGCCGGAGAGACGGCGTTCTTCGGCCACTCGATGGTCGTCGACCCGTGGGGAGAAATTCTCGTCGAAGGCGATGAATCGGAGCAAATCCTCTACGCGACCGTCGATCTCGGCATCGTGCCGGAAATTCGCAGCCGCATCCCGATCTTCGAAGACCGCCGACCGGATTTGTATACCAAAAAATAGACGCTTGTACCTGTCGAGAAACCGTCTTGCCGCATCTCTTAGAGTGTGGGAGTTTTCAAAATCCACTCTCATGAAAGGGGTTGTGTCTACATGTACGGTACTTTCGGCGGTTACACCCGTTGGGCAGTGGTCTTCCTGATCATCTTCGTCCTGTTCATCCTGCTCGTTCCTTCCCACTACTAATTCGGTGTGAGGAGACAGCAAAAAAAGCCTTCCGTCTCCTGTGGCGGAAGGCTTTTTTTGTGTGAGCTCGTTGCGTCCTGGTTTGTTTTCTCTCTACAGGAGATTATGCCATTCCTTGTTCGCTGCGACGAAGGAGTAGCATTCCGGGCAGAGTTGACCTGCCGTGTCGATGTAGTTCTTGCGTTCATACGACGGTGTTTCTTCCGTTACGTCGGTTTCCGCATGACAAAGCGCGCAACACTCGGTTTTCATAGCCATGGTCTCAATCCCCTCCTATTTCTCTGTTGGTACTGATTATACGCAAGGGTACTTTGCTTTACAAGCGAAATTTTCTAAACATTTTGTGAATATAAACATACATGACCAAGATTCTCCAAGGACGCACTCCGGTGCTTGCACACGCTCGAAAGATAGCATCTGCTTCAGCGTACGTCCTTATACAAAAAAAAGACCGCGTCGGTGAGGACGCGGCATCAAGGGAAAGAAAAGGGGTTTGGGTGAAACTACCAAAAGCAAAGGTCCTGACTGGCACTGCTTTATGTGACCGCCGGGTTTCAGGGAGGCTCGGCGGATTCACAGTGGGGTGTTGGTTTCCTTGTTTTCATAGTACTCCGCAATTGTGGCACAATTAAGGAAAACCATCGGCAATTGTGTAAAAAAAGAGATCTGACACAGATGTGTCAAATCTCTTGGATTACTTCTTCGGCCGTATTGAGCCCTTGGGCGATGCAGTCCGGGATGCCGAGTCCGTAGAACCCCGAACCTGCGAAGTAGATCCCGGGCAGTTCCTTGCGCGACTCTTCGACGAAGGTCTTCACGCGGTCGAGATGACCCACGGTGTACTGGGGCATCGCTTTGCGCCAGCGGGTGATGCGGGAGAACAGCGGCTCTGCCTCGACCTTCATCGTGTCGAACAGGTCCTTGCGAACTTTCTCGATGATGTCGGAGTCGGACTTGTCGACGATCTGTTCATCGCCCGCCCGTCCAACGTAGAAGCGCATCAGGGTCTTGCCTTTGTCGGCGGTGTGCGGCCATTTGTTCGAAGTCAGCGTGCAAGCTGTGATCGTGCGGCCCTCCTTGCGCGGGACGACGAATCCGGAGCTGCCTTCGAGTTGCTCGTCGATGGCGTTCTTGCCAAACGCAAGCACGACGTTGGCGACGGAGACGTACGGCAATTGCAGGAGGTACGCTTTCTGAGCGAAGTGCTCAGGCAACAAGCGGGCACAGTCGTATGTCGGGGCCGTCATGACGACAGCGTCTGCACGGAGAGTCTCGCCGGTTTCCAGATGCACGGCATACGCAGAACCCTCGCCGGCGTTTTTCTCGACTTTCGTGACGGCGGTGCCGGTGCGAAGGGTCACGCCGTTTTTTTCGAGAACGTATTCCAAGCGTTCGATCAGGCGGTAGAGCCCCGTGCGGAACGAGAGGAACATGGAGTTCGGAATGGGACGCGCGCCAAGCTCGGGCTGTGGCGGCGTTTTTTGCTGCGCTTTGGCTTCTTGGGCTTGAGCGAGCATACCTTTGATCAGGGAGCCGTACTTCTGCTCCAAGCCTTCCAAGTGCGGGAACGTCGAACGCAAACTCAAGTTGCGCAGGTCCCCCGCGTAGATGCCCGCCAGAAGCGGTTCTGCGAGGTAGTCCACAACTTCCTTGCCCAAGCGGCGTTCAAGGAACAGTCCGATCGACTGGTCTCCTTTTACCTCCGCTTTGGGTTTGAACAGGTCCATCCCGGCCCGAATCTTGCCCGCCCACGTCAGCAAGCCGGTGGTGGCAAACGGTACGAACTGGGTCGGAACGCCCACGTTCATGCCCGCCGGGATGCGGTGAAGTTTCTTGCGGTGCAGGATGTAGGTTTTGCGAGACGCCGGGTTCTGCCCGACGAGTTCGTCGTCGATGCCCAATTCCCGAATCAAATTGACCGCCGCGACTTTGCGGGCGAGAAATGAATCCGGACCCCGCTCGATCGTGAACCCGTCAATTTGCTCGGTCTGCACTTTGCCGCCCAATTTGTCGTCCGATTCGAGCAGTGTGACGGTGACCGACTTGCCTGCTGCGCGGGCTTTGGTCTCGACGTAATAAGCCGTGGCGAGGCCGGTGATGCCCCCGCCGACGACGATGACGTGTTTGGATTCCATGCTGTATCAGTCCTTATCTGCTTGTTCGAGGACGGCAGTGGCGACGGCGCGCAAGAAATCAAATTCGTCATTGGGAGACGCGGCGCGCACGAGTTGAATGCCCAGCTCGTTTGCAAGTTGCTTCGCTTCGATGTCGACGTCGTACAGAACTTCGAGATGATCGGAAACAAAACCGAACGGGCAGATGACGAGCGACTTCACGCCTTGCTGCGCTTGTTCCTTGATCACGTCGAGGATGTCCGGGCCGAGCCACGGTTCCGGCGTGCGGCCGGCCGACTGCCAACCGGTGAACCAGTTTTTGTGACCAATTGCGTTGGCGATGGCACGAGCCGACTCTTCGATCTGCTGCGGGTACGGGTCGCCCATCTGGGTGATGCGCGCCGGGAGACTGTGCGCCGTGAACACCACGGGCGTCTCTGCGCGTTGCGCTTCCGGAATTTCGTCCAACGCCGCTCGCACGCGGGTTGCGGTCGATGCGATGAAATTCGGTTGCATGTGCCAGTCCTGCACATAGGTCATCTTCGCGGGGCCGCCATACTTCTCACGGGCTTTCTCCGCGTATTCGATATAGGTGCCGACGCTCATCGAGGAGTAGTGCGGCGCCCAGACGATGCCGACCGCTTCGGTGATGCCGTCTGCGTGCATTTGTTGAACAGCTTCGTCGATGTACGGATGCCAGTGTTTCATCCCGATGTAGACGCGGTATTCCACATCCGGTTCCATCTGCGCCAGCGTCATCGCGAGGCCGACGACTTGACGGCCTGTGATTTCGTTGAGCGGAGAGAGACCGCCGATTGCCTCATAGCGGGCGATCAGGTCGTCCAGTTGTTGCTTCTCCGGCGGACGACCGCGGCGAATGTGCGTGTAGTACGGTTCGATCTCATCGACAGCGGTCGGGGTGCCGTACGCCATCGTGAGGATGCCGATGATTTTTTTGCTCATCGTTCGCTCAGCCTCCGCTTGCTGTAGTCGTGAATGAATTGGGTCAGATGGGTAACGGCCGCTTCCGGCACGTCCGGGAACAGACCGTGGCCGAGGTTGAAGACGAAGCCCGGTTGTTTCAGACCTTGGTCGATGATCTTCGCCGCTTCTGCTTCCAGCACGTCATACGGTGCGAGCAGGTAGACCGGGTCGAGGTTGCCTTGCAGCGCGAACTTGTCGCCGACGATGGTGCGCGCGCGGTCGAGACCGATGCGCCAGTCGACGCCGACGACTTCGATGTCGAGTTCCTTCCATTGGTCGAGCAGATGGCCGGTGTTCGCTCCGAAGTAGATCTTCGGCACGCCCAAGTCTTTGAGACCTTCGAAGATGCGCTTCATCGTCGGGAATACATAGCGGCGGTAGTCGTCCTGCGACAGCGCCCCGATCCAAGAGTCGAAGATTTGAATCGCCGCACAGCCGTTCGCGACTTGCGACTTCATGTACGTGATGATCATGTCGCCGAGCTTGTCCATCAGCGCTTGCCAGATGTCCGGCTGGGAGTACATCATCTTTTTGGTTTTGTGATATTCGCGGGACGGGCCGCCCTCGACCATATAGGAAGCGAGCGTGAACGGTGCGCCTGCAAAGCCGATCAGCGGAACGTTCAGTTCCTTTTTCAAGATGCGAATCGTCTCCAGCGTCGCCGGCAAGTCGTTGTCCGGTTCCAGCGGGCGCAGTGCTTGTACGTCGGCCAGCGAGCGAATCGGGTTGTCGATGACAGGGCCGATGCCCGCGACGATGTCGACGTTCACGCCCAGCGGTTTGACCGGGATCATGATGTCGGAGTAGAGAATCGCCGCGTCCACGTTGTGTTGACGCACCGGCGAGATCGTGACTTCCGCACAGAGGTCCGGAATTTCGCAGATTTGCATCAGCGAGTATTTTTCCTTGATCTTGAGGTATTCCTTTTGGTATCTGCCTGCTTGGCGCATGTACCAAACCGGCACATGGTCGATGGATTCCTTGCGAATCGAGCGTAAGAACGTATCGTTAAAGGTCATGGAGGTCACCATTTTCCGTTATGTATTTACTTTCCATGCACATTCTACCCTAACAAGAGAGTGATTTCAAATGAAGGAATTGTGTCGCATTGCGAAAAAAAAGGCTCCGACCCGTGACGGGTAGGAGCCTTTTTCCAAATGCTAGAAGCGCTCGACGACGCACTTCGCTTGGGTGAATTGCAGCAGGTAGTCGTAGCCGCCCGCTTTGGAGTCGGTACCGGACATGTTGAAACCGCCGAACGGTTGCACGCCAACGAGTGCGCCCGTGATCTTGCGGTTGAAGTACAGGTTGCCGACGTGGAACTTTTCACGAGCTTTTTTGAGGTTGAAACGGTCGTTGGAGAACACGCCGCCGGTCAGACCGAACTCGGTGCCGTTGGCAATCGCCAGCGCATCGTCGAAGTCGTTCGCTTTGGTGATCGCGAGGACCGGGCCGAAGATTTCTTCTTGCGCGATGCGTGCGTTGCGGTCAACGTCTGCGATGACGGTCGGCTGGATGAAGTACCCGTTGCCTTCCGCTTTGCCGCCGCCTGCGATGACGCGGCCTTCGGACTTGCCGATTTCGATGTAGTTGAGGATGTTGTTGTACGCAGACTCATCGACAACCGGACCGAGGCCGATGCCTTCGGTGTGCGCCGGGCCGACGGTGAGTTTTTGGGTGAGTTCTGCGACGTGGTTGACCACTTCGTCATAGATCTCGGCGTGGATGATCGCGCGGGACGCCGCGGAGCATTTTTGGCCGGAGAAGCCGAACGCCGAAGTGACGATCGCTTGCGCCGCTTCGAGTGCGTTTACACCCTTGTCCACGACGAGAGCGTCCTTGCCGCCCATCTCTGCGATGACGCGCTTCAGCCAGATTTGGCCTTTTTGAACTTTTGCAGCGCGTTCGTAGATGCGGATGCCGACTTCCTTGGAACCCGTGAAGGAGATGAAGCGAGTTTTCGGGTGGTCGACGAGGTAGTCGCCGATCACAGAGCCGGAGCCGTTGCAGAAGTTGACAACGCCTGCCGGAAGCCCTGCTTCTTCGAGCAGTTCGATGAATTTCGCAGCGATGACCGGAGTCGGGGTTGCCGGTTTGAGGACGACGGTGTTCCCCGCTACGATGGCAGCGGTGGTCATACCGACCATGATCGCCAGCGGGAAGTTCCACGGCGGGATGACGATGCCCACGCCCAGCGGCAGGTAGACGAGTTCGTTGTCTTCGCCGTCGATGCGGGTGAGGTTTTGTTCTTCTGCGAGGCGAACCATTTCGCGCGCGTAGAATTCCATGAAGTCGATCGCTTCAGCGGTGTCCGCGTCTGCTTCTGCCCAGTTCTTGCCGGATTCGAAGACGAGCCAAGAGGAGAATTCGTATTTGCGACGACGCATGATCGCAGCTGCTTTGAGCAGGATGCGCGCGCGTTCCTTCGGTTCCACGTCTTGCCACCATTCGAAGGCGGAGAGTGCCGATTGCATCGCTTGTTCAGCCAAAGCTTGGTCCGCTTTGGAGACGACGCCGATCACTTGGTCTTTGTTCGACGGGTTGATCGAAGTCGATTTGTCAGTCGTGGTGATTTTCTCGCCGTTGATGACGAGCGGATATTCACGGCCGAGTTCTGCTTCCACTTTTTTCAGAGCGGTGAGCATTTTTTCTCGGATGTCAGGTTGGGTGAAGTCCATGAAAGGCTCAGTACGGTACAAGCTTACTGCCACGAGAAGTACCCCCAATATCGTATGTATTCTTGGTTCTTTCCAAAGCTAATTGTAGCGAAGTTCGAAAGGTGAAGCAAGTAGACGGGCATCCGAAGAGGCCCGTCTAGGAGAGACTACCAAAAGAACGGCGGAACAGGTGGCACCAGCGGGAGCGGGCGAATTACCGGGAACGGACCGTACGGGCCGGGGAAGGGTCCATAGAACGGCGGGCGAATGATCGGCCCCGGGAAGAAACGCAGTTCGTATTCAATCTCGTCTCCGTTTTGCGTTTGAGCACGGAAGTTGCGCGGGTACGGGAATTGTTGCGGCATCGGGACTTCATAGTACGCGGGATATTGGGTGTTTTCCAGCGGGAACTGCCATTGTTCCGGGACGAGGTTGGTTTCTTGCGTGAAGGTGACTTCTGCGTCGGCATTGCGGAAGTTGTAGGGATTCCAGAGGTTCTGCGACATGGGAGAGCTCCTTTCAATCGGTAGAGTCACCCTACTGTATGTGACAGGAGCCCGCCTTGCGCAAAACATGGCGAAAAATGGGCGCTAAAATGAGGACGTATTCATGGGCGTATGCTATACTAGTTGAGGATTTGTCCTTTCTGTGTCTAAATTCAGTAGATTTCATAGAGTGAAGTGAGGTTGATTGAGATGTCTTTCAGCAGAAAACTCGTCTTGTCCGTTTCGGGCAATAAAGTAGTAAGCGGTTTCATAAAAAAATACGGCATGCGTCTCGGCGCGGCTCGCTTCGTAGCGGGGGAAACGCTGAAAGAAGCGATCGAGCAAGTCAGACTGCTCAACAAAGACGGTCTGGTCGTCACCCTCGACCATCTGGGTGAGTTCGTGTTTGACGAGCAGGAAGCGTTCGCATCGACTCGCGCTTGCCTTGACGTGCTGGATGCTGTGAAGGCATCGGGCGTAAAGTCCAACATGTCGCTCAAGATGACCTCGCTGGGTCTCGACCTGAGCAAGGAACTGTGCATGAAGCACATGCGCATGATTCTGGACAAGGCACGCGAGTACGACAACTTCGTGCGCATCGACATGGAAGACTATGCGCACATCGACATCACGATGGAGATCTTCGACGAGCTGAAACGCGAGTACGGCAAGCATGTCGGTCTGGTTATCCAGGCGTACCTGTTCCGCACGGTGGACGATGTGAAGCATCTCGAAGAGACGTATGAGCACTGCAACCTGCGTCTCGTCAAAGGCGCGTACTTGGAATCCCCGACCGTCGCGTTCCCGAACAAGGTCGATGTGGACAACAACTACCTCAAGATCATCGAAATGCATCTGCTGTCCGGCCACTTCACGGCGGTTGCGACGCACGATGACAACGTGATCAACCACACCAAAGCGTTCGTGAAGAAGCACAACATCCCGAACGACCGCTTCGAGTTCCAAATGCTGTACGGCGTGCGTCCGGAAACCCAGCGTCAACTGGTGAAGGAAGGCTACGCAATGCGCGTGTACGTCCCGTACGGCAACGACTGGTACGGCTACTTCACCCGCCGCATCGCAGAACGTCCGGCGAATGCGTTCTTCATCATCAAGAACATGTTCCGCAAGTAGGTTATTGAAAGGAAAAAGGCACAGCCCCGGTGGGGGCTGTGCCTTTTTTTTTGCGTATGGCGTTGTCTAGTGCTTCAAGATCCACTCCGCCGCTTCCACCAGTGTCTTGACGTTGTGCGTGGCCTTCGGGTCGGTCTCGCCCTTGGCTCCGATGAAAATGGTCTTCGTACCGGCCTTCTGCCCGGCTTCGACGTCCGACTCGCGATCTCCCACCATGAAACTTCGGCTGAGGTCTACATCAAACTTCTGCGCGAGGTCGAGGATCATCTTGGGCTCGGGTTTGCGGCAGGCGCACTTGGCGTGGGGTTTGTGCGGGCAGTATGCGATCTCGTCGATAATGGCACCGTCTCGCTCCAACTCCCGCTCCATTTTTTCATGAATTGCATGCAACGCCGTTTCCTGCATGTGACCCAACCCGATGCCGCCTTGGTTGGTGACGACGAACACCTGATAGCCCGCGTCTCGCAACGAGGAAATCGCAGGGCCGACACCGGGGAACAAAATCAGGTCGTCGGGCGTGTTCACGAAACGCACATGGTCATTGATCACCCCGTCTCGGTCGAGAAAAACGGCCGGTTGACTCATCGGGGCATCCCTCCTTTTTCATTCCGATCTTCCTCGTTAGCATGTGCCGAATCTTGGTTGGGTACGCTACTCACTGACAGCTATTCCAACCAGGAGGGAGTTTCGCTCATGAAAGCAAAACGTTGGCTATCCTCATTCCTTGCGCTGGCGGTGCTTGTGTCGCCGCTGACGGCCCATGCCGAGCCGAGCGATCAAATGTCTCCCAGTGAGCATCGCGAGCTGAAGGAGATGACAGATCGCAGCGGCGGCACGATCCAAGTCAAATGGGACGAAAAACTCGGCACGCCGCGCTTCATCTCCGGCAAACTCTCCAAGCCGCTCAAGGGCGAACCGTTCGAGATGGCGCTGACCTTCCTCGATTCGATCCGCGACCTCTACCATGTGGACAAAGCCAAGAAGTCATTCGCTCTCAAACGCGTGGACCACGACGAACTCGGCATGCAACACGTCCGCCTCACCCATGTCGTCAACGGCATCCCGGTCTGGGGCGACGAGATCATCGTCCACATCGACAAGTCCCGAGTGGTCCGTTCCATCAACGGGCAATTCACCGCAAACGTCGAGCAGAATTCCGAACGTCTCAAAAAACCGACCCTCGACGCGCAAGCCGCCATCAAAGCGGCACTTGCCGATGTCAAAGTCGAGCACCCCGACGCACCGCCGCAAGCTCTGCTCCACTATTTCGCACACCCGGAGCCGGATCAGATCAACCTCGTCTACATCGTCAACGTCTATGACAAAAACACCCCCGCCGACTGGAAAGTCTTCGTCGACGCCATGACCGGCGACATCCTCTATAAATACAACGACATCAAAACCAAGAAGAAGTAAAAAAACACCCTGTGTCGCGCGAGGCGGCACAGGGTGTCTTTTTCTATACGCGCTCGACGAGAATGGCCAGCCCAAGCCCGCCGCCGATGCAAAGCGACGCGATGCCGCGCTGCAAACCCCGGTGGTGAAGCTCGTGCACGACAGACCCCGTGATGCGGGAGCCTGTGCTGCCAACCGGATGACCGAGCGCAATGCCGGAGCCGTTGACGTTGACTTTGGCGCGGTCGAGTTCCAAGAGGCGTTCGACAGCAAGGTACTGCGCTGCAAACGCTTCGTTGATCTCCCAGACGTCGATGTCGTCCGTGGTCAGCCCCGTTTTCTCCAGCAGTTTGCGGATCGCCGGAACCGGTCCGTAGCCCATCAATTCCGGCTCGACTCCTGCTACCGCCCCCGCGACGATCTTCGCCAGCGGTTTCACGCCGAGTTCTTGCACTTTCTCCCCCGACATGAGCACGACAGCCGACGCGCCGTCATTGATCCCTGACGCGTTGCCCGCCGTGACGGAGCCGTTCTCCGATTTGAAGGCAGGCTTCAACTTTGCGAGCGATTCCATCGAAATGTCAGCACGCGGATGCTCGTCACGAGTGACTTCGACCGTTTTGCGGCCCGCTTTCGCTTGAACGGGGACGATCTCGCGGTCGAAACGACCCGATTCCATCGCCGCCAATGCCTTTTGGTGCGAATCGAGAGCGACAGCATCCTGCTCCTCGCGGGAGATGCCGTACTTCTCTGCCAGATTCTCAGCCGTTACGCCCATCATATCGCCGGACAGCGGGTCGGTCAGGCATTCCCACAGCGAATCGTACACCGTGCTGTGCTGCATGCGCTGGCCCCAGCGGTTTTGCTTCAAAATGTACGGCGCGTTCGACATGACCTCCACGCCGCCTGCGACAACGATGTCGGCAAACCCCGTTTGGATTTGCATCATCCCGTCGAGGATCGCTTGCATCCCGGAGCCGCATTGGCGCTGGATGGTGAAGCCGGTCGTCGTGTGCGGGAAACCTGCTTTGAGCAGTGCCGTCCGTGCCGTGTTCGGCTCGTCGGTGCGTTGGAGACAGTGGCCGAGGATGACTTCCTCGACTTGGCCTTTCTCAAGTCCTGCTTTCTCCACCGCCGTCGTGATGATTTGAGCGGCGAGTTCGGACGGCATCGTGTCTTTGAGCGGGCCGCCAAACGAGGTGATCGCCGAGCGTACGGCGGAAACGAGATAGACGTCTCTCATCTTACTTCGCCTCCAATTCTCTCTCAATCGCCGCGATCAATTCGGAATCCTCCGGAGTCACTCGCGGAGAGAAGCGCGCCGCCAGTTTGCCGTCGCGAGCGATCAAGAACTTCTCGAAGTTCCACGTCACATCTCCCGCCGGTTCCGAATTCGTGGTCAGGTAGGTGTAGAGCGGGTGCTTGTCGTCGCCGAGGATCTTCACTTTTTCCAACAGTTCAAAGTCTGCACCGAACTTCATCTTGCAGAACTCTTGAATCTGCTCCATCGTGCCCGGCTCTTGACCGCCGAAGTCGTTGCACGGGAAGCCCAACACGCGCAGACCTTGGTCTCGGTACTTGCGGTTCAACTCTTCCAAGCCTTCATATTGCGGAGTCAGACCGCATTCAGACGCGACGTTGACGATCAAAAGCACGTCCCCTTGGTACGTTTCCAGTTGTTTCGGGGTACCGTCTGCTGCGTTGACAGTAAGATTGTAAAAATCACGATTCATATGTACATCCCTCCTACTCCATCCTATTCAACAAAAAAGGCCCCGACCCCTTCGTCGAGACCCCGCCCCCGTGAATTAAATTGCGCGCAGATGACGCTCTGCCGGATCCGCCGGCTTCTCCGGCGGCGTGGCACGGTCAATCGCCTCGCGATAGATTTGCAAATTCTCAAAATACCCCAGATGCGCCAGTCCCCAAGACCGGCCATTGTCCGTCTGGACGTTCTCCACCCCATCGTACTGCGAAAGCGGTCCCCCGATCGGGTCGCGCAAGTCCCAGTAATTCGTCCAGCGCAGTTCGGTCAGACAATCCACAACCGTGCTCCCCAACACCATCCCCTCTGGCGCGTGAGGATTCAATCCACGACGTCGAAACCCGTTGACGTTGTCCAAGATCAAGCGTTTGACATACTCCTCCTCGGCAATGCGCTCCGACAGATAGAGCGCCGTCAAATCAAGCGGCGACCCGAGCGTGATCAACTCAAACAATTTATGCCGTTTGGCCGCGAGCACCGCGTCGTCGTTCATGAGCAAGTTCAGGCGATTGAGCGCATCGTAGAGCACGACGCTCCCCAGCGAATGGCCGACGAGGATGATGCGGTCATACTCCTCGTTGATCAAGGTCAGCAGTTTCTCCATCGCACCGTTCAACACGTCTTCGCGAACCCCATACCACTTGGAGCGCAAATCTCCTGCCGTGTAGACCGCCACATCGCCGAGATAGTCCACGACCAACTGCGTCGCTTTGCCCATCAACAGCCGATACGCCCCGTCGAGCCACTTCGGCATGAGCTTCTCCCCCAAACGCCCGAGGGAGCTCATCCCGCGCAACGCCCAGCCCACTTCGTACAGCCCGGCCCCGTTCGAGGCCGTATCCACCCAGTCCAACGTCTCTCGAAATGAAATCTGCCGCTCCGTAAGCGACGCCCAATAGAATTCGTGCAAATCCACTTCCCATCCGGGTCGGCCGCTGTCGGTCAGTTGCACATAATCTTCGCCGCCCTTGGCCCCGTGCAGACGGCGATGCGTCAACTTCAGCCCCTGTCCCCGGCTGTCCTGTAGGGACTGGATCAGGTTGCGGGCAAACACGTCCAGCGTATCGAGTTCCCCCTGTTCCCCGGCTCCATGCGTGATCAAGATCGCGATCTTCATTTTCTCCATCGCCTGTACCACTCCCTTCAGGGTTTCAGAAGTACCTATCATACAAATGACCCAGAACTTGTCCATTTACAACCTAACGAGATAAGAAAAAAGTCCCGACTGCTTGGAGTCGGGACCTGCTTGCCAAAAGGTTGTGTTCATGCTAGGCCGTCTCTCCCACTCGAATGTCGTTGCGAGCCTCTGCCAGAGCGTGCTCGACGCGTTGAATCACGTCTTGGTAGATGTTGCCGTTCTGCCAGTACCCCACGTGCGCAAAGCCCCATTCGTGCCCGTTGTCCACTTGAATGTTTTCCACCCCTTCGTAAAAATCGAGGTGCCCGCCAATCGGGTCTTTGAGATCGTAGTAGTTCGTCCAGTTCAGATGTTGCAAGTGGTTTTCGAGCGTGCTGGACAGCTCCGGCTCGCTGTCGGTCGCCGTGTCATGCACATCGCGGCGGCGGAACCCGTTCAACGAATTCAAGATCAGACGTTTGACATACTCCCCCTTAGGCACATGCTCACGGAAGAAAAACTTCACTTTGTCGAGCGGCGACCCAATCGTGACCATCTCGTACATTTTGCGGATGTCATGCGCCAATTGCTCCTCATGGTTGGCGCGCAGATTCAATTGGTTGAGCGCATCGTAGGCGATGACGCTGCCCAATGCGTGTCCGACGATCAAGACTTTCTCGTAATCTTGACGCAAGAGCGCCGTCATTTTCTCTACCGCACCGTTCAGTACGGTTTGACGGGTCTCATAGAATTTCGACTTGCGGTCGCTCGACGTGTAGACCGCCACATCCCCGAGGTAGTCTACGATCATCTGCTCCGGTTTGCCCATCAACAGGCGGAACAGCGGCTCCACCGACTTCGGCAGCAAACTTCCAAACAGGCGGGAGAGCGAGTAAAAGAGGCGAACTCCTTTGCCGATGTGTTTCAAGTACCAACGGCGCTTGAATTTACCGTCGCGGTAGGCGTTGGCGTATGCGTCATCATGTTCGTAGCGGCGGGCCAACTCTTCGTTCTCGTCATAAAACTTCTCGGCCCCGTCGGATGCGCGGATCAGCCATTGTACAACCTCTTGGAACGAAATCACCCTTTGCATGGTGTGTGCCCAGTAGTATTCGTGAATGTCCAGCTCCATCGAGGATTCGTCATCTTGGGAGAGTTTGATGTAATCATGCATTTCATCGCAGAGACGCATGCGGTGGTGCTTCAACTGAATGCGAGTCTGCTTCGAAGATTGGAGCGACTCGACAAGGTTGCGCGTGAAGACGTCTAATGTCTCGTAGACACCTTGCTCCCCCATGCCGTGGATGATCAAAATGCAGATCTTTTTCTTGTCCATCGTAAAACCTCCCTCCCTAAAATTAAACCACTACTTTTCACTGACAGAACGTCATTTGGAACTTGTAATATAGAAGGGGGTTGGTGTCAAGATTTACAACCTCTCCCACGAAAAAAAAGAATCCCTCTAGCGTAGAGGGATTCTTTTTACACTACTTCAACCCGCTCAGGCGTTCCAATTGCGAGAGGATCGCCATGAGATCGTGATCGCCAAGCCCGTTGGCTTTGGCGGCGACGTAAGTTTGATGCGAGGCGGAAGTCGCCGGGAGGGCGGCTTCCGACTTTTTTGCCACGTCGAGAGCGAGACCGAAGTCTTTTTCCATGTGCTTGAGGGCGAACGCCGCCGGGAATTCATCGGCGAGGATGCTCGGAGTCTTGCCCAGCACGATCGGAGCCGCCACGGCCGTCTGCGCGATCGCGTTGAGCAGCGTCGCACGGTCGAGGCCTGCCTTGCTGCCGAGTACGAGCGCTTCGGAGAGGCCCTGCAAGAACACACCGAGCATCAGGTTGATCGCGAGTTTCGCGTTGGCCCCCTGCCCGTTCTCTCCGAAGTGGAACGACGCTTTGCCGAGCACGTCGAACATAGGCTTGTGAACTTCGTAGGCCGCTTCGTCACCGCCGACGAGGATGACGAGCGTCCCGTCCTTCGCCGGACCAACCGAGCCGGACACCGGAGCTTCGAGAAATTTCACGCCCTGCTCTGCGAACGCCGCCGCTGCTTTCTGCACCGGTTCGGGCCCCACGGTGCTCATGTCGATCACTGTTTGTCCCTCGCGCACGCCGCCGAGCAAACCGCCCTCGCCGTACAGAACTTCCTCAAGCGTTGCCCCGTCCGAAACCATCGTGATCACAGTGTCCACTTGACGCGCGAGGTCTCGCGGAGATTCTGCGATCTTGGCACCGAGTTGTGCAAAGGGTTCCGCTTTGGAACGGGTGCGGTTGTAGACGGTGACGTCAAAGCCCGCGTTCAAGAGCCTCGTCACCATCGGTTGCCCCATGTTGCCAAGTCCGATCCAACCCAATTTCAAGTTCATCTATGTACCCTCCTCCAAGCTGTTCTCCCAATTGTACCATAACTTCCGAAACACGAAAAAAAGCCACCTCAGCGACTCGCGAGGCGGCTCTTGCAGATTCTAGTTGTGGTTCATGTCGATGCTGACCAGATGGGTCTGTTCGAGGGAGACCTCCATCTCTTTCTCGTCCTTCAAGCTCATGAGGACGGAAGAACTCTGGTTCAGAGTCTCGTACAGTTTGCTGCTGTCGCCGATCACTTTGATCGTGAACGGCGACTGGATGCGACGTTCGCTCACCGCGGTCAACGTACCGCGGGTGATGATCTCCGTGTACGGCTTGACGAGGATGCCGTTGATCTCCACGATCTGTCCGCCGCCGGTGTAAATCTCCTGGACGAGACGGTGCAGGTCGTAGTTCGACTCGATCTCGCTCTGGGTCGCGCCCTTGCGCACGAGAAGCGCTTGCTTGTCGTTGAGCACGATCTCCACACCTTCACCGATAAACTGGCCGTTGAGGTGCGGAATCGTCTGACGCAAGAGGCGGTCACTGCTGTCGCCCTTCTTGAGCGCAATTTCTTGCGCCATCTGTTGGGTTGCGTTGAACCCGCTGAGAGTCTCCTCGTTGTCGGCAAGCAACTGGCCGTTCGGAGAGCTTGGCATCAACTTCCACACGAGCAGGACGGCAAGCGTTGCCCCGGCCAGCGTACACGTAAGCCGTAGACTTGGCAGTGCGAAACGGAGCTGGCGTTTCCGAACGACCGTCTCTTCCTGACGAGCTTCGGCTAACACCCTCGTGAGAAGTTCTTGCTTGAGTCCGGCGCGAGGTTGAGACCTCGGCAGGTTGGCCAACGCTTCTTGAAGTGACTCCATGTCATGAGTTGGCTTCGGCTGTCTATCTGAATTACGGAAGTTCATGTACCCACCTCCTTTGACGGTAGAGGGTGGAGGTGTATGGGAAAGGACGGATCGGAGGCGAGTAGGCTACGCAGTTTTCGCAACGCGCGAAAGTGCGTAACTTTGACGCTGGTTTCGCTGCAACCCATGATATCGGCCGTTTCCTTGACGGAAAATCCCTGAATCCCCCGCAGTACGATCACTGTGCGGTAAGAATCCTTGATTTGGTCGAGGGCCTGTTGCAACTTGCGCATCGCTTCCTTCTCTTCCAAGACGTCTGACGGCGAATCGCCGGTCTCCGGCAGTTGCCAGAGATATTCGTCCTCGGTGCTCGGGAGGGGTTTCTTGCGCACGATCCAATTGCGGATCGTGTTGCGCGCAATCGCAAACAACCAAGTGCGCATCTCGGAGTCCCCGCGGAAATTCGCCAAGCCGCGGTACGCCTTCACGAATACTTCCTGTGTGAGGTCCTCCGCGTCTTGCTTCCGGGAGATCG
Organism: Tumebacillus amylolyticus; assembly: GCF_016722965.1. Lineage (NCBI taxonomy): Bacteria > Bacillati > Bacillota > Bacilli > Caryophanales > Alicyclobacillaceae > Tumebacillus > Tumebacillus amylolyticus. The sequence continues at coordinate 336,716 of NZ_JAEQNB010000003.1, forward strand.
AGTACGAGACGAAATGATAGACGTCAAGAAAATAGCGGTCGTACAGATCGTGAAAAAGATCCTCAAGCTCTCTGGAGCGATCTTCCGGTTCAAGCATGCGCACACTCACTCCCCCAGAAGCCAGTTCCCATCTCCACACCGTTATCGTCAAAGTAGACACCGGGGTGGTTTAAAGGTTACACCTGACGTTCAAAAAATGTATATCAAAAATATTCGCTCAAATGTCTAGGTCACAAAAAAACCGCCGATCAACGGCGGTTTTGCTGTTTCGTATCCATGTAGAATGTTGGGATTAGTCTTCCCAACGAACGGATTCGGTCGGGCAACCGTCTTTTGCATCTTGTGCATCAGACAGGAACTCTTCCGGAACTTCTACGAAGCCTTCGAGGCCACCCGGAAGTTTTACGAAAGCGTAGCCGTCGTCATCGGATTCATATACATCCGGGCAGGTGCTGTAGCAAGCGCCACATGCGATACAGGTATCTTTGTCAACCCAAGTCTTTGCCATTTTAATACCACTCCTTCAGTGTCTTCTGAGAGAGATTATAAATCATCTCTATAGATTCTGCAAGAATTCCATGCAGAAATCTCCTGTCCTATTGTGTCTCAAATAGGCAGGAGTAAACCGTAGAGGGATATAGGCAACGAATACTTGTGTTTTCTCATTCTTTGGCATTTAGTAAACACTTGCCTATAGTATATCACAAAACGATGCAAATGAGAATCGGTCTCACTATATTTTTTTAGAGACTTGAAACGGACCACGAATTCAATCGATAAGACCCGTCCTTGAGCACTTCGACCTCGTAGGTGGCGGTGTGCGGGCCGTAGAGGGCGTCGTCAGGGTGTTTTTGTGTGACGGTCCAACTGTATTTGTTCTTGCGCGCGAGAACGGCGTCCAGAGCCGGATCGAACGCGCCGACATACCCGTCCTTGGCGATGATCGTCACGGCAGAACCCTGTTCTTGGTAAAACGAGGCGGTGAGTTTGTGGGCGAGGTCGGAGGAGTAGCCTTTTTTCCTCAACAGTTCGCTGACTTCCGCGAGAGTGGTTGCGCCCACGACTTGTTGGGAAGAGTCTGTCGGTAGGATATAGCCTTGCGTGTGGGTCAAACGGTTGAGTTTTTCCTTGATCTCGACTTGAATTTCGTCGTCCGTTTTGTCAACGCTCGGGGTTGGGGTCGGAGTCTCGCTGGAAGTGCCGGATTCCTTGGGGACGTTCGGTTGGGTTGGAGTCGGGACCTGCTTCGTCGGTGTGGGTTGCGCCGTCTGCTGGGAACAACCGGTCAGCATCAAGGCCAGACCGGCGGCCGCGGCGACATGAAGCCAATAGACTCGTTTTGTTTTGAACATGAGCTCCCTCCTGTCGAATGGACATCTATCTGTCCTAATCGTATGCAGGACAAGCAAAAAGAGACCTCGACAGAAGTGCGTCAGGTCTCTTTTCAAGGGCTCAATTCGTGATTTGGAGGCGTTTGATCGTCTGCCATTGGTCGAAATTATGCTTGCCTCCAACACCTGCGTTTTTGCTCTGCTCGCCTTGCCCCTCGGCTGCGAACGCCGAAGATGTGGCAAACGAGAGCGTGAGGATCGCGAGGATGAGCAACGTGCGTTTTTTCATGGTGCATACCTCCGTTACGGGTTGGTAGGAGTAGTATGCACCCTGCATTGGAAATACATGTATCTCTTAGTGACGAATCGTCGGCGTGCCGTCGAGCGACCACGTGTAATCACCGTTCAAGCGCAGATGGAAGGAGAAAACCAAGCGGGTCTCCACATCTCCATAAGGCGTGTAAGAGGTCATATCAGCCCCGACGACCGTGCGGCCCATGAACAGGCTCTCTTCGACTTGGATGTTGGAGAATTTGACCGTGTTGATGGACTGCAAATGGTCGAAGTACTCCAAAATCGGTTTGTCGGTCAGCTCTTGCGAAGTCATGGAAAGCATGCGGGAAATCTGCACAGGTTGCCAGATGCCGTCAGCGCCGCTGTCAAACGGTTGGGACAGTTTCACGATGTACTGCTGTCCCCCTTGCTGCACGTTCACGCGATCAGGGTCTTTGGTCCCGGTTACGATGGCGGTCGGTGCAAATCCGATGTCGGTCAGAACGTGTTGCACCACTTGGTCTGGATCGGTTGCCCAACGGACAGACGTATCGCCCGTGTGGACTTGCGCTTGGAGTTTTTCGTTCAAGACGCTCGGCTTCTGCTGGATAAATCCAATGATCAACGGCAGTGGCGGACGCTCGGCAGACAGGGCTCCGGCGACCAATCCATACGCGTGGTCACGATCTTGAAGCGAAGGCGAGACGGCGACCGTCACAGGACCCCCATCTGCGACGAGGCCGGTATGCGAATCAGACGGCTTGGTTGCACCTACCATGCCTGTGCCCCCGCTCGTATGGTGGTCGTTCTCCGCGACCACGGGGCCGGTAGGTACGACCGGCTGAGTGGAGTCCTTGGAAGGCGCAGTGGGCGTAGCAGGCGTGGTCGGTTTCGTTTGCAGAGGCGTGACCGTTTGACTGACTGCCTTGCCGGACGTTCCGTTCTGGGCAGAAGCAGTGGCGGACGAAGCGTTTTTCGTAGAGGCGTTCGTGGACGAACCGTTCACATTGGCAGACGCTGCGTCGTTTTTCGAAGTCTGCTGTTGGACCTTGCTGTCGTTTAAAGCGACGACGACAGGATTCTGAACAGCACTGCCCGTCGTGGCGGGTGCTTCGGAAGTCGGTGTCTGCGTCGTCGGGGTCGTCACTTGTGCGAGGGGCGTTCCATTTTGCAAGCCCGATTTCGCCTCATTCGAAGACGTACCCGGCAGATAATTCGCGGTGAACCCGATCGCGATGACGACGACGGCGGCTACGGAGAGGCCTTGCCACCATCGATTCGGGAGGCGGCGTCCTTTTTTCTGCAACGGGGTCACCTGCGGCTGCGGACGCAGCAATTCGTCAAAGTCAAACTCCATCTGTGACACGAAGCTTCGCTCCGGAACCACCGCTTTCATGCTTCTCAAACCCAGCGCCAATTGGCGATACTCTTCCCGCTCCGTTCGGCAATCGGCACATGTGGCAGTATGTCCGTCAAGCAGTTCCGTCTCCTCAAGAGACAGATCGTCGTCCAACTCGCGCTGAATCAAGTCACGGTAGTTGTCATGGGTCACGCTTCCTCACCTCCTGTAAACAAAGTTCTCAATTTCTCCCGCCCTCGGAACAAGCGGGTCTTGACCTGTGCTTCCGTCAATTGAAGAGTTTCTGCAATCTCTTGGTACGACAGGTCGTGTATGTGGCGAAGTACCAGCACTTCACGGTAATTGTCAGGCAGGGCCGCGATGGCTTGGTGCAAATTCTCTTCGGTCAACTTCATCTCCACTTGCTTCTCCACAGACAGATCGTCAGCTTGCAGCGTATCGTCGAACTCGACGAACTGCGCTTTTTTCTTGCGGGCTTGTTCACGGACGGTGTTGACGACCACGCGATGAACCCAGCCGCGAATCGATCCTTGCCCTTGGTACTGATTCAGGGAGCGGCAGACTTTCCAGAGACAATCTTGGGTCACGTCCTCGGCATCCATTTTCTTGCCGGTCATGTAATACGCCGTTTGGTAGATGAACGGTTCGATCGTACGCAAAAACTGCGTCAGTTTCTCCTTGCTCTGCAACGCTTCTGCGACGATCTCCAAATCTTGCTGCATCCCCGTTCTTCCCTCCCTTACTAAACGATGCCAACAAGCGTCAAAAAGTTGCACTTGTTGCGCAAAAATATTTGTTTCCATCATACCAGAGGTTGAAAGATTTGGCATATCAAAAAACACCCCTCCCCACTGATTCGGAACACACGGTTCCGAACGCTGTGAAAAGGGGTGTCCGCTATTGCTCGGTGAGTGGATCTTGCTCGTGCGTCGCATCGTGCAAAATGTTCTCGATCATTTGATCTTCAACGTCCACCGGGTTGTACGCCGCGGGTCGAATCACTTCCCAGCGCGGAAAAAGTGCCCGTTTGACCATCTGAGCGGGAAGCAGCGGACCGTTGTCCGGTTGCATCAAGAACAAATCATGAACCGCTCCCGGATCGAGACCCGCACGAGCGATTTCGCCCGGTGTGATGTGCTGTTCGTCACTCATTCTTGCGGCCAGGTCACGAGGTCGTCGGTGGCCTCGTCAACCGTCTCCAGCGATTCGTTGCGTTCATACCCGCCGCATTCCATCAACCGAACCAGCGTTTCCATCATGTCGTGCGTCGCCGAGTTCGGATTGTCGGTCGGATGTTCAAGCGGTACAGAAATCGTGCCTTTGATCACGTAGGTCTCTTGTCCGACCTCCCCGACCGGCTGCAACAACATGACGGTATGAGCTCCACCGCCGACGCTTTTCACGTTGGCGACGATCTCTTCGTCGGTACGCTTGTTGATGTTCGGGATGTGAATCATGAAGCCGATTTCCACGTTGTTCTCGACTTGTTCCGTGATGAGATCGCACCACGGGCTGTCATCGTCCGTCAGATCGAGACGACTGTGGATGACGGTGGACAAGTCTCCCGTCACAGAGCCCACCGGCATTTCAAGTCGAGTGCGGACCACCGTGACCGGCGCGACCTCGTCCAAGATATCAATTAGGAATTTGACCCAAGTTTCGTACATAAGTCAAGACCCCCTCCCTTTTCCACGCGAGTTGAGTACTCCTAGAGAAGAGTATCCGACATGTGGTGTCCCCCTATGCGGGGGATGGGGAGGGGGTTTTTGGTTTTTTGTTTAGTTCGGGTTGTTGATGACCAATTTGAGGTGTTCCTTGCGCAGTCGTTTCTCTGTCTCGCGCGGTCGGCTCAACAAACTTTCAGCGCGGCCCAGCAACACTTCGCGTGCTGCGTCGAGCTGCTCGATCGCTTGGGTGAGATCGACGAAGGAACGGATGAATTCGCTCGTCTGAAGTTTCAGAATTTCATTTGGCTGTTGAGACACTTGCTGCGCCATCTCGTAGAGCTTGGCGATCAGCTGATCGACGGACTCCCTCTGTTCGGCTGTTTTCTTCATGAATCCCCCTGACCTCTCCCCTTACTTCTATCACTTAGCGTACAGCGGAGCACAGGCTAGAATCAACGACCACTTTTTGGCAGTCAAAAAAAGAGGACGGCGCACGAAGCGCTCGTCCTCTTTTTTCCTAGTACCTCGGAAAACGTCAGTGCAGTTGTTGCGACGGCGGACCTGCGGGGAACGCTTGCATGGCGCCGATCTGGTCGAGATACGACTGCGCGGCCACGACGGAATTCTGGGCTTCTTGAATTTCGTTTGGCATCGCGCCCGGCTGGGCTTCGACGCTCTGCAAGGCTTGCGGGCTTTGCATCATCGCGCTCTCTGCGTACTCGATCATTTTCCTCACCATCACGCCGCCGACATAGCCGTTCATGCGCGAAGGCAACATCCCTTTGTCCACTTGGTCGTAGTTCGGAATCCCCAGTTCGGCAGCAACCTCTGTCTTCAGCTGATCCAACGCATTCCGGGCACCGGGCACTTCGGCCTGATTACGACGGCGGTTGTTCGGCATCCGCATCATCTCCTGTCGAGTTGGGTTCCTCCGCCACCAATGGCAGCAGGGGGGTACGTTGGGTAGTATTCCCGAACCAGCCAAGAGTACATGTCCAAATTCTGCCCATCCGTTTCACAGACGATCGCTCCTTGGAGGTCTGTGCGCCAGATGTGCGCGTTGGATAGCCGGAGTCGCTCCAATGTCGCCGAAGCAGGATGTCCGTATGAGTTGTGTGCGCCGACGGAGAGGATCGCATGGGCGGGGGTTGTTTTTTGTAAAAAGGGGTCTGTGCTGGAATGGCCGCTTCCGTGATGCGCGACTTTCAAGACGTCTACGTGTGAGAGTTTTGGGAGGAGATTCGCTTCAACCTCGCCTTCGAGGTCGCCTGTGAAGAGAAAGTTTCGTTTGCCGTAGGAGAGGGAGAACACGATGCAGTTTGCGTTGGAATCAGAGCGCGTGCCAACGTATGGCTCTCGGGGTGGGTTGAGGATGGAGATGTTGAGATCAGGTTCGGGGGTTAGGGATTGACCTGCGTGGACTTGCTTGATGGGAATCTGACGACGGCGGGCTTCTTGGAGGAGATTTTGGTAAAAAGGCTTGTCTGTGGTGAGATCGGACACGAGCAGTTGGTGAACGCGAAACGTCTGCAAGGCCGCGGCGACACCGCGCACATGATCTTCGTCGGCATGAGTCAGGACGAGGGTGTCGATGTCATCAATGCCCTTTGCAGCCAAGGCGGGGACGACGACGCGTGCACCGGGGTCATAGGTTGTGTGTTGAAAACCGGGGATGCCTCCGCCATCGACGAGCCACGTCTGGTGGTTCGGTAGTTCAAGAAGGATCGAGTCTCCCTGTCCCACGTCGAGGAACGTGATGCGCAGGTTCTGGGGTGAAAACGTGCGCCACGTGATTCCGAGAATCAGGAGGCAGGCAATGGCGGGGAGTGCGAATTTCTGTGTTCGTTTGAGGAAAAACAGCAACCAACTCCCGTAATAGAGCCAAAGCCATGCGGGGCTCGGCGCTTCGAAATGACGAACCAGCCAACCTCGATGACTTGCGTAAGTGAGCGGGTTGACCATGAGATGAAGTCCCCATGAGGTGATCTGAGCCGGAATCGTCGCCAGTGCAGGATGCACGAGACCGAGCAAGATACTGACGGCGGCGGTAGGCAGGAGTACGGCGATCAGGGGGAGGATGTAGAGATTCGCCAAGAGAGACAGTGGTGTGAACACATGCCCGATGATGAGAACAAGCGGTGTGGAGATCAGTTCCGCAAGCACCGTCAGGAAGAATGCATTCAATAGCTTCCTTATCGGTTCATGGGCAACCTTCCAGACTTTTTTTTCTGGATTCGTGGGTGTTGGAACGAGGCTTATCAGTAGGCGTTCAATATGTGGAGGTACGACGAGCAAGGCCAGTGTGAGGAGAAACGTGAGTTGGAACCCGATGTTGTCGAGCAGAAACGGGTCGAAGAGGAGGAGGATTCCGCCGGAGAGAGCCCATGAGGTTAGACGGTCCGATTGGCGGGACAGGAGTCGGCTGAGGCACCAGATAACGGTCATGGTGCAAGCCCTTGTAACAGAGGGTCCACCGCCTGCGAGAGCGCCGTAGAGTACGATGAGGGCGATGGCGAAGAGGTAGCGTTTCCGGGTCTCGACACGGAATTTTTTCAGGATGGCAAGCAGGGGCAAGATCAAGAGCGAGATGTTGGAGCCGGAGACGACGAGGATGTGGATGACGCCCATCTCGCGAAATGTCTCTTTGACTTCCGGGTCGAGATCATCCTCTACCCCGAGCACGATCCCGGAGACCAGAGCGGCGTGCTCGGGTTTGAAGTTCTGCCGGATGACGTCCAACAATCGATGCCGCAAGGGAAGCAGCAAGCGCCCGCGAAGACCACGGTCGTCGTGAGAGATCGTCTTGTACTGATCTGTGGAGACGGAGTAGTTGATTCCTTGCCGGGTGTAGTAGGAGTACGCGTCGAAACCACCGGGATTTCGTGGGGGCGAAGGTTTTTCCAACGTGGCGCGAAACGCGAGGAGATCGCCGTAGTGCGGAGTTGTCTTGGCGTAGACGATGGCTTTCTCGTCTACAGGTTTCCCATCGACTTCCTTCAATTGAAGGATGAACGAAGTGCCGCTCGGGTCTTCGCTCACCTGTCCGAGCAGGGTCACAGACTTATCCACAAAGGTATCAAGCGTCGGTTGCTGCTGCCACTGATGGACGCCAAACGTAAACAAGCCCACCGTAACAGCGGCAATCCACAAACCCCACCGCACGCGCCATGCCGCGAAAAAAGAGAGAATCACAGGCAGCGCCAGCCACCCGGGGAACAACGAAGCGGGAACCCAACGTCCCGCAAAAATACCCACAGCCAAACAAACCACGGTGATCAAAATCAAACGAGGAGTCATCGAAGAGGAGCCTCACTTTTTCAAAGAGATGGGGGTCAATCGAGGTACATACCAGAGGAACCAACGAGGAAATACACGAACTCGAAACATGAAATGAAGCCTTCGAGGCCTGTGAACGCCGAAGGAAGTTAGTTCACCGTGACACGGTCACGAATTTGATCGACGAGTTTCACGCCGAATCCGGGGATTTTGCGGAGGTCGTCGACGGTGAGGAAGTTGCCTTGGTCTTCGCGGTATTTGATGATGGCTTCTGCACGGGCTGAGCCGATGCCGGGGAGTTTGTCGAGGTCTGCCACACTTGCGGTGTTGAGGTTGAGTTTCCCATCTTCTGCAGCAGAAGACTGCGTGGTAGAGTCCTTTTTCCCCTCTTGCGCCCCCATCTTCGGCACGACCACTTCCGTCCCGTCCTTGAGCGGTGCTGCCATGTTCAACTTGGCCAGATCTCCATCCGACTTGGCACCACCGGCCGCTTGCACAGCGTCGATCGTCCGCGAGTCTGCCGGAAGTTGATACACGCCCGGCGTGTTCACTTCGCCCTTGACATCAACCCGAACCGATTGCCCTGCTTGTTGCTGAGCGGGGACTTGTTCCTTCGAGGTCGCTTCGGCGATCGGCACAGTTGCCTCCTGCGCCTTGGGCTTGCCTCCATACAGATACACGCTGCCGGCCATCAACACCCCGGCGAGCACGGCGAGCAGCAAGAAGCGTTCTTTTTTCATATTCATCCCTCCTTTGAGAACCATTTCAACGGTGCCCATCCGTTTCCTTCTTTTCCCCTGTATCCCCCTCTGTCGTCCCGTGAACGCTATACCTAACACTTTTACGGGATAGGGGGATTTCGTGCCATGATTCTCGAACGCTTCGTACCCAGCCTGCATCTGCACACGATTTTTGACATCGACTTCAAAACACTCCGCGAACGCGGCATTCAAGGAATCATCACCAACCTCGACAACACCTTGATCGAGCAAGACTCCCCCCATGCCACCGAACGGCTCATGCAATGGATTCAAACTCTGCGTCAAGAAGGTCTGAAAGTCGTCATCGTCTCCAACAACCGCAAGATCCGCGTCTCCGAATTCGCCCGACCGCTCGGCATCCCGTTCGTCTATGAAGCGCGAAAACCTTGGGGCGACCCGTTTCACCGCGCTCTGCGCCTCTTGCATACCACCACGCGCAACACGGTCGTCATCGGCGACCAACTGCTCACCGACATCTACGGCGGCAACAAATCCGGCATGTACACAATCTGGGTTGATCCCTTAAAAGGCAAGGAAGGCTGGCCGACCAAGGTCAACCGTTTCTTCGAACGCATCCTCTACAGGTGGCTCAAGAAAAAAGGCTATCTCCCGTGGGACGACCATCACTAACAACACCGGCAAAAAACCACCCGTCCCTCCCTTCGACCCCACTCACCTTTCTGGGCACCCGCACATAGAGTAAGACTACCGCGGAGCACAATCGTCACGTCGAAAGGAGGCCAACAGGGTGTCATCCTCAAACCTCGAATCCAACACAGGAGCGGTGCCCTCGGGAGACAAACGCAAGGGTCTACTCGCCTTTCTGGGACCTGGTTTCCTGATCACGCTCGGATTCATCGACCCCGGCAACTGGGCCACCAATCTCGCCGGCGGTTCGTCATTTGGATACAGTTTGCTTTGGGTCATCACCCTCAGCACACTCATTCTCATCCTCTTGCAAAACATGTCGGTGCGCTTAGGCATCGTCACCGGAAAGTCACTCGCGGAAAATGTCCGCGCCCACTGCCCCCGACCGCTGGCGTGGCTGCTTGGCGTCTCGATCATCATCGCCTGCATCGCGACTTCCATCGCCGAATATCTCGGAGCGGCACTCGGTTTGCAAATTCTCTTCGGAATTCCCATTTGGCTGGGTGCGATCTTGACCTTGGGCTTCGTTCTGATCACCGTCTGGTTCCCGCAATACAGACGCATCGAGACCGTGCTGATCGGGTTCCTAGCCGTCATCGGGATCATCTACGTCATCGAAATGTTCATCGTGCACCCCGATTGGGGCACGGCGTTCCCTGCGATGGTGATGCCGCACATCGACTCCAGCTCGATCTACGTCGCGATGGGCATGCTCGGCGCGGTGATTATGCCACACAACCTCTACTTGCATTCGAACGTCATCCAAGAACGAAACTCCTTCACGTTCACCGAACTTGAAAAAAGACGTATGATCCGCTACCAATTCGTCGACACGTTGCTCGCGATGGGCACCGGATGGTTGGTGAACTCTGCGATGATCGTCGTCGCGGCCGCTGTGTTCTTCCGTTATGGCATGGAGGTGACCAGCATCGAACAGGCGGCCGCAACGTTACAACCTCTCGCCGGACATCTCGCGTCGATTCTGTTTGGCGTAGCTCTCCTCTGCTCCGGTCTGGGATCGTCCGTTACGTCGTCGATGGCACAGGCACACGTCGTAACCGGCTACTTAGGCAAACCAAGCGACACCAAGAGCAAAGTGTGGCGCACGGCCCTGCTGCTCACATCCCTTCCGGCGATGGCCGTCATCGCGGTGGGGTTTGACTCCTTCAAACTGCTGATCTTCTCGCAAGTCGTGCTCTCCCTACAACTGCCGCTGACGATCATTCCCTTGCTGTTCCTCGTCAAAAGCCGCAAAGTCATGGGCAACTTCTCCAGCCGACCTTTTGAATTTACGCTGGCGATCCTGTCTACCGTGATCATCGTGCTCCTGAACCTGTTATTGCTGTACCAGACGTTTGGCGGCCAATTTTCTTGGTAATCGTTGACTATCCTTTGTTTGCACGATGCTGACGATTCGGGTAAAATTGTACGGACGAATGGAGTCATGGATACTTCCGAGGAGAGAGAGGATTGGGAATGCTCACATCCAGCATGGAGGATTACTTGGAGAAGATCTACGAACTGATGAAGGAAAAAGGGTACGCCCGTGTTTCCGACATCGCCTCCTCGCTTTCAGTGCAACCGTCCTCTGTGACCAAGATGATTCAGAAGCTGGACGAAAAACAGCTGGTCACCTACGAAAAGTACCGCGGTATCGTCCTGACCCCGAAAGGCGAACAGCTTGGCAAACTCATGAAGCAACGCCACAAGAGGTTGGAAGAATTCCTGCGGATGCTCGGCATCCGGGAAGAGACGATTCAGAAGGACGTCGAAGGAATCGAACACCACGTTTCCCCTGCGACCATGAGCGCATTGAACAACCTCGTGTTGTTTTTCGACCAGAATTCCCACTGCTTGCAGGAGTTTAACGACTTTTGCACAGAGCTTCAGACGTTGAAGGAAACGGAAGACGAACGAAAGTGATGAGCTCCGGCAACCGGGGCTTTTTTTCAGCCAAGAGAGGAGTGAGCGGATGACTCGCAAAATTAGAGTCGGCATCGTCTTCGGCGGCAAGTCCGGCGAACACGAAGTCTCCATCAATTCCGCCCAGTCGGTCATCGAGAATTTGAACCAAGATCTGTTTGAAGTGTTCCCCATCGGAATCGATAAGCAAGGCACCTGGCACGCAGGTCTGGGTGCATACAATGCCCTCGGGGCACCGATCCCGCAAGCGTTGCTTGCATCTGGCCATACGGAAACCATCACAGACACCGAAAACCTGCTTCCGATTGCCCAAGGCGATGTCTTGCCGTCGCAAGCAGCCGAAGCGATCGACGTCGTGCTTCCGATCTTGCACGGCCCGTTCGGCGAGGACGGCACGGTCCAAGGGCTGTTTGAACTGATGAACATCCCGTATGTCGGAGCTGGTGTTCTCGCCTCCGCCGTCGGCATGGATAAAGCCATGATGAAAAAAGTTTTCGCACAAGCCGGACTTGACCAATGCCGCTACGAAGTCATCCTGCGTTCCCGCTTTGAGCGCGAACCGGAAGTCGTCGCGGAGGAAGTCGCCGCAAGCCTCGGCTACCCGTGCTTTGTAAAGCCCGCCAACCTCGGCTCCAGTGTCGGGATCACCAAAGCCAAAGACTTTGACACGTTGCTCACCGCGCTACGCACCGCCGCGAAATACGACCGCAAGATCATCGTCGAAGAAGCGGTTGACGGCCGCGAGATCGAAATTGCGGTGCTGGGCAACGAAGACCCGAAAGCTTCCGTGCCCGGTGAAATTATCTCGTCCAACGATGAATTCTACGACTACGACGCCAAGTACCTCAGCGGCGAGTCTACGATGGTGATTCCGGCGGAATTGACGCCGGAGCAAGCGGAGGAAGTCCGCGCGTTGGCAGTTCGTGCGTTCCAAGCGATTGACGGCTCTGGGCTGTCCCGTGCCGACTTCTTCCTCTGCCGCAAGACCGGCAAGTTTTTGATCAACGAGATCAACACGTTCCCCGGCTTCACGAAGTACAGCATGTACCCGAAGATGTGGGAAGCAACCGGTTTGCCGTATGACAAACTGATTGAAACCTTGATCCACCTCGCGATCGAACGTCACGAAGACAAGAACCGCACACGATAGAAAAAAAGCTGCAGTCCTCAACTGAGGATTGCAGCTTTTTTATTTGGGGAGCGACCTTCTGTACGCCAACTGGGACAAGCGAAGTACGACGAAGAGCAACGGGTAGCACATCATCGACTTCCAGATGCTCCAATCGTTGTAACGGATGAGACCCACGCGCAACCAAAGCAACTCCATCAAAATCAAGCCACCAATCCAAATCCCCCAGTAGAGGAGTTTGAGGGGAAATGCTTTTCGCTCCGGCCAGAAGTTGAGAAGCATCAATCCGAGACAGGGATTCACGAGGACAACTTGTGCGACATCCGAGATGTCGATCTCCGGCGTAGGGCCGTAATCATACTGATTAAACGTACCGGCAACCAAATAATCGAACGCTTCTGCAAACGCCGCTGTAATCGCCCAGAGAAAAAAATTCTCATGTGCGGGCAAACGCTTTGGTCCGAACACGGTCACCAGTACAGCGATGCTTACAACCATCCAGTTGACCCACGTGTAGGACAAACTCCCAACCTCCCGACCTCTTTCACGCTTCTCTTTCCACCAGTATACCCGCGACCCTCGTGTCGTACTCTGTCGAATATCAAAAACACCCTGTACAAAAGTACAGGATGTTAATGTTTTTATAGAATGGATTCCATTGACGTATGATTAAAGTCCCAAGAAATGCTGTACGCGCTTGCCTTCGACAGTGTAGAGAGTCCCATTGAGGCCGAGAATGTGGTGGCCGTAGGTCCCTTGCAGTTCGATCGCTTCGTACGGGTGCGGAAGGTTCTCGGTGCCACGGTAGAAGGTTTTTTGCAAAGTCGGAGATTGAACGGAATCGTACTTGCCTTCGCGAACGAGGCGCTCGACGAGGCCGATGACGTTCGCATAGCGTTGTCCGTTGGCACCTGCTGCTGCCGCTTCACGAGCTGCTGCCTCTACAGATGCTTCGCCGCCGGATTGGATGTACGTGGTGATCGTCTCTTGGAGGGAGACCAGATCGGTTTCCGCGAGGAGGATCGCCGGGTAGTAGCTGACGTTGCCGTCTTCGATCAACACGCGCAGGTGTGATTCCCCCTCGAGCTTGCCCTTGGCTTCGAGCAGAGAATCTGCCAGAGTGGTGCCGGTCGCCGGCTTCGTGACGACTTTCGGTGCTGCGGATTTCGTTTCAGCTTTGACTTTTGCTTTGGCCGGAGCTTTCGGTTCCGCTGTTTGCGGGGTGGAGGAGGCGCGTTCTTGAAGAAGTGCTGCTACCAGGTTGTAGTGTTCCTCCGTAATCTCATAGAGGCCGCCCTTGACTTGCGGGGCGAACTTCTGCCCGGTGAGTTCTTGCAGTTCTTCACGGGTGATCCCGTTCTTTTTGTCTTCCAAAATCATGTCATATGCAAACGGCACATGGTAGGTAAATTCACCGTTCGAATATTCAATCGCGTTCTCCACGACTTCAGCGCTGGTGATGCGCCCAATCGCGAAGACAGTACCGCTACCGCCGTTCGATTTGGTTTCCAAGACAAGAACAGGACGAGTCGTCTGGCTCAGTTCCGTCGCTTTGTTCTCTTCCTTGAACGGGATGTGATCAAAGCGTGCGTCCCCTTTTTGCCGCCAGACTTGTTTTACGTAATACGTAGTCGTTGCTTCACTCATCTCTGTGTTCCTCCTACTTTGAAATCCCGTACCATTACGTTTTCTACACAAAACACAAAAATCCTGCAGAGAACGGGCCTCTGCAGGATTTGCAAATTTACCCAAACATTTAAGACTTAGCCAATGACCAAATTCACCAGTTTGCCCGGCACGACGATCACTTTTTTGATCGACTTGCCTTCGAGCAGATCTTGAACTTTGTCAGAGGCGATCGCTTGCGACTCGATTTCTTCCTTGGTCGCATCTTTCGGGAACACCAGACGCTCGCGCACTTTGCCGTTGATCTGAACGACGTACTCGACTTCATCGAGCACCAGTGCAGACTCGTCGTAGGACGGCCATTCCAGCGCGTACAGTTTCGACGTTTCGCCCATCATCTCCCACAGTTCGGAGGTGACGTGCGGAGCCGCCGGGTGCAACAGGATCACTGCCGTGCGAATCGCTTCGGCCTTGGTGCCTGCGTCTGCACCTTCCGGATACGCATAGATCGCGTTGACCAGTTCCATGATCGCCGAGATCGCGGTGTTGAACTGGTAGCGGCTGCCGATGTCCTCGGTGACTTTCTTGATCGTGGCGTGCGTGGTCATGCGCAGTTTCTTTGCCGCTTCACCCGATGCGTCTGCAGCGAGGTTTTTCTTGCGCAGGATCGGAATGTGGTTGTCGACCATGCGCCAGACGCGGTTCAAGAAGCGGTGTGCGCCCTCGACGCCTTGGTCGCTCCATTCCAGGTCGCGATCCGGCGGAGCTGCGAACAGGATGAACACGCGGGCGGTGTCGGCCCCGTACTTGTTGATGATGTCTTCCGGCGAGACGACGTTGCCTTTGGACTTCGACATCTTCGCCCCGTTCAGGACGACCATGCCTTGGGTCAGCAGGCTCTCGAACGGCTCCACGAAGTTGACCAGACCTGCGTCGTGCAGGACTTTGGTGAAGAAGCGAGAGTACAGCAGATGCAGGATGGCGTGCTCGATGCCGCCGACGTATTTGTCAACCGGCAGCCAGTTGTTGGCAGCTTCCGTGTCGAACGGCAGTGTGCCGTCGCCCTTGCCGGTGTAACGCAGGTAGTACCAAGAAGAGTCGATAAATGTATCCATGGTGTCGGTCTCACGGCGAGCCGCACCGCCGCAAGACGGGCAGGTGGTGTGAACAAACTCGTCGTTGGTTTCCAGCGGCGACTTGCCCTTGACGCCGAAGTCAACGTGTTCCGGCAACAGAACCGGCAGTTGGTCCTTGGGAACTGCAACGGTGCCGCAAGACGGGCAGTTGATCATCGGAATCGGAGCTCCCCAGTAGCGTTGACGCGAGATCAGCCAGTCGCGCAGACGGAACGACGTCGTCGCTTTCCCGATGCCTTTTTGCTCCAAGAGTTCGGTGATTTTGACCAACGCTTCGCTGTTCGGCATGCCGTTGAACTCAGCGGAGTTGATCAGCACTCCGTCTTCGGTGAATGCGGCGGTCAGCGCTTCCTGATGACCCGGATCGATGACCGGGATGATCGGCAGCGAGTATTTGCTTGCAAACTCGAAGTCGCGCTCGTCGTGCGCCGGAACGCCCATGACGCAGCCGGTACCATAGTCAGGCAGGACGTAGTTGGCAATCCAGATCGGCAGTTTCTCGCCGGTCAGCGGGTGTACCGCATGGGCGCCGGTGAAGATCCCGACTTTCTCCGCATCGGTCGAGGTGCGCTCGATATCGGACGCTTTGCGAACTTGGTTGATGAAGGCTTGTACCTCCGCCCCTTGTTCGTAACCCTCGATCAGCTTCTGCACCAGTTCGTTTTCCGGGGCCAATACAACGTACGAGACGCCGTACACCGTGTCCGGACGGGTGGTGAAGACGGTCAGCGTGTCGTCACGGCCGTCGATTTGGTACGTGATCTCGGCGCCCGTGCTCTTGCCGATCCAGTTGCGCTGCATGGTGATGACGCGCTCCGGCCAGCCTCCTTGCAGCTGTTCCAGATCGTCCAGCAGGCGCTCCGCGTACTCGGTAATCTTGAAGAACCATTGTTCGAGGTCCTTCTTGACCACTTCGCTGTCACAACGCCAGCAAGCGCCGTCGATGACTTGCTCGTTCGCCAGTACCGTGGAGCATTCCGGGCACCAGTTGACGGCCGCTTTTTTCTTATAAGCCAGGCCCTTCTCGTAGAACAGTTGGAAGATCCACTGCGTCCATTTGTAGTAATCCGGCGAGCAAGTCGCCAGTTCACGGGACCAGTCGTAGGACAGGCCCAGTTGTTTCTGTTGGCCGCGCATGAACGCGATGTTGTCATAGGTGGAGACGTTCGGATGCACGCCATGCTGGATCGCAAAGTTCTCAGCCGGCATCCCGAATGCATCCCAGCCCATCGGATGCAGGACGTTGTGGCCGTGCATCTTCTTGAAGCGAGCGACGACATCCCCGATGGAGTAGACCCGGACATGGCCCATATGCAGGCGACCGGAGGGATACGGGAATTGTTCTAAGCAATAGTAGTAAGGTTTGGTGGAGTCGTGCGTCGTATCGTGGGCGTTCGACTCTTCCCATTTCTGTTGCCATTTGGTTTCGACGTCAGACGGGACATAGCGATGTTCGGTCATGGAGAGTTCCTCCTCCTGTGTAAGTTCCTGCTGCGGGGTGTAGACACATGTAAAAAACCTCCCACCCCCAGCGTCTGTTGCGCTAGGGACGAGAGGTTAGGTTATCTTCCCGTGGTACCACCCTACTTCGGCGACAAAAAGTTGCATGTCGCCCTCATTGACGTCCTGTAACGGAGACGATTCCGGCATCAAGTACGCGGCGGGTACGCCGTTCCCTGCTGCAGCTCGGAGGCGAGTTCGTTCGCTTCATTCCTATCGGCTCGCACCATCCGCCGACTCTCTGAAAGGAATTCACAAAGTACTGTTCCTCTTCACAGCTGTTTTCGACATAAACTGTCAGGATCATTTGTTAGTAGTATACGCAAAAAAATTTTGTTTTGTCAACGCGGACGAACTTTTTCTTTGTATTATTTCAGGAGACACTTGTCGCCTATAAGGTGACAGGTGCCCCTTTCATCGAACCGTGTTCTTTGAAGTTCTGGTGCCACGAGTAGGCTTTCTCCAAAACGTGCGGAGTTTGACCGCCACGGGCGCAGGCTTCCTTGAAGTAATCAAGCGCCAACTCCCGATAGCTCGGGTGTACGCAGTTGTTGATGATCACGTTGGCGCGTTCACGGGGCGCCAATCCGCGCAGATCGGCGAGTCCGACTTCGGTGACGAGGATGTCCACATCATGCTCCGTATGGTCAACGTGGGTGACCATCGGGACGATTGAAGAGACGTTGCCGCCCTTCGCCAGCGACTTGGTGACGAAGATCGACATGTAGGAATTGCGGGCAAAGTCGCCCGAGCCGCCGATTCCGTTCATCATGTGCGTCCCCATGACGTGCGTGGAGTTCACGTTGCCGTAAATGTCCGCTTCAAGCGCCGTGTTGATTGCGATCAAACCGAGTCGACGGATCACTTCCGGATGGTTGGAAATCTCTTGCGGACGCAGGAGCAGTTTGTCTTTGTACTTGTGGATGTTGCGGAAGAACTCTTGCGCTTTGGCGGGCGACAGCGTGATCGAAGAGCCGGACGCAAACACCATCTTGCCGTCGTCAAGCAAGTCGAACACGGAGTCTTGGAGGACTTCCGAATACATCGTGAGGTCCTGGAACGGCGATTTCAGCAAGCCGTGCATCACGGCGTTTGCCACGGAGCCGATGCCCGATTGCAGCGGCATCAGTTTTTCGGTCAGACGTCCCTGTTTCATTTCGTGTTTAAAAAAATCAACGATGTGGTCGGCCATCTGCTGCGTTTCGGCATCCGGCGGGACGACGTTCGAGGTGTTGTCCGCTTTTTCCGTAATGACGATCGCCGCGATCTTGGACGGGTCGATCGGAATGTAAGGCAGACCGACACGGTCATTCGTGCGCAGGACCGGCACGGGCTCGCGATACGGGCGGCGGGTCGGGATGTAGATGTCGTGCATGCCTTCCAGCTCAATTGGCTGCGCGAGGTTGAGTTCGATGATGATCTTGTCAGCGAGGATGGCGAATGTCCCGCTGTTGCCAACGGATGTCGTCGGGACGATTCCACCGTCCTCCGTAATTGCAACCGCTTCCACGATCGCGACGTCGATGTTGCCCATCTGGTTCGAGCGAACCATCTCGACAGTTTGGCTCAAGTGTTGGTCGATGAACATGACTTCACCGCCGTTGATGGCTTTGCGCAACACAGGCTCCGCTTGGAACGGCAGACGACGTGCCAGAACGTTTGCTTCGGTGAGGATGCGGTCCACTTCATCGCCGACAGATGCGCCGGTCCAGAGGTTGATTTTTAACGGCTTTGCTTCTTCTTGCGCACGACGGGCGAGCGCGAGCGGCACCACTTTGGCGTCGCCGGCGCGAGTGAAACCACTGATGCCGACGGTCATGCCGTCTTTTATATGAGTGGCCGCTTCTTCGGCCGATACAATTTTACCAATCAATGATTTCAAACGAATCCGATCCATGTACATGTCTGGTCCCTCTCTTTTTCTAGACTTGTGTAATCAGCGTACCGAACATGTGTGGGTTGTGTCGAATTTGTTACAGCCTCGGAAAAGCCGAAAATTCCCCATTTACATAGAAAAAACTGAGGGTGTCTGGCAGACCCTCAGTATTTCGCCTAACGAACGTTCAGTCACCTGACTGTATATCAAAGGTGTCGCTCAAAAGCGGCCAGTACCCCGGCATGGCGATCCCTTGCACTTGCACAGACACACCGGCGAGGCCGAGATCATGGACGAGACAGAGTTTGGCGGCGATGCTGCGTTGGTCTTCGTACCAGACTTGGCGCAGTTGCCCGTCTTCGGCGCGATACGTGTACATCGGCGTCACGGCACGGTCGTCCCAATGGATCTGCTGCGGAAGTTCTGTGACGACGTCAGGGTCGACTTCCGGTCCGAACAGCACAAGAGATGCGAGTTTGTCGCTTTTGTAAGGCATCGGCCAGTCGAATCCGTAGAACGGGAGGCCGAGCAAGAGCTTCTCACGGGGAATGAACGTCAGCGCATAGCCAAGTGAGCGACGAACGAGATGAAGCGGTGTGAGCGCCATCGGAGGGCCGTCAACGCGCCCGTACGCCTCCTCCGCGTTCCAAACGATGCGATCGGCGAAGGTTTGCAACAGCCCGATGTCATAGGCCCGCTCTTCGTTGTCATGCGGGGGGACGGCGATGTAGAGCTTGCCCCGTTTCTGGTGAACGCGCAACGCCAACTCGCGAACGAACCGGGTAAATGCCGACCTCGCCGATACCGGCAAGTTTGTGAATTCCAAATGAATGCCCGCAAACTCATCTTGGGCAATCCAAGGTCGCAATTGTTGAAAAAACTCCTGTCGGCTCGGTCCGTACGTCACGATCCGCTCCGCCGCTGTCTCGTCCTCCGGTGCAACTAAGAGCATCAGCCGTACCGGCCGCGCAGGAGCGGACTCCTGAGCGGAGAACGCAGGCTCAGAACCTTGCACAGCAGTTTTGCGGCTTTCGTACAGCGGCGGCATGCGAAGCGTCCCGTCCTCCGCCGCCAAAGCTGCCGCAATGCTCAAGCTTGAGATATGATCCACGGCATCGTCGAGGGTGGCGAGTTCTTCGTACTCGCCTTGGACTTCGAGCCGCAGATTGACTTCGATTTGCTTTTTCTGCAACACCGGGAGCGGAATCGTCAACACCCGCCCGACCGGAAGGGACTCGCGCGCTAAAGTCTGATTGGCGGCGAGGAGAATTTTTTCCGGGATGTGAAACTGGTTGGCGATCTTGCGCAGGGTGTCTCGTTCCTTGATCGTATAGGTTTCCAAAAGAGTCGGCACCTGCGTGGGGACCAGGAGCGTAGTGCCCGGCAAGAGCACGTCGGTCTCCAAACCGTTCACTTGTGCAATCTGGTCGGCCTCTACGCCGACGGCGCGGGCGATTCCTTGCAAGTTCTCGCCTTTTTTGACTAGATGTATATACATGAGCGCCCATCCACCCTCCTGCGGTTGGAGTACCCACAGGATATGTGACAGCCGCCTATCTCGCTACAAAAAAGAGCCGTTCCGATGAATTTGTCGGCACGTCCCAAGCAAAGTCTGCATATACTTCTACCGTTGTGAATCCAACATCTCTCAACATGCCTCGCAAAACGTCCACGTCGTAGGCTCGTTGTACATGAAACTCATGAAACCGGCGGTACAGTTCCTCTTCCTCATCTTCCAAGGCAAAAAACGTGATGTCGTATTCCACGAGCTGTTTCTCCTCGTCATACCGACTTTGCCACAGGTAGGTCACTTCGTCGTTGTCCTCGTAAAACACGTTGTTTCCCAACTTCTCGCGCAACTTGTACACGCTATGTACGTCAAATAAAAAACACCCGTCCGGCTTCAAGTTTTGCCGTACGCGTGCGAACGTCTCCCGCAGGTCTTCCCTCTCCAAGATGTAGTTGAGCGAGTCGCAAAACGAAACGGCGAGATCGACTCTCTCCGGCAGCTTCAGCTCCCGCAAGTCTTGGCAGAGAAAGCGCAATTTCGGCGACGGGCGCTCCACTTTGCTCTGGGCGATCATCAGCATCTCTTCGGACAGATCGACGCCGGTAACGGTGTAGCCTCTCTGGAACAATTCGTGGGTCAGTTTGCCTGTGCCACAGCCCAAATCGGCAATATGGCGCGGTCCCAAATCATACCGCGCCATCGCCTGTTCCAAAAAGGTCATCCACCGTTCGTACGGAGCATCCTGCATGAGCTGATCGTAAAACTCGGCAAACTCTCCATAAGCTGTCACAGTGTAAGACCTCTCTTATTCAATTATGCGAATCTCGGTTCTTCCAAGTCACACTACGCTCAATTGAGGCGCGTCGCCCCAAACACGTTCAAGGTTGTAGAATTCACGTTCTTCCGCACGGAAGACGTGAACCACGACGTCGCCAAAATCAACGAGAATCCAGCGAGCTTCGTCGTACCCTTCCATCGCCTTTTTTTGAACGCCGCGTTTTTCCATTTTCTCCACGACGCCATTGGCGATGGCTTGAACTTGAGTGTTGGAATTTCCGCTGCAGATGATGAAATAATCGGCGAGCACGGACAAATTTGCGATGTCCAAAATCACCACGTCGTTCGCCTTCTTATCTGCGGCAGCGTCAGCCGCAAATCGCGCCAATTCCAAAACTCGTTCTCTCATTGACATGCCTCCTAGACTAGGGGTGGGGTACACCTGCTACCATAGTATTCGACAACGGGTATTAAAGTTTCCGCTTGTCCTTGATTTTTTGCCACAAATCATTGCGAGCCAACAAGGTCAAGGGAAAAACGGGCTTGTGCAGATCCAAAAGATGGCGGATGGTTCCGTCAAACGCGGTCGCCAACGCCTCATCCAGGTCATTCTCGGCGAGCGTTCGAAGTTCTTCAACGCCCGGGAAGTGTCGGCCGGCTTCGATGTAATCGGCCAAGCAGACCACTTTGTCAAGCAAGGTCATCTCGACGCGGCCCGTCGTGTGGTAGCGAACCGCATCGGCGATCTCTTCGTCGTAGATATTGAATTCCTCACGCAGCATCGTGGCGACGATCGGACCGTGCAAGGTCTCTGCCACTTCGAAGAACGCTTCATCCACACCGCGCTCCCGACCGACTTCGTACCACTGCTCTACCAGCCATTCGCGGGCGTAGTCATGCGTCCAAGCGGCGAGACGTGCTTTGAACGCGTCGGCGCCATAGCGCTTGGCAAGCATGTCTGCCGCCTCAACGACGCCGGAGACGTGTTGGAAGCGTGCGTCGCTCAATGCAGAGCGGACCTTTTCTTTCACTCTCGATTCACTGACCAACGGAATAGTCATATAACTTGTTCTCCTCACTATACCGTATGACCTCGGCGGGAAGGAGATGCTTGACAGACAGATTCTTACACAATCTGTCACGCAACCACGTCGAGGAGATGTCCAAGCCGGGCATGTCCACGATTCGGACGCATTCGTTGATATGCGGGTAGAGCGCAAGCACCATCTGACAGCTCGACTTGAGGTCTTCGCCCGGTCGGTTCAGGGCGAGGATCGTGGCTTGTTCCAAGATCCCCTCCACAGATTTCCACTTCGGCAACAGCCGGAGATTGTCCGCTCCGATGATCAGAAACAACTCATCGTTAGGATGCTGAGCGCGGATGTGACTCATCAAGTCCACGGTAAAGGACGGACCCGACCGGTCCAACTCCCAGGAGGAGACCGCGAACTTCGGGTTGTCGGCAATCGCCAGTTTGACCATCTGAAGTCGATGGTGCCCCTCCGTGATCTGCCGTCCGACTTTGAGCGGATTCACTCCCGCCGGGACGAACACAACGCGGTCCAACCCCGCCTCTTCCATGGCCACTTGGGCCACGACCAGGTGTCCGATGTGGATCGGGTCGAACGTCCCTCCGAAAATGCCTAGCCGCATAGGACCACCTCCTGCACACAAGGTCTACGGAAGTTCGATTTGTTTGTTCTCGGTCGATTCTTTGTACAACACGACCTGCTTGCCGATCAGTTGAACCAATTCAGCTCCCGTGCCTTCCGCGAGCTGCTTGGCGACAACGTCTTTGTCTTCTTCACAGTTTTGCAGGATCGAAACTTTGATCAGCTCCTTGGATTCCAAGGCCAAGTTGAGCTGTTCGATCATGTTGGCCGATACTCCGCCTTTGCCCACTTGGGTGACGGGGGTAACGTGGTGCGCCAGAGAGCGCAGGTGACGCTTTTGCTTGCCTGTTAACATATGCGATGAACTCCTTTACGTCTGTGAGCTATTCCAAGCTTGTCCA
The DNA here is from genome assembly GCF_016722965.1 of Tumebacillus amylolyticus. NCBI lineage: Bacteria > Bacillati > Bacillota > Bacilli > Caryophanales > Alicyclobacillaceae > Tumebacillus > Tumebacillus amylolyticus. The sequence continues at coordinate 359,523 of NZ_JAEQNB010000003.1, forward strand.
AATTGAAAGTATAGCACAGTCTACAGACAGGATTCCACCGTTTTCCGCATCACATCCGTCGGCGCGCTCACTCCCGTCCAAAGTCGGAACGCTTCCGCCCCTTGGTGAATGAACATGCCAAGCCCCCCGCTGACGAGGCAACCAAGTGCTTGAGCCTCTTGCAAAAAGCGCGTTTGGCGCGGGTTGTAGATGAGATCGCTCACCCATTGCCCCGGTCGTAACAGGGTCGGATCGAGCGGCATCTCCTCCACATGTGGATGCATGCCGACGGGCGTTGTGTTCACCACGAGATCGTACTCAGCGACTTGTGCGCTGATGTCCTCGAGTGTCACTGCGTCTGCTCGGGTGATGTCGGAGAGCGACGAGAGTAACTCCGCCGCTTTGGCCACGTTGCGCACGGCGAGGGTGACTTGCTCTGCACCGTCAAGTGCGAGTTGGGTCGCCACAGCGCGTGCCGCTCCACCGGCTCCGATCAAGAGCACGCGGCGTCCTGCTGCTTGAAACCCGGTCTCTTCCCGCAAGGCTGCGAGATAGCCGATCCCGTCCGTGTTGTGCCCGATCAGACGGCCGTCCTCGTTGACGATGGTGTTCACCGCCCCGATCCGCTGTGCGGCGATGCTCAGCTCGTCGAGATAAGGGATCACGGCGACTTTGTGCGGGATCGTGACGTTCACACCGCGAAGTCCGAGGGCCGAAATCGAACGGACGGCCGCTCCAATCTGTTCCGGCAACACATCGAATGCGAGGTAGACATACTGGAGTCCGAGATGGGCAAACGCCGCATTGTGCATCTGCGGCGACTTGGAATGCGCAACCGGATGTCCAAACAGCCCGGTCAGCCGTGTAGGGCTATCAGCCATATCCAATCCCTCCTTTCCCTCAGTCTAGCATGATTTTACCATTATGTCGCCCGACCCTCTCAACAAAAAAAGGATCTGCCACGCCTAGGCGTTGCAGATCCTCTTTTGCCAAAACATCACTTGCGGAACTCGATCTGCAAACGCAATCCCTGTTCGACGAAGGAAAACTGCAAATCGTACAGGTGGTAGTCACGCAATTCCGGTTGTTCGTTTCGAACCACTTGCACACCTTGGTGCAAGGAGTGAATCAAATCGTCAAGCCGCAGCACTTCACCGCGACCGGGAAGGTCTTGCACCATTCGCTCCACGGTCAACCGTCGTTCTGTCCCTGTCATGCGCCCAAACTCCCCCCATGTTGTCGAACTGTCGAAAAACGCGTGTACCCTAGATTATGGGAGGACAGGGTTTGAATATGACAGGGTTTTCGACTAGATGAGCGCGCGGCGGGTATGTACGTCGACGCCCTTGGGCGCATGAACTTTGACCGTCGTATAGTGCTGACCGCGCAGAGTGACCCAGCCGATGCCGGAGATCACGATGTCTTGCGGATGGCCGGATTTGAGCGTGAAGGAATGCGTCACCCAGTTTGTGAGCACCGGGTTGATTTCTTCGCCCTCATACGGCGGCGTCAACAACGTGCCGAGATGTTTCTCGTACAACTCGTCTGCGTTCTCCAACTTCGTGCGGTGAACGTTCAACTGGTTTGCACAGTAGAAGGTAAAGCCTTGCTTCGGGCCTTCCACGTAGTCAACGCGTGCGAGTCCGCCGAGGAACAGCGCTTGGTTGTCATTGAGTTGGAAGGTCTTCGGATTGATGTACTCCTCAGGCGTGATGTCGCGCAAGCCTTTCGGAGAGACGAGGTCGGTCAAGCGGTGCGTCGTCATGATCCCCGGCGTGTCGATGATCGAACCATGGCCCGGCAGATCGATGCGGATCGTAGACAGCGTGGTGCCCGGATAGCGCGAGGTGGTCAGTTCGGCCCCCTCTTCCTCTCCGAAACTGTTCAGCAGGCCGTTGATCAGCGTGGACTTGCCAACGTTCGCCGTCCCGACGACATAGACGTCACGGTTGCCGACGCGGGCTTCGATAGCCGTCTTGACGTTCTCGATCTCGATGCGTTTCTTTGCCGAGACGAGGAAGATCTGGTCGACTGCAACCCCTTGCTTTTTCACCTCATGAGCCAGCCAGTTTTCGACGCGCTCCCAGTTGGTGCTGCGCGGGAGCAAGTCGGCTTTGTTGGCGACGAGGAGAATCGGGTTCTTGCCGACGTATTTTTTGATATCCTTCACCCACGAGCCGGCGAAGTCGAACAGGTCGACCACTTTGACGACGAGCGCGTTGCGGCGGCCGATGTCGGAGAGAATCTTCTGAAAGCCTTCGTTGTTCAGCGGCACGGGAGCCACTTCGTTGTAATGCTTGATCCGGTAGCAGCGTTGGCAAACCGGGTTCTCGCGCTCGATGACAGAGTTCAGCGGAGCGTAGCCCGGTTCAGACTTCTCCTCCGTTTGGATGGCGATGCCGCAACCACTGCAAGTCAGGTCGAGATCATGATCATGTTGAGACATGTTGGTTTCTTCACTCCCAAGGTATCATTCCGCGTCTGCGCAAGATTGAGAACGCGATGCGCTCCATCGCACGCAGCACTTTGGTGCCGATAAATTCCTTCTCGCCCACGGGAACGACGAGAATGGTGTACATGCCCATTCTGTTCCCGCCAAGCACGTCTGTAAACAGTTGGTCGCCGATGACCACCGTGTCTTCGCGCTTCGTGCCAAGCACTTCAAGAGCGCGGTGAAACGGCGTGTTGCTCGGTTTCTTGGCCTTGGCAACCCACGGGATGTTCAAGGGCTTTGCGAAGCGCTCCACCCGTTGATGATTGTTGTTGGAGACGATGCAGACTTTGATGCCGTAAGTATCGCGCACATGGTCGAGCCATTGCAAGATCTTCGGCGTCGCATCCGGTTCGTCCCATCTGACCAGCGTGTTGTCAAGGTCAGTGATGATGCCGCGAACGCCTCGTGCTTTCAGTTGTTCGAGATCGATCTCGTACACCGATTCCACGAAGAGGCTGGGTACCAAACGACGCATGGTGTCTCACCTCATGTTTAGGTATGTCCGTCACTTGTTGAGAATATCATACAAGTTCCGAATAAAAAAGGAAAAAACCTCTGTGCCCGGCTCGAGCGTAGGACAGAGGTTTTTTCGAATACATCTACTGTTGTACTATTGTTATTAGACAGAAGTGTGGAAAAATCCTTTTCGACATCGCTTGGTATTTCTTGTCCCTTTTTAGACAACTGTGCCGAGAGATGTTTTTTCGTCCTCCTGCGATTCCCGTTGCTGTTGAAGGTCGATGAACATCTGAGCGAATTCCGGGTCCCATTGGGTGCCTTTGCCATCTGCGAGGATGGCGAGGGCTTTTTCTACAGGCATGCCCTTGCGGTACGGGCGGTCGGACGTCATCGCGTCAAACGCATCCGCCACCGCCATGATCCGTCCGAACAGCGGAATCTCAAGGCCTGCGAGACCATCCGGATAGCCACGCCCGTCATAGCGTTCGTGGTGGGAACGCACGCCCGGCAACAACGGAGCCATCGCTTCGACCGGCTGAATCTGCAAGAGAATCGCTTCGCCAAGCACCGGATGGAGTTTGATCTGCGCGAACTCTTCGTCGGTGAGCTTGCCCTCTTTGAGCAGGACATTGTCGCGAATGCCGATCTTGCCGATGTCGTGCAAGAGCGCAGATTTGTTCAGCAGATCCAGTTGTTCCGGTATCATGCCGTACGCACCCCCAATCTGCACGGAGTATTTGGCAACGCGCATGGAGTGACCTGCTGTGTAAGGGTCACGAGCGTCGAGGGCTGCGGCGAGGGTGGCGAAGTAGGACTCCAACAGTTGTGTATTGTGTTCGTCACGGATGCGCAAGTCGGTCACCATGCGGTTGAAGCCGGTGATCAGCCGTGAGAATTCGTCAGAGTACAAGTCGGACGCTTGCACGGTAAACCGACCGCGCTGGACTTGGCGCATCATCTCTTGCAACTCTTCGACCGGTTGCTGAACGGCTCGTGCCATCAGCACCGCACTTGCCCCCGAGAAGGCCACACCGAGCAAGAGAACGAGGAGTGCCCATTGCCAGTACCCGTCGAACAGATTCGACGTCTCCGCCAATCGGATGTTGGTAGCAAGACCAAACAACATCGTCGGAATCGTCCCGATCAACAGCGCCGAGAGCGTATACTTGCGGCGGGTGGAGACGAGCACTTCCCCGTTGAGCGAGAGGTCGAGCGAGAACTCCTGCAAACTCCATGTGCGCAAGTAGGAGAGCATCGGACGAATCGCTTCGGTCGTCAAGTAGAACTCGATCATCGCATGCATCAGCGAGACGAGCACACAGCCCAGACTCGCCAACCAGATCATGCGGTACGGCAGATGCAACCACCCGTAGGAGATGGAAGCCACCGAGAGGACAACTCCCGGGATCGTGAAGCCGAGCATATGCGGACCGAGCGTCCGCTTGACGGTGAGCAACGGCATGCTGTGCAAACGAAGGTACGCCTGCTCGACATCTTGCACCGAACGGGATTGCCGCAGGAAAACATGGCGAATCGGCGCAATCTGGCGGAGGAACCAGAATCCCTCCACCGTAAACATACACGCAAGGGAAATCGCGAGGATGACCACCATGGTCAACATGTCTCTCTCTTGCAATTCCAAGGTGGAAAACATATAGAGACCGCCGATTCCAAATACGGCGACCATTGATCCGAGGAAATAATTGCGAACTAACGTGCGAAGGAAACGTTGGTAGATGGACATGTATTCAACCTGCCTTCGTCTTGAGTCGGGTAACGTGCTTGTACAGTTTCGGTGAGGGCGGGTCGAACTCCTGCTGTAGAACGTATGAAGAACGAACCGGAGACATTCCTTGCATAAAAAAAGCTGCGACCGAGTAGCGGCCACAGCTTCTTTTTGCTAACAACAGCGGGTGACTTCCCCGGAATCGTAGCGTTCCTTCAAGCGTTGCAAGTAAAAGTCGCGCTCCGAGAGCGGTTCTTGGTCGGGATGGGTGGCGTTGTGATGCTCAAGATACTTTTCATAGTCGGGCATCCCGAAAATCGTCTTCACCGAGGAACGCGCCTTGCTCATCCAGACGAGGGCGTTCTTCATAACGCACCCCTCCTCTTTTGAGATTAGAGATTCAAGTTTTGGTTGGTGGACTGGATAAACGGTGTCTCCGAAAGCGGCGGAGTCTTGCGGCCGGAGAGAATTTGAATCCAGACCCGAGCTGCGTCGAGCACGATCAATACGACAATCGCCATGAAGATCCCGCAGACTACTGCGTCGAGACGGTCGTTGAAAATGATCTGGTTCATCTGAGCGGTCGTCTTCGCCGGTGCCAGCAATTTGCCGGCATCAAGCGATGCTTGGTACTTGTCAGCATGGACGAGGAAGCCGATCTTGAGGTCTTGCGAGAAGATCTTCATCCAGCCGGCTGCAAGCGTCGTGGTGAGCAACCAGATCAGCGGAATGACGGTGACCCATACGTGTTTGACTTTGCCCGATTTGAGCAGGAACGTAGTCCCGACGGTAAGCGCGATCCCCGCAAGCATCTGGTTGGAAATCCCGAACATCGCCCACAGCGAGTTGATCCCGCCGAGCGGATCGATAACGCCCGCGTAGAGGAAGTACCCCCATCCGGCCGTAATCAACGCAGAGGCAAAGATATTCGCGAACACATTATCGGTGCGGCCCATTGCCGGAACGATGTTGCCAAGCAAGTCTTGGAACATGAAGCGACCGATCCGGGTACCTGCGTCGATCGTGGTCAAGATGAACACCGCTTCAAACAGAATCGCGAAATGATACCAGAACGCGGTCATCGCGGAACCGCCGAGGAACTTGGTGAAGATCGCCGCCATGCCGACTGCAAGCGCCGGAGCGCCGCCGGTACGAGCGAGAATCGAGTTCTCGCCAACGTCCTTCGCCCATTGGGTGAGGGTCGCGGCGTCAACGGTGAAACCGAGCTTCTGGATGGCGATGACCGCCGAGTTGACGTCAGCGCCAAGCACGGCTGCCGGAGAGTTGATCGCGAAGTAGACGCCCGGCGTGAGCGCACAAGCGGCGATCAACGCCATGATGGCAACACCGGACTCCATCAGCATACCGCCGTACCCGATGAAGCGTGCGTGGGATTCCTTTTGCACCATTTTCGGCGTGGTGCCCGACGAAACGAGAGCGTGGAAACCGGAAATCGCCCCACATGCGATCGTGATGAACAGGAACGGGAACAACGGACCTGCAAAGACCGGGCCGGAGCCGTCGAGGAAGCTCGTGATCTTCGGCATGTGGATCTCCGGACGGACGATCAAGATACCGATCGCGAGCAAACCGATGGTGCCGATCTTCAAGAACGAAGACAAGTAGTCGCGCGGTGCAAGCAAGAGCCAAACCGGCAAGATGGAAGCGATGAAGCCATACCCCATGAGCATCCACGCGAGGGTGGTTTTCTCATAGTCAAAGTAGTGCGCGATGGACGAATCAGCCACAACTTGGCCGAAATAAAGTGCGAGCATCAACAGAACGAACCCGATCACGGAGCCTTCCAAGACGCGACCCGGACGGATGAAGCGCATGTACACGCCCATGAACAGAGCGATCGGAAGCGTTGCGAACACTGTGAAGGTAGCCCACGGAGAATGGAACATCGCATTGACGACGACCATTGCCAGAACTGCGATCAAAATGACCATGATCGCCAAGACACCGACCAAAGCGAGTGTGCCGCCAAACGGCCCGATCTCGTCTTTGGCAATTTGACCGAGCGATTTCCCGTTGCGGCGCATCGAGCCGAACAGAATCACGAAGTCTTGGACGGCACCGCCGAGCACGACGCCGACGAGAATCCAGATCATGCCGGGCAAGTACCCCATCTGCGCGGCGAGGATCGGACCGACCAACGGACCGGCACCTGCAATCGCTGCGAAGTGGTGACCGAACAACACCCACTTGTTGGTGGGGACATAGTCTTTGCCGTCGTCGTTGATTTCAGCAGGCGTTGCCCGCTTGTCATCGAGGCCAAAGACGTTTTTCGCCATGTATTTCGAGTAGAAGCGATACCCGATGGCATACGTGCAGACGGCTGCGATGACGATCCAAGATGCGGAAATCGTCTCGCCGTTGTTGATCGCAAGCAGCGCAAACGCTACGCCGCCGAGGACTGAGACCACCGTCCAGATCAGGATCGAGAGCAAATTTTTGTTCACGGTGTGAAGCTCCCCCTTCAAGTAACGGAATATATGAAACCGTTTTACTATTAGAATTATACGACAACTTTGTGAAATTATCATCCTTATCGATAAAAAAACCGACCGTTTCGGATCCGGTCGGTTCTAAACGCTTATAGATAGGAACGAGCTCCGATGTAACGCGGGCCCCAATAGCTGTCGTGGAGAGAGTCGATCTTCACACCGTGCGAAGACGTCGCGGAGATGAACTGGTCGTTGCCGATGTAGAGACCCACATGGGTCGCACCAGCGCCGTAGGTGGTGAAGAACACGAGATCGCCCGCTTTGAGCGAGTCAACGCCGGAGCCGCTTGCGTACATGTCAGCTGCCGTGCGCGGTGCGGAGACGTCGTACTGTGACAGAACATAGCCGACGAAGCCGGAGCAATCAAAGCCGGACGGAGTGCGCCCGCCCCATGCATACGGGGTGCCGAGGTACTTCTCAGCCGTGTCGATGACTTGATCTGCTGTGGTCGTGCCTTTCGCAGCGCGGAGTTTCGACGCAGCTGCTTGAATCGCCGGGCCGGTTTCCGTGCCCACTTTGCCGTTGACTTCGATTCCGTGGTCGCGTTGGAACGCGCGAACGGCGTCTGCGGTGATCTCACCGTAGTAGCCGGTGTTCTCCGGGTATGTAAAGTAGCCGAGCAGTCGGAGGTCCGCCTGCACTTGAGTAACATCATTGCCGGTCGATCCAATGGTGATGAGGGTCTGTCCGTACGGAACAGCTGCATGTGCTTGCACAGTAGACAGAGACGGCGCAACAAAGACGAGGGCAGCAACAAACAAAGCTTGTACAATACGCTTCAAAATGAAATTTCCTCCCCAAGCGGCCTCCGAGGTTAGTTGACGGGTTCGGGTCGAGAGTAACCCTTCCGCCCGCAGGCGGTTCACCCCATGAAAATAAGTCCCCCGTACTGGTTTGCTTACCAGATTCGGCCAATTTCGACATGATGAAAGTCTACCATACAAATTGTCAGAAATCAACGAAATGAGAGATTCTAGGCAGAAAATAATTTCGACAAGTGAAAGATCAAGAATGAAAGCGATTTCAAAATAAAAACGGTCTCTCATTCGCCGTCCGCGAAGTGAGAGATCTTTTTTTCATAGAGTTTGAAGAACGGATAGTAGATCAGCCCTGCGATCACGAGGTCCACACCTTGCAACACAGCTCCCCGCCACGAACCGTCCGCGAGAAAGCCTCCGAGAAACACCGGCATCGTCAGCGGCGGTTGTACGGTCGGCACAGGGACGAGCCCGGTGTGCATCGCGAGGAAGTTCACCGTCACGATCACCGTGGGAGCCAACAAGAGCGGCAGGACGAGGATGGGGTTTAACGCAATCGGTACGCCGAACACGACAGGCTCGTTGATGTTGAACAGCCCCGGCACCAGCGCCACTCGCCCGACCTGTTTCAACTGCTGGACTTTCGATCGTAACAGAAAGAACACCAACGGAAGCGTCGCCCCCGAACCGCCCAAGTGCGCATACATATGAAAAAACGGCTCCGACACGATGTGTGTCGCCGGCTCCCCTGCTCCCAGCGCTTGGATGTTCTCACTGAGGTTGGTCTGCCAAAGCGGGTAGGCGACCGAAGAAACGACGTTCATCCCGTGGATTCCGACCGCCCAGAGCAACATCATCAGCCAAATCTGCAAGATCGCGGAAGGCAACGTATCTGAGGCTTGCACGAGGAAGCTCAGTTTCGCCATGACGACCTGCGGCAAGGTCAAGGCCGTTGCCGGGTCGAGCGGGTGCGGCGAAAACGTTGTCGTCACCCACCATTCCAGCAGAAACGCACCTCCCACCGCGAGAAAGGCAGGAATCATCATCTCAAACGACTTTGAGACGTTCGGCGGGACGGCGGGCGGCATCTTGAGGATCAATCCGCGCCGGAGCAGAAAGCGATTGAGTTCTGCGACACCGATGCCGGTCAGCATCGACACAAACAGCCCCACCGCGCCGAGATTGTCGAGAAATTGATCGAGCCGGATCGCGTGCAATCCGATGAGATGCCCCTCCTGTCGAACGCCCACCGGCAGGCAGAACACCAACAGTGTCGCCATCGCCATCAACCCCACTCGCCCGCCGTCGATCTTGTAGTGCTTGGCGAGACTTTCGGCAACCCCGTAGCAGACCCAGAACGCAATGAGACCGAATGTGAGCTGAAACGGAACCATCAGCATCGGTCGAGCGTCGGTCAACCACGCATTGATTGCCCCCAGCACGCCGTCCTGAATGCCTTCGGGCAGTGGAGGAATGGCAAAGATCAAGAAAATCGAGCCGACGATGATCATCGGCAACGCGCTTCCAATAAAAGCATTGCGGATCGCCTGCATATAGCGGTTCTCCACGACCCGTGCAGTCACGGGCAAAATCGTGCGTTCCATGAAAAGCAGGAGTTTGTTCATGAGGTCAGACTCCCTGCTCCATCAAGGCAAGCGCTTGACGCAACGCCCCAGCACCATCGGCGAGCGCGTAGGTCCGGCCCTCAATCACGCCGGCCGGGCGACCGTGAGCGGCGATCGAGTTCATCAAATAGCGCACTTGCGGCGCAATCAAGAACACATCCGCCTCCTCCACGTGATCCTGGACTTCATTGCTGCCAATCGCCCGAATCTGCGCTTGTACACCCGCTTCCTTGGCGGCCGTCTCCATCGAGTTCACCAGAAGCGACGTGGACAGGCCAAAGGAGCAAACCAACACGATGCTGTTCATCCACGTACTACCTCCCCTTGCGCCAACAATCTCCAGAGATGTCCCAACTCACAAGCCGGAACTTCAATTCCTAATGCATCGGTCACGCTCTGCAACGCGTGCAGAATCTGATCGCCCCCTTGAATCGGCGGCGGCAGTTCGCCCCGTTCTTCGGTCGGCCATACGCCGCGTTGCATGCGGTGTTCAATCGCCATGACGAGATGCATCGTCACGCCAATTTGCAAATCGACATCGATCTCGCGCCCCCAGATCTGGGCAAGTTCTTCGAGTGCTTTCACAATCTCCGGCACGAGGAAGTACGGATTGACCCGGCGCACGGTGCGGCGCAACGTCTCAATCAACGCTTCCCACACCGGCGTCTGCGGCTCTTCTCCAATTCTCCATTGCAACGTCGACCCGATCAGATGCGAGATGCGGCGCAGGCCCACGCCGGTGAGAATCTCCTGCGCCGAGACGAACGGGACTCCCTCCAAGTTCGGGTTCAAGGTCCCCGCCACTGCGAGCAACGGGCCGTCGCCGACCAGTTTACGCATCCGCTCCGGTGTTTCTTCTAAAGAAGTGATCGAGATCGGCACGATTTGGAGTTCGTAATCCTCCGGCAACACCAAGCGCTCTTCCAAGATCGCTTTCAACTGCATCGCCGATCCTTGACCTGTGACACAAACGACCGGGAGAACACCTCGACGAACGCTGTGCTCCTCCTCGCGAGTCGTGACATCCCCAAGCGCGCGCTGCACCAATCCGTTTTGCAACGATTCAAGCGTCGTACCCGGTGCAAACGCCGCCCGACGGACAGCATCCATCACCAATCGGGTCGTCACGCCCGGCACCGTTCGCACAGCAAGATCGGTGTTCGCCTGAATCCAATCGCCGACGCCGAGCAGATCGCCCATGTCGACCAACAGCAACACACCCTTGCCTTCATCCACTTGCAGAGCCAACTGCGTCAAACTCTCCGTCACTTCAGGTGTCGGCATCTCCAACGGGACGTTGTACGCAACGCCGTGCCCGGTGCCGAGCAATTGCTGAGCCGTCTCCAACAAGGACGATGCCGTCGACGCACCATGAGCGACCACGATGACGCCGATGCGAGCAAACTGCGGGGTCTCCACGGCGGACGCCAGCAAAGTCGCGACGAAACCGACTTCACTCTCCGGCAGTCGAATTCCCGTCCGTTCTGCAAAAAAGTCCACCATCTCCCCCGCCGCCCGGTACTCATCCGGCGCTTCCACATGCAAATTCGCTAGCCCCGGGCTCTGCAAGGGTGCTCCTGCTCCCAACCGATCAACCGCCGCTCGCAAGTGCAAAGCGGCGCCAAAAACGGTCTGTGACGAAAACACACGCTCCATATGAAGAGAAGCGAGATCGAACATCTCCTCGACCACTTGCAGGAATTCCTCGCCTACCATGACCGCCAAGTCATGACGGCGCGATTCGAACTGTCGCGACACCCGTTGGAGGAAACGACGAAAATACACGTCGATCTCACCGGACAGCACGCGGTTGAGCTCGTCCTCGTTCAGCCCGCGCCGACGCAGTTCGACCGCTTGTTGTTCCAACATCTCGTATACGCTTTCCCCATCGTGATCCGGTTGTGGACCCTCTCCCTCGGTTCCGTGGAGCAACAAGCCCTTGGGGACGTTTTGCAGGAGCCGATCGAGATCTTGTCGCCGTTCCGAAGCTTTCAACAAACCACGGTACACATGGTCGGATGTGTTGCCCAACGAAACTTTAAGCAAGTTGGTGTTCTCTTCCTGCATCTGGGCGAGAAACGCCCGCGCACAGATCAATTGAATCTCGCTCTTGAGTTGCCCGACGTTGGCGGGACAGTCGAACAAAAGCAGCGCTTTCAGCACATCTGACGCAATCCAGAACGGACGTTGCACTCGCGCACTCTCCTCTTGAAACAGGAAGTGAATCAAGGCAAACCGCTCCTCAAGCGTCCGTTCCTCAAGCGAAGGAATCCCAATCCACATCGGAATGCGACGAATGAACGTGATCAAGAGGGAGGACTGCACATCCTCCGTCGTCGCGGCGACCAAGCGAATCTTCGCTTTGCGCGTCGTGTCCGCTTCTCCGAGTCGGCGAAACATCCCCCGATCCAGCAGAGTGAACAGCATCTCTTGCCCCTCCGGCGGAAGTCGATGAACCTCGTCGAGGAACAACACACCGCCGTCCGCTTTCTCGACCAGTCCGGGGCGGTCACGATCCGCGCCCGTATACGCCCCTTTTTCCACACCGAAGAGTTGGGCGAGCAGGAGTTGCGGGTTGTTCGCGTAGTCGGCGCAGTTGAAGGCGATGAACGGCGCCCCATCCGGGAAACGCTCCGTCTCCACCGCAAACCGAAACATACAATCAGCAAAAAGCGTCTTGCCAACACCCGTCGGTCCCGTCAACAATGTGTGCAATCCGTCCGGCGGGTAGAGGATCGCCGCTTTGGCGAGCTCGATCGGCTTTTTCAGAGAGCCGTCCCGTCCCTGTAACGAATCAAACGCCGAGCGACGGTTGACCAACGTCTGCCCGGCGTTTCTCGAAACGGCACGGCGCATGCGGCTGACGATGTCAGCAAAACTGAGCCACGAGCCGTACTCATGCGCCAGTTGCCCGCGTGCGCCTTCGCCCAAACGTTCGATCAATCCTGAATAGGAAAAAAACAAGACCGGTTTCCCACCGATCTTGATCGCTTTTTTCTGCGAGACAAGCCCGTTCAAATCCCGGGAGGCGTTGCTACGGTCGATGCCAAGCTGTTCCCCGGTCACTTCTGCTGTCAATCCTTGGGTGTGAGCGGGACCGACTGCGTCGAGGTCGAATTGTTCGGTTGTCCAATTGTAGAGCAAGAGGTCGACTCGTTCCTGACGCTTCATTGACATCTCCCTTTGGTTGAATTTTATTCGTTAATAATATCATAAAAAACGAACCATTGGGCTTGTTGAGAGTTATTTTTGTTGCTTGTTTTTCATATCGAGCAACACGGCGGCGATGATGATCAATCCTTTGAAGATAAATTGGAAGTACGGGTTGACGTTGGCGAGGATCAAGATGTTGTTCAAGATCCCGATGATGAACGCGCCGATCATCGCACCGCCGATTGTGCCGTAGCCGCCCGCAAGCGAAGTTCCGCCGATGACCGCAGCTGCGACAGCATCGAGTTCAAACGAGTTCCCGCCGTTCGGGTCGGCCGAACCGACACGAGTGGTCATGATAATCCCGGCGATGGAAGCCAGAACCGCAGATGAAACATAGACTTTGGCGAGGTTTTTCTTGACGCTGACTCCCGAGAGGTAGGCCGCTTTGGCATTGCCGCCGATTGCGTACAGATAGCGACCGAACGTCGTCTGCGTCAGAACCCAAATGCCCCAAAGCGCGATGACGGCAAAGACGAGGACGAGGTACGGAATGCCTTGGTAGCTCAAATACATCCAAGCAAACAGGCCGATCCCGGCGAGCGACAGCACGAACGCGATAACCGAATCCACCGAAAAAGACTTCTGACGCATCGACTTGAAGCCGATGAACGCAACGAACAGGAACAAAACTCCGAGCACAACCGCCGAGATGTGAATCGGCAGGAATCCCGTGCCCAATTGCTCGTAGAACTTGTTTTCATCGAGCGCGACGGCAGCACCGTTTGAGAGATACAGAGCAAAGCCGCGAGCAATCGTCATCATCCCAAGCGTGGCGATGAACGGCGGGATGTTGAAACGGGCGATAAACAGCGCGTTCCAGAGACCGATGAGCACGCCACAGACCAGCGTCGCCAAGATGGCAGGCACGACGCCATAGCCTTGGGTCATGCCGAGGATGACCCCCGTCAGTCCCACGACAGAGCCGACGCCGAGGTCGATCCCGCCGGTCAAGATGACCATCGTCATCCCGACTGCGAGGATGCCGTTGACGGCGATCTGCAACGTGATATTGGTCAAGTTCTGCGGTTGAACGAAAAATTCCGAGACGAAATTCGCGATGATGAAGAGGACAGCAAGCGCAATCAGTGTGGAGTAACGGTTGAGCAATTGGCGGCCGTTCAGACCGCCGCGAAGGGGCTCGACTTGGAGACCGGCTTCGGTTTTCATGAGTTATGCCCCCTTGGTTGCCAGTTTCATAATGCTTTCTTGCGTGGCGTCGGCGCGGGAGAGCTCTCCTGCGATCCGCCCTTCCGACATGACGAAAATTCGATCGCTCATGCCGAGCACTTCCGGCAGTTCCGACGAGATCATGATCACTGCGTGACCTGCCGCCGTCAGTTGATTGATCAGTTGGTAGATTTCGACTTTCGCCCCCACATCGATGCCGCGAGTCGGCTCGTCGAGGATCAGGACTTTCGGATTGGTCGCCAACCACTTGGCGAGCACGACTTTCTGCTGATTCCCGCCTGAGAGGTTGTTGACGTTCACTTCGGCGGACGGTGTTTTGGTGCGCAGTTCTTCGATATATCGCTGTGCCAAGACACTCTCTTGCTTGTGATCGAGGATGCCAAGTCGTGAGGATAGAGAGCGCAGCGAGACGAGCGAGGTATTCTCTCGCACGCTGAGCGACAGCACCAGCCCGGATTCCTTGCGGTCTTCCGTGACCAGTGCGAGCCCGGCTTGAATGGCGTCGCGCGGAGTTTGGATGTTCACGGCACGACCTCCGACTTCAACGATTCCTTCTGCCTTCAACCCCAGAGCCCCGAACAACGACATGACCAATTCCGTGCGTCCCGCTCCCATCAATCCTGCGAGCCCAACTACTTCTCCAGCGCGAACATCGAGGTTGACGTTGTGTAACAGAAAGCCGTCTGTGGACTTTTTCACCGAATAGTCCTTGATCGCGAGGAGGACTTCGCCAGGTTCGGAGACGACTTTCGGAAACATCTGCGAGATGTCGCGGCCGACCATCATGGCGATCAACTCATTGCGGGTGACGTCTCTCGTCGCCGCAGAACCGACAGACGTGCCGTCTCGCAGGACGGTGATCGAGTCACAAATGGTTTCGATTTCGTCCATTTTGTGCGAAATGTAGATCATCGTGACTCCCTCGGCCCGCAACTCGCGGATAACGTCGAACAGTTTCTCCACTTCCGAATCGGTCAAGGCGGAGGTCGGTTCATCGAGGACGAGGATCTGGGCTTGGATGGAAATCGCTTTGGCAATTTCGATCATCTGCTGTTGCCCAACCGAGAGAGTCATCACGAGATCGGTCGGGCGAAACGGCAGGCGCAGGCGGTTCAGCAGAGCTTGGGTTTCACGATGCATCCGCTTCCAATCCACAGTTCCAAACTTCTTGGGCTCCCGTCCGAGAAACACGTTCTCTGCAATCGAGAGGCCGGGAATCAAGTTTAATTCTTGGTGGATGATCGCGATTCCGGCGTGTTCCGCCGCGCGGGTGTTGGCAAATTGGCAGACCTTGCCGTCGACGAGGATGTCGCCTTCGTACGTGCCATACGGATAAACGCCCGAGAGAATTTTCATCAAGGTCGATTTCCCTGCCCCGTTCTCTCCGAGCAAAGCCAGCACTTCGCCTTTGTTCGCCGTGAATGTCACGTCGTTCAAAGCGCGGACGCCGGGGAATTCCTTGAGGATGCCTTTCATTTCCAACTTGATCATACTCTCACCTCCTGTAAAAAAGGGAGTGGCCGCGCGGGCCACTCCATCTGGGTGTGGACTCCCTACTCGAGTTTGCCCCAACGTTGTTCCATGTCTTTGACGTTGTCTTTGTTGATCAGCTTAATCGGAGTGAGCAGAACGTCTACTTTGCCTCCTTCGCCGTTGTCGGTGCTGGAAACGGTGCCGAGGTCCTTGACGGTGTCTTGCCATTTTTCGCCCTTCGCGGTTGCGACGGCGATTTTGTACGCGCCAAGGCCGAGGTCATACGGTTTCTTGTCGATGTCTGCACGCAACTCGTTGTGGAAGATCGAGGTCGAAGCGTCTTTGTCCGCGTCCGAGCCGATGACGACCGTTTTGTCGATCAGGCCTTTCGCTTTCAGCGCTTGGACAGCGCCCATCGCCATGCCGGAGTTGTTGGCGAGGACGGCGTCGATGTGTTCGCCCTTGGCAATCAGGTTTTCGACGGTTGCCATCGCTTTGTCACGCGCCCAACCTTGGTGCGGTTGGTCGGCGATGATTTTCACATCCGGGTTCTTCGCGATGACGTCTTTGTTCCCATCGGTGATTTGCTTTGCGACCGAGTTGCCCGCTTCGCCTTCGAGGATGACGACATTGCCTTTGTTGTTGAGTTGCTTGAGAACGTATTCAGCTTGCGTTTGACCGACTTTGAACGAGTCGGCCGTTACGTAAGCGGTTACTTTGGCGTTATCCGGAAGGCGGTCCATCGCGACGACCGGGATTTTTGCAGCTTCTGCCTTTTTGACGATGTTTTTCGCTGTGCCGGTGTTCACGGCATGCAGGATGATGACGTCTACTTTTTTGGCGATCAGGTTTTCGACGTCTCCCATTTGCTTGTTGGCGTCGTTGTTTGCGGAAACCCATTCGAGTTCGACACCGTCTTTTTCGGTGTTGTCGCGCATCGCTTGCTCCATAAACTTGTAGACCGCTTCTTGAGAAGTTGCGACCGAGACGCCGATGCGGATTTTTTTCTTGCCGTTGCTGTCGGTCGATGCCGTGGTGCTGTCTTTGCTCCCGCAGCCGGCGAGTACCAGCGCGAAGACCATCAAGATCGACAGCATGAGAGTTGCGATTTTTTTCATGCCTAGTTGTTCCTCCTTAGAAATTCCAAAATGAAAGCCTTTTCACCGGATAAAGAGTTGCAAGTTGCGTGCCAAGTTTTGTGTGTCGTTCGCAAAACCTTCACAAACCAGGGGAAGAAAAAAGAAAAGACACACATCGCGCGGACGTGTGTCTTGCTTTCAAATGATTACTTGAAAAGTGCGTTGTAAAGCAGCAATCCAATCTCGCCCATCACACGCCTGGTGGCGGCATGGTCGGTGACGTCGCCGGTGAAAACGGAGATCGCAAACGTATGCCCTGGGAAATAAAGCAGTCCGCTGTCGTGTTCGTTTTTGGAAACCCAGCCGGTTTTGTGCGCCATCTCGTAGGTGGGTATCTCTCCGACTTGCTCATCGCGGGTCGGGAGGAGGCTGGGGATGCCGTCGTTGAATTTTTGCTGTTTGAGGATTCCGATCATTTCTCGGCAGGCTTTCCAGGAGACGATCTCGCTCTGTGCCAGTTTGATCATGAAGTCGGTCATCTCACGCGGGGTGATCGTATTGACGTGTTGGAGGTTGGCGGGAACGACGGAGAGCTTGTTGTAGATGCGGGTGTTCTCCATCCCCCACTCTTTCATGCAGGCTTGGATGGTTGGAGTTCCGATGCGATCCATTAGCATATTGGTAGCGGTGTTGTCGCTCTCGATGATCATGAGGACGACGAGGTCCCAGATTGTGATCTGCAAACCGGGGCTCAGGTAGTAGAGGATGCCGGAGCCTGTGACTTTGTCTTCCAAGCGAAGCGTCATCGTTT
The DNA here is from genome assembly GCF_016722965.1 of Tumebacillus amylolyticus. NCBI lineage: Bacteria > Bacillati > Bacillota > Bacilli > Caryophanales > Alicyclobacillaceae > Tumebacillus > Tumebacillus amylolyticus. Next base: position 376,838 of record NZ_JAEQNB010000003.1, read on the forward strand.
CCGACATGGTGAGCTGTCCTTTGGATGCTTGGTCGAACACGGCGGCCATGATCGGGACTTTAATGATCGAGGCGGCGAAAAAGACCTCGTCGGCGTTGTAGTGGAAAGATTCTTGCGATTGGAAATGATGGATCGAAACGCCGAAAGTTTCGCTTGCCGCTTCAAGGCGTTCGGTGAGTTGTTGGGACAGAGCATTGAGCATCGTATGTCCTCCTCGGATGGGTGTGTTCTTCTGGGTACTGGCTTTTTACGACATGACAGGTGGAAGTCCCTTCCTTTATACTGAAAAGAGGAGGTGCATTTGAAAATGAACGTGAGCAACGTTGGACAAGCAGTTGATATGTGGGCGTTGAAACAAGCTCTCTCCGCCGGTCAGAACCAAGCGATGCAACAAATCTCGCAAGAACTCGTCAACAACTTGAATCAGTCACTCGACCCGAATCTGGGGCAAAGTCTGGACATCTCGATCTAATACACACATTTCCTAGCCTGCAGAAAAAGCCTGTGTTCTCCGAGGAGAACACAGGCTTTTTCGTGCTGGGCAGGGATTTACTCCTTGTGCGCCGGGCAGTATTTTTTCATGAGTTCGATGGTTTGGGCATCGAGGTTTTGATTTCGGTCGTTAAGTTTGTCGATCAGGCTTTCTCGGCGGGGTTCGGTGAGGTTTTGCCCGAACTTGAATTTGGCGGTGAGGTCCTCGACGTCGAGACGGATCAGGGCGACGCCGTTCAAATTCTTGCGGTATTCGTCGTTGGCGGGGTCAATCGGGTCGTACCCGCCCTCCGGTTGCAGCTTCTGCATGAACGCCGTGAACGCACGGGCTTTCTCCTCCAAGTCCTCCACGATCACTGCATGTCCCCGCGCCAACACCGATTTGAAAAACGCCGTAGCCGGGCACGCCAACGTCGGGTCGCTGAAGTAGGACGGGATGATCGAGTATTCCTTGGTCACGTTGAACGTCACACGCGGGTCGCTGTTCAAGAGGCGAATCTTCTCCCCGATCTTGCTCCCGTGGAAGTAAAAATGCCCTTCGTGATACACGAAGTTCAACGCCACGATGTGCGGCCAACCATCCTCTCCGATCAGGCCGAGATGCCCGTAACTTACTTCCTGCAAAAATTCTTGAATCTCCGCTTGCTCGCTGATCGTAAATTCCTTGCGTCTCATCTGTGTCATGTCTGGTGTTCCCCTCCACAAATTCTCTGTGCTTTCAGCATACTTGAGGGGTTGACCAGAAAAAAGAACCACTTTAGAGTACTTTTTATAGACCAATTCAGGAGCGATGAACTCATGCAATTTCAAATTTCTTGGTATCTGTATGTCGAGAAGTATCGATACAAGTATCTGGCGCTCTACCATGCCTTGCGCGATGCCATCCTCGCAGGAGTGTTGCCCTACAGCACGCAAGTTCCGTCGAGCCGAGAGTTAGCGGAGCTCTACGAAATTTCACGCGGTGTGGTCTCGCAGGTGTACGAGATGCTGACAGCAGAAGGCTATCTGGCTGCAGAGATCGGGCGCGGGACATTTGTGTCTTACCAGATCGACAGGGCAGAGAGCGAAGAGCAGGAACGCCCGCCCATCCTGCTCTCCGACTGGGGCCAGCGCATCATGGGGCTGCGGCTTCGCGACGGCGTCCCCGCTGCTTCCTACCCCTACGACTATACCATTGGGCAACCGCTGGCTGATGCGTTCCCGTTTGCCGAGTGGAACCGTGCGCTGTATGCTTCGATCCGCGAGATCACCGAAATTGAAGGCGAGCCCAAGTACGAACCACAGGGATACCGTCCTCTGCGCGAAGCCATCGCCCGCGACTTGCGCAAATCACGCGGGATGACCGTGCAACCGGAGGACGTCGTGATCGTCAACGGCTCGTCGCAAGCCATCGCCCTCGTGGCTCACCTGTTGATCAACCCCGGCGACTCGGTGGTGATGGAAGACCCGACGTATGGCGGCATTCGAGAAGCGATCTTGGCAGTCGGTGGTGTTGCAGAGGCAAGCCCGGTGGACGAAAACGGCGTCATCGTCCGCGACTGGGATTCCCGCCTGCTGTTCGTCACGCCGGGGCGACAATTTCCTACCGGGGCGGTGCTGTCTCTGGAACGGAGACAAGAGATCTTGCGCTGGGCCACTCAGCACAACGCCGTGATCGTGGAAGATGATTATGACAGCGAGTTTCGTCGTCGCGGACGACCGATCGAGCCGCTGAAAGTGCTCGATCGCCACGAGCGCGTCGTCTACGTCGGTACGTTCTCCAAGACGATGTACGCCGACTTGCGGATCGGCTATGTGGTGTTGCCGTCTTGGTTACGCGAACCGTTCTGCAAAGCACGGCAATTGTACGAGCCAAGACCCACGGCGCTGGTCCAACAACACGCCCTCGCCACTTTCATGAACAACGGGCAGTACGAACGTCATCTGCGGAGGATGAAACGGATATACACCCGCAAGCACAAAGTGCTGTGGAATGCGCTGACAGATACTTTCGGGGAGTTGTTCGATTGGGCGGAGAGCGATGCCGGCTTGCATATCTTCGGTCGGTGGAAAGGAACTCGCGAAAACTTTCAAGAATTTCGCAATGCCTGCTTGGCGGCTGGTGTTCGATTCCCCGATGCAACGGGGTACTACGACGACCCCGAAGCAACGCCGGCTGTGTGCTTAGGATTCCCACGTCTCACAGAGGAAGAGTTAGTAACGGGCGTCGAGATCATGCAGAGAGTGTGGGCCCAGTTATAAAAAAAGAGACCCGCTACGCAACGGGTCTCTTTTTTCACAGCGATTGCAACGAGCCCAGCAGTTCGAACGTGTCGATTTGTCGGAGCTGCGGATGCACAGATTCTGACGGTGTGTGACTTCCTGCCGGCACGGCGAGTGAGAGAACATATGGGTCGACGGGCAGACAGGTGAAGTACGCCCACTCCCCGGTTCCCATGTCCTCAATGGGGACGCTGAACGTTTCCGGTGAGATGGAGAGTCCCATGCCAACTGCTTTGACATAGGCTTCCTTGCGCGTCCAAATGCGATAGAACGCCTGCAATCGCACGTCCGGTGCAGAGTTTTGGACGTAGGCTTGCTCCACCGGAGTGAACACGCTCGTCATGACGTTCAGATGGTCGTTGGCGGTATACTCCACGTCAACCCCGACCGGTACCGGAGCGAACGCACAGGCGATCACACGCTCCGAGTGGGTGAGGTTGAAATGGAACGACGACGGGTTCCCGCTTGCGAGGAACAGCTTGCCGTAGTCGTTTTTTACAAACTGCACGTGTGCCGGAGGGAGCCCCAGACGAACGCCGATTTGGGTTTTGAGCAAGGCTCGTCCCAGCAGAAATTCGATTTTCTTGTGGTCGACTTTGAAGCGGTTGTAGACGCTGCGCTCCTCCTCCGTGAGGATGTGAAGCGAGTCGGCGAGGTCGCGCACCGTGAGGGTAGCGGGGACCTGCAGCCAGTAGACCTTCGTCTGTTCGATCGGATGCATCGAATTGACCTCCCTTCGCGCTTGCTTAAAAGACGAAGGCGTCGGTCAGCACGCGTTTGATCAGTGCCGCGACTTCGTCCGCTTGGTTGATCGGGAACATGTGGCCGCCGCTGAACCGGTGAAACTCCGAGCGTGGGGCATAGCGGGTCCACTCGGCCATGACGGTTGGCAGAGCCACTTGGTCCTTCTCCCCGCTCAGGAAATGCACTTTTGTTTTCAGTTCGCGCAACTCGTCATGTCTGAAATGATCAATGGAGGAGAAGTCATTGCGCAGAACGGGCATGAACAGGTCGAGCAGTTCCCGTTCGCGCAGGAATTCCTCCGGCAGTCCACCATAAGAGCGCAGAAGTGCGATGAAGTCCTCGTCGTTGAGGTTGGAGCGGTTCCCGCGTTCGATATGCGGCGGCACCATCCCGGAGATGAACGCTACCTCGGGGAAAATCCCGCGCTTCTCCAAGCGCATCAACAGTTCATACGTGACAGTCCCGCCCATGCTGTGCCCAAACAGCGCAAACGGAGAGTTGAAGTAGTCATCCAGGTGTTCTTCGTATAGGTCGACCAGAGACTTTAAATCATGCACCAGCGGGTCGCGATTGGTGCCGTGACCCGGCGGCTCGATCGCGATGATGCCCCAGTTTGATTTGATCGCGTTCGCCAACGCGCGGTAGGAGACGGAATACCCGCCCGCAAACGGGAAACACAGCAGGGTTTTGCCGTTCAGACTGGGTTTTAATTGACGAAAGAGTTTGTTCATTAAATTTCACCCCGAGACGATAAGTTATACGTATCTTTTTCGACAAACGAATTGAAATTCCTACCGCACGAAAAAAAAGGGCAACTGTCTCCCGCGGGAGCCAGTTGCCTTTTTCTAATCTTCGCGCTTGGGTCGCAGTTCGTGCAAGAGCTTGGTGAGTGCGCGCTTCTCGATCCGCGAGACGTAAGAGCGGGAGATGCCGAGTTCTTCGGCGATTTCGCGTTGGGTCTTCTCTTCCCCGTCCGGCAAGCCGAAGCGGCCGCGGATGACTTCTTGCTCGCGATCGTCGAGGAGGTTTAAGCGGTTGTAGATTTTGAGTTTTTCCAACTTCAACTGCACTTCGTCCAAGACCTCATCTGATTCGGTTCCCAGGACATCTATGAGGGTGATCTCGTTGCCTTCCTTGTCCGTCCCGATGGGATCATGAAGGGAAACGTCCTTGCGGGTCTTTTTCAGCGAACGCAAGTGCATGAGGATCTCATTTTCTATACATCGAGCCGCATACGTCGCGAGTTTCGTACCTTTGCCGACTGAGAAACTCTCGATGGCTTTGATCAACCCGATGGTGCCAATCGAGATGAGATCTTCGCTGTCTTCGCCCGTATTCTCGAACTTTTTGACGATGTGAGCGACGAGGCGCAGGTTGTGTTCCACCAGCACATTTCGCGCATGTTCATCGCCATCCGCCATCAGCCGCAGATATTTTGCTTCATCCTCCTCCGACAGAGGTTGCGGAAACGCGTTGTTTTTGATGTAAGAGACGAACAGAGTGATCTCCTTTAGCAACAACACAACCGCAGTTAGAAATCCGGGCATCCGTCGTTCACCTCCCACGTAGTGTGATTTCATTCTATGTGGGAGTGCTTGGGCACTACGCCTGTACGGCAAAAAAAGCCCTGTTCCTGTGCAAACACAGGATACAGGGCTTTTCGCAAAAATTTACGGAAGCGGAGTTACCGGTACGTTGCCGACGGTGACTGCTTCGGTGTACGTAGCGGTCGAGCTTTGACGCAGACGCAGGTTTGCAGATCCCGTAGCGGTCGGGTTGAGTTGAACGGTGACTTCCTTGGTCGCCGTGCCGGTGCTGTCAGCGGTCATCGAGAAGTACGAGCTGTAGCCGTATGCAGTCGGCCAGGTGCCGTCTGCATTTTGTACTTTCGCGATTTGCGTGCCGGAGCCGTTGTAGACGCCGAGGTTGAAGTTCGATTGCGTGGAACCCGGAGTCCAACCGGTTGCAACGACACGGATCTTGAAGCTGTATTGGTTCGGCAGGGTCGATTGGTGGACGAACGACCACGGGCCGGACGGAGTCGGGTTCACGACACTGCCGTACCCATAGGAGCCGATTTTGAACGTGCTCGCATCATACCATTTGTAACCTGCATCCGGAGCAGCCCACGGTTCTGCTTGCGGCTCGGTGGTGTTTGCCGGTTGTTCCCAAGAATACAGGGTCGTCGGCGAGTCGAGGGTCAAACCTGCGACTTGGTTCAGCGCGGTGTAGGATTCCTTGGTTGCCAGCCATTTCACGGTGTTCACGAGGAACGTGGAGTCGTTCTGCTCCTTGAAGCCGTCATAGGTGGTCTTGGTTGCGCCGTTTTCTTCGCGCTTGTATTTCGGAGTTGCGTCTTCTACCGGAGAGGAGTCGCCGATGAACGCCGCTTTGCCGCCGCCAAGCTTCGCAACTGCCGCGAACGGACCTTCTGCTACGCCGCCGCCGTTGTACACGCCTTGGTCAACTGCAGAGGACCACTTAGTCGAAGTCGTCGGGAGGTAGACGATTCCCTTTGCTTTGGTCGGGTCGAGGACCGCGAGGGTGGAACCTGCATGCATCGCAACGGTGGAAACACCTGCGGTGATGCCGAACGCTTGCGAGGACGACACGATGTTGTTCGCGGTGATATCGCCGAGCGCGTTGTAGCGGAAGCGCACGCCGAAGTTGGTGCCCAGCCAGTCAGAGGAAGCCACGCCGGACATCGCCGCCGAACTCGCTTCTTCGGTGCTCATGCCAAGCGCCGGGTTGCTCCATGCGCCGCGACGGTAGCCGTTGAAGACTTCGGATGCGTCCCAACGGTTTTTGTTGCGGTCTGCGTTGTAGTGGTCGGCGATGAAGAAGATCGAACCGCCGCCCTTCACATAGTCGATCATCGCTTGTTGCTCAGAAGTCTTGTAGGGGATGTTGGCCTCCCCAATCACGAAGCAATCGTAGCCTTGCAGGTCAGACAGAGTGAGCGTCGTGCTCTTGCGCAGTTCTTTTACATAGAACCCTGCGTTTGCCAGCGCGTTCCCGAAATCAGAGAAACCGCCGTCGATAACCCAATCTGCCGCACCGGCCGTTTGGCCGTGCGTGTTGTCAAACAGCACTTTTTTGCCATTCGCCGTAACCGGGTTGATGACCGGTGCCGGATCAGCCGGGCCTTCTGCGTTTGCTTTCTGTTCAAAGAGCGGAAGACCGAGCGGCAACGCGAGGGTGACAGCCAGTGCTACCTGCAGAGCTTTGCGAGTAAAACTCATGATCGGGATGACCTCCAGTAATTGTTAATTTGGTGTTCCTTGTTTCATAATACTAGATCAATTTTATTCTAATATCTCGCATTTGTAAATCTTTTATTTATTCCAAATCCTGTTTACACTCTTTCTCTACCCGAAATAAAAAAGACCTGTTCCGCGATTCGGCGGGACAGGTCTTGAAGAGGCGACACGAAAAGCTTACAGGTCGTCGGACGGTTGGAGCGTTTCGACTTCGACCGTGACGGTGTCCGGGTATTTGAGGCCGGTACCGGTGTTGAGGAGGACGACTTTCTCCTCCGCCTTGATCCAGCCTTGTTCTTTGAGTTGGAGTGCTGCCGCGTACGTGGCAGCTCCCTCGGGGCAGACGAACGTGCCTTCAAGCGTTGCGAGGCGCTTTTGCGCACGAAGGGTCGCTTCGTCGTCGACCGCGATGGCACAGCCTTCGGTTTTGTAGACAGCTTCGAGCACGAGGAAGTCGCCCAGAGCTTTCGGCACCGTGATGCCAAACGCGATGGTCTGCGCATCTTCCCAGAACTCGGATGCTTCCTTGCCTTCTTGCCATGCTTTGACGATCGGAGCACAGCCGGTGGCTTGGACGGCGACGAGGCGCGGGAGTTTCTCCCCGATCCAGCCGATCTCTTGCAGTTCCAGCAGAGCTTTGTAGATGCCGATCAGACCGACACCGCCGCCCGTCGGGTAGAGGATGACATCCGGTACTTCCCAATTAAATTGTTCGGCGAGCTCGTAGCCCATCGTCTTTTTCCCTTCGATGCGGTACGGTTCCTTGAGGGTTGACGCATCGTACCAGCCGTACTTGGAAACGGCACGGCCGACGATCTTGCCCGCATCGGAGATCAAGCCGTTCACGAGGTAGAAGTCAGCCCCTGTGATCGCGCATTCGTTGCGGGTGATCAACGGAGCGCTGACCGGCATGATGATGCAGGAATTGATGCCTGCACGAGCTGCATACGTAGCCCACGCACCGCCTGCGTTGCCGTTGGTCGGCATCGCGAGCGTCTCCACGCCCAATTCCTTGGCGCGGGAAATGCCGACAGCGGCACCGCGCGCTTTGAAGGAACCGGTCGGGATCGTCCCTTCGTCCTTGAGGTAGAGATTTTCAAACCCGTCTGCAGCACCGAGTTTCGGCAAAGGCAAGAGCGGGGTCATGCCTTCGCCAAGCGTGACGATGTTCGCGTCGTCACGCACCGGAAGCAATTCACGATAGCGCCAGAGCGACGGTTCGCGGTGGGCGAGGTCTTCTTTTTTCATCACTTGGGCTGCAGATTTCAGATCATATCGAACGAGCAGCGGCGCGCCGCAAGAACAAAGGTGTTGGAGTGTATCAGCATCGTGCGTAGTTCCGCACTTCGGGCATTCGAGATGGCTCAGAAAACTCTTGGTCATGGAGATTCCTCCTTTTGTTGTCTATGTTGATCTTACTACCGCCGAATCTATCAATCAAGTATTCCGGGTGGAATTCCTTTCTATAATAAAAAAGACCAGCCACGCCTCGCGTGACTGGTCTTCTTTTTGCTAAGGCTTCGGCAAGGCCCCGATGATCTGCTTGGCGATCTGTTCGGTCGCCCGGCCCTGTGTGACCGACTCGCCCATGACGATGACCACATACTTCGGCTTGTCGGCCGGCGCATATCCCGCGAACCATTGGTTGTTGGCGTTTGGGTCCCCCGTTTGAGCGGTTCCCGTCTTGCCCGCAACGGTCATCGCGGCGTCGGCGAGTGCTGCATGGGCGGTGCCGATGTCCATCGAAACGACATCGCGCGTCCATTTTTGTAACTCATCCGCTGTGCTTTGTTCCAGCACGCGCTGTTTCTCCGACGAGGGGTACTCGGTGTAGAGAAGCCCGTCAGAGGTGGTGAGCGACTTCACCAAGCGCGGATGACCCGCCATACCGCCGTTGGCGACCACCGCCATCATATGTGCCGCTTGCAAGGGCGAGACGCGCACGTCCTCTTGCCCGATCCCCGTGTTCGCAAGAAGGCGGTCGGACGTGTATTCCTTGGCAAAGATCGTACCTGCGTCTTCGCCGTAGAACTGCGATTCGTTGTTGTGCAAGAGCCCGACCGTTTGGCCCAGTTCGAATTTTTTGGCGTACTCTTCGATTTTGTCCCGCCCGAGTTTCATGGCAAGTTGGGCGAATGTGACGTTGCAGGAGGCGGCAAACGCTTGTTCCACCGTCTCTTCCCCGTGCGTCGTCCAGCAGTTTAAGCGCCCGTCTCCGATGTCGAGATAGCCGGGGCAGTCGAAGGTGTCGGTCGGCTTGACCACGCCGGTTTCCAACGCCGCCGCTGCAATGATCGTCTTGAAGATGGAGCCGGGGAACGTCGCTTGCAGTGCGCGGTTGACCGGAAATTGATCTCCGTTTTTGCCAAGTGAGTTCTGGTCATAGTTCGGGCGCGACGCCATCGCGAGCACGTCTTCCGTTTCGGAGTCGAGGACGACGACGGCTCCTTTTTGCATGCCAAAGCGGTCCATCGCTTGTTCGGCGGAGTGCTGGATGTCGCGGTCGAGTGTCGTTTTCACGTTCAAGGCGTGGTTCTGGTCGGTCGATTCGCGGATGCCCAGGCCGTTGATCGGACGCTTGTAGGCGTCTGTGTAGTAGGCGATGGTGCTGGAGAGGCCCAAGCCGCGCAGTTCGTCTTGGTATTGGTATTCCAGCCCGAGCTTGCCGACTTTCTCATCGAGCGGGTACTTACCACCCCATGTGTTGGCGACCAAGTTCGGGTCTTCACCGAGGAATCCGATCACATGGCGGGCCACAGATTGGTCGTCATAGCGGACTTTGACTTCCTTGGCGTAGATGCCTGTCAATTCGAGTTTCTGCACTTTCGCCTCTTCTACTGCAGAGAGGTTCACGGTGCGAATCTGCCCGTTCGCGTCCGGCAAGCGAAGCAAAAACGGCTCGTCCTGCTCCGACAACGCCTTCACCAATTTTTCAGTCGAGGTATGTAAGAGGACGGCGAGGTCGTTGATTTTGCCGCGATCGAGGTTCTGCTGCCAGACCGGGAGCACGACGATGCCGTGCATGACGCTGCCCGTCATGGAAACGCCGTTCCGGTCGAGGACATCGCCGCGACCTGAGTCGAGTTCAAACTTCTCACGGCGCTGCTCGACGGCACTGGCTACGAGGTCGTGCCCTTGCATGTTATGAGGTGCTCCCACTTGGATGTAAAAAAGCCGCCCGAGCATGCCGACAATCCCAAACGTGCAGAGTGTCAAGACGATGGCGGTACGGCGTTGTACGCGGTTTTTCTGCTGTTCCATACCTGAGCCACACTCCCTTTGACATCCAGTGTGGCCCGAGGCTTATGGGGTTTAAACAGAAAATTTCTAGATCATTTGCGTGACGATCTCGTTGACTTTCGCCACGAGAACGTCGATGGCGACTTGGTTCTTGCCGCCTTCCGGAATGATCAGGTCGGCGTACTTTTTGGTCGGCTCGATGAACTGCATGTGCATCGGGCGCACGACTCCCATGTATTGCTCGACAACCGACTCGATGGAGCGGCCGCGTTCCTTGATGTCGCGCAAGATACGGCGGATGATGCGCACGTCCGCATCGGTATCAACGAAAATCTTGATGTCCATCAAGTTGCGCAGGCGCTCGTCTTCGAGCACCATGATCCCTTCGAGGATCACGACTTGCTTGGGCTCCACGCGCTCCGTGTAGACGGCGCGAGTGTGCTCGGCGAAGTTGTAGAGCGGTTTCTCAATCGCTTGACCGTCGAGCATTTGAGTCAGGTGCTCCAGCAACAGGTCGTTGTCAAACGCGTTGGGATGGTCGTAATTGGTCAAAACGCGCTGCGCCATCGTCAGTTGCGTCTGGTCTTTGTAGTAGTTGTCCTGTTCGATCAGGACGATGTTCTCTGGCGCGATGTTGCGCGTAATTTCACGTGCGACCGACGTTTTCCCAGAACCCGTCCCGCCGGCAATCCCGATTAGCACCGGTCTCTTCATGGTTGTCCTTCCCCCTTCAACTTCCAGCCCTCACACTCACCGCGAGCCCGTCCCCCACGGGGAGGATCGACGTCTCATACTCGGGGTGCTGTGTGAGCAACACATTGTATTCACGCAAGCGGTTGATCATCGTGCGCAGCTTGTGCTTGACCTCCGGATCTCCGCTGACCAACCCTTGAAACAGCACGTTGTCAGACAGCAAGACCCCACCCGGCTTCAAGTGCGGATGCAACAATTCTAAGAACCGGGGATACTGCCCCTTCGCCGCATCGAGAAAAATCAAGTCATACATCCCAAGCGTCGGGATGATGTCCAACGCATCTCCTTCGAGCAATTCCACCCGCTCGGTCAGACCGGCGCGTGCGAGGTTGTGGCGCGCTTCTTGCGCACGTTCCGGGTCGCGCTCGATGGTCGTGATCTGAGCCCCGGTCGCCCGTGCCATGACGATGGCAGAGTATCCGATCGCCGAACCGACTTCGAGGATACGCAGGGGCTTGGCAATCGCGAGAAACACCCGCAGGAATCCCATCGTCTCCAAGTCCAAGATCGGGATGAACAATTCCTCCGCCCGACGCTCCAGTTCTTGCAACAACTCGTCCCGTTCCGGCACGAGACTGCGCAGGTATTCCACCACTTGCAGATCAATCATCACGTCTCTAGCTCCTTCGGCAATCACAAACAGTCTTATGATATCATAAAGTCTTCTGGAGAGTCGAGTAGATTATTAGCTTTTCTGTTAGGATAGACAAGTCTCGGGGCGACAATTCGTTTTTCGGACACTTGATAAAAGAAGACCCACACTCCCTCGGTCGAGGGATGTGGGCCTTTTTTACTTCTGTCCGTCACAAGGTTGGCCCTGCACGGGGGCTTGGAAGCCATGCCGGAGTTGTTCCAGTTCGTGCTCCCCGATCAAATAGTCGTTCACAATGTCTTCGGGCGTCAGGTCTTGGGCGGGGTTCGGTTGTTGGCTTGGGTTCTCCATCATCCATCCCTCCTCTCGACGTTATTATTGCCCGCTTTTCGCGATGTTTCTCTGGTGTTCTTCGTACGAATGGGCAAAGAAATGCTCGCCGCTGCCGTCGTTTTTGGTGACATAGAAGTAAAAGTCATGGACGGCCGGGTAGATCGCCGCTTGAATCGAGCTCTTGCCGGGGGCGGCGATCGGGCCAGGCGGGAGGTTGTCATGCAAGTAGGTGTTATAAGGGCTGTCCACTTCTAAGTCCTTATAAAGCAAGTTTTCCTTGGTCTTGCCGAGCGCGTACTGCACGGTGGCGTCAATTTGGAGCTTCATCGCCGGGGCGGCGCTCAGTCGGTTGCGGATGACGCCGGAGATGATGGGACGCTCTGCGTCTACCGCCGCCTCCCGCTCTACCAATGATGCGATGGTGAGGGCGCTGTGGACGTTCAGACCGAGTTTTTTCATCTGACCCCGCCACTCCGGAGTCAGCGTGGCGTCGGTCTGTTTGAGCATCGTGTCGACGATCTGGTGCGGTGTTGCATCTTGGTAGACTTCGTACGTATCGGGGAACAGATAGCCTTCCAGACGGTGCTTGATCCCCGTGTTCGCCGGGATCTCCTTCACAAAGTCGTAGTCAAACGAGCCCTTGTCCACTTCGTTGAGGAACGCCTGTTTGTCTGTGATCAATTTGTCCTTGACCAGTTCGTCCGCCATCTGGTCGACGGTATAGCCTTCGGGGATCGTGAACTTGAGCGTGTTGTACTTCGCATCCCCTTCCACGAGAACACGTGCGATCTCTTCCATCGACATGCCCTGTTTGAGATAGTACTTGCCGATCTTCAAGTTCGAACTCGTCCCCTCGTAGGAGAGGTACCACTTGAACAGCGTACCGTTCTTGATCATGTTGAGGTCTTCCAACTGCTGCCCGACAGAAGCGGCGTTGGCCCCCTCAGGGATGTTGATTTCAACCGCTTGACCGTTGCCGCCGGGCGGTTGAAGTTGGTTTTGCACATAATAAAGCCCCCCGCCGAGCACGAGTATGCACAGGGCGAACAGGAGCCACCACTTTTGCCCACGCGGCTTTTGGCCCGGTAAGTGGGAGTGATTGGTTGTCATGGGTGAAGATGCACCTCCAAAGTCATTCCCCACTATTATACGAGATTCGACAAAAAGGGAAAAGCCCACGCCTGACGACGTGGGCTTTTTTTCCTGTTACTCCGATTGTTGGTTGACGTTTGCTTGCAGCGATTCTACGCGGTCCGCCATGAGTTGGCCGACTTGAGCCGCCTGTTCGGTGCTCAAGTTCTCCTCGTTGGTGAGACCGAGTTGCTGCAGGACTTCTAGGCGCACGTCGTCCATGTGGAGGTCGACTTGGTTCGGGTGGTACAAGTTCTGTGACATCCTCCCACCTCCTCCTCTACAGCGTTCCCAAGAAAAACAGGCATCCCCCAAGGGAATGCCTGTCAGTTGAACCTCGCTTACTCAGCGTCGGTGTTGTCTGCTTCGAAGAGGAGGGTGTCGTACGCTTCTGCAACTTTCTCCCACTCTTCATCGTCTTCGATGCCTACGAGGGAGTCGTTGCCTTCTGCGTCCTTCTCCAGTCGGAGGATGATCGCTTCTTCCTCTGCGCCTTCGAGCGGTTGGAGGATCGTGTAGGTCTTCGCTTCGAGTTCGATAACTTCGAGGACCTCAAATTCGTGTTCCTGACCTTCTTCGTCGGTCAGGGTGATAACTTGGTTGGTTTCCACTTCGCTCATGGAGGCACCTGCTTTCGCTAGTTTTGTTGAGAGTCTAAGTAATTCTGCAAGATGATCGCCGCGGCCATTTTGTCCACGACCTGCTTGCGCTTCTTGCGGCTCACATCCGCTGATACAAGCATACGCTCTGCGGCCATCGTCGATAACCGCTCGTCCCAGAGAAGTACGGGCAAACCGAATTTTTCCTTCAAAATCTCGGCGAACTGTTGGCTCAGTTCACCACGTGGACCGATCGTATTGTTCATGTTCTTGGGGAACCCCAGTACGATTTTGTCCACGTCATATTGGGAAATCAACTCGCCGATGCGCCCGAGGTCGTGTTCCTCGCCCTTGCGGTGGATGGTCTCCAAACCTTGGGCTGTCCAGCCCATCAGGTCGGAAACGGCAATTCCAATGCGCACATCGCCATAGTCGATGCCCATTACACGGTGTGTATTCATGGTTGATCCCTCAGATAGAAGCGCACCAACTCTTGCAAAAGTTCCTCGCGTTCGAGGCTCTTGAGCAGGTTTCGCGCGGAGTTGTGGTTGGTAATGTAAGCCGGGTCACCCGACATCAGGTAGCCGGAAATCTGGGAGACAGGGTTGTAGCCCTTCTGTCTCATCGCGTCTGCGGCGATCGTCAGCGCCCGACGCGCTTCGTTCTCCTCATGACGCGACCCCCAGTGGATCGTTCGATCATTGGCCATAGGGCACCTCACATGGCAAGTTTTACCGTTTACCCAATCGGGATTCATTATACGTCAACGTTTCATGTAGTGCAAGACCAGATGCTGGAGGATCACTTTGCCGACAGCAACCACCGGGATGCAGAGGATCAATCCGAGCATCCCGAACATCTCGCCGCCAAGCAACAGGGCGAAGATGATCAGCATCGGATGCAGTTTGAGGCTTCTCCCGATCAGGAGCGGTGAAATCACGTTGCCTTCGAGTTGCTGGATGATGACATTGAGGATCAGCACTTTCAGAGCCATCATCGGCGACACGGTGAACCCGAGCAGAATCGCCGGTGCCGCGCCGATGAAGGGGCCGACATACGGAATGATGTTGGTAATCGAGACGATCAAAGCCAGTAGAAACCCATATGGCATGTGGATGATCAAGTACCCGACGTACGCGAGTACACCGACGAGCAACGCGACCAACAATTGACCGCGTATGTAATTCCCCAGCGCCTCGTCCACGCTTCGAATCAGGCGGATGACCTCCTGTCGATTGCCCTTGGGGAAAAAGGCGATCACCGCACGCTCGATCCCTTTGACGTCCTTGAGCATGTAGAACACGAGAAACGGCACCACAAACGCCCCCGCCATCCCTTCCACCGCCACACCCGCCTGTTCGAGGATATGCGAGATCGACGCCGTCGCCTTGACCTCCAAAGCTCCGAGGTTGGAATCGACGGCATTGCGCACAGCCAGCGGCAAAAAGCGCTTGTTCTCATGGAAGTCGTTCATCCAACCCTCGACTTGCTTAATCAAGGCCGGCAATTTCTCCCCAAGTTCTCGCAGTTGGTCGATAAACATCGGAATCATGTTGACCAACGCGGCACTTGCAAACAGGAAAAACACGATGTAGATGACCACGATGCTCATCCCCCGCGGCATGCCCCGACGTTGCAGGAGATGAACCAGCGGGTTGAGCAGGTAGGCGATGATGACGGAGATCAAAAACGGTGCCAGCACGCTGCCGAGGATGCTTCCGAGCAATTTTAAGACCTCGCGCATTTCCCACAGCAACCAGACACAGGCGAGAATCACCAATGTGACCAGCGCAAGGTAGAGCGTACGGCCGCGCTTTAGATCCAACATGTCGTCAGGGCTCCCTTCTTCCGAAGTACGCTTAGTGTGCCCAAAACTAGAAAAAAGCCCCGCTGATGCGGAGCTTTTTCCAAAGAAGCCAATTACCACAGTTTGATCGCGATGTCTCCCAACGTAAACACGAACGCCACCGATGCGACGTAGGAATTCACGGTGAAAAACGCGATGTCGATCTTGCTCATGTCATTCGGAGAGATGATGCGGTGCTCGAAGAACAAGAGCCCCGCCACGGCCCCGACCCCGATCCAATACAGCGCACCGAGATCCACATAGAGCGGCACCAATGCAAACAGCACAATCGTTGCGATGTGCATGAAACGGGAGATCCACAGACCGTTGCGAATCCCGAATCGCGCCGGGATGGAGTGAATTTTGTTCGCACGGTCGAACTCGACGTCTTGGCACGCGTAGATGACGTCAAACGCCGCAATCCAGACCGCGACCGCACCGCCGAGCAACAGAGCCGGCGTATCGAATTTGCCGGTGATGGCAATCCAACCACCCAGCGGAGCCAACGCGTCGGCGATGCCGAGCACGAGGTGGCACGCCCACGTGAAACGCTTGCAATACGGGTACAGCACGAGGAAAAACACCGCAATCGGCATCAATTTGAAGCACAGCGGGTTGAGCATCCACGCCGAGACGCCAAGCAACGCGAACGACAAGAGGATGAACAGCCACGCTTCCGCCATCTTGATCGCACCGCGTGGAATCTCGCGGTTCGCCGTGCGAGGGTTCTTGGCATCAATGGCTGCGTCGATGACGCGGTTTAAGCCCATCGCGGCACTGCGTGCGCCGACCATCGCCAGCGTCACCCAGAACACATTGCCCCAACCTGGCCACATGTGGTTTGCATAATAGGACGCCATCACCATCCCGATGTACGCGTACGGCAAGGCGAAGATCGTATGTTCAAACATGATCAGCTTCATGAACAGACGAATTTTGGACATAAAAAAACCCCCAAATGATCACAATTTCACTACTCTATTAGAGCGATCATGTGAGGGGTTTGTCAACCCAATGGTAAGAATTAGTTTTGTTCAACCAATTCTCGTTCCACGGGGAGAAGTTCTTTGCCAAGGTACATTCGGATCGCATTTTCCATTTCCGTCATGTTGATGTTGGTGTTGCGACAAGGACCTTCTGGGCGTTTGTTGGCGATGGCAATGACCGGAACGGCCGCTTTGACGTCTTGAACGCCCGCCATGAGGTCACGCTCGCAAGCGACGGCGATCACGCCCTTGGGTTTTTTCTCGACGAGCAGTTGGCGAGCCATCTGACCACCTGCACAGATGTGGAAATCGATGTCATACTTGCTGGTCATCAACTTGATATCGTCTCGGGTTTGTTTGTCCAGACAGCGCGGGAGCAGGATCAGCAATTCATCCCGTTCGATGACACCTTGGTTGGCAACGGTCAATCGATTGCCGACTTGCAAGACGGAGTTTGCGATTCGGTCTTTGGAGAGGCCAAACAGTTTGCCCGCTTTGACCGACCACGGGATGATCGAAGACAGCGCGATGTGACGTCCCTTCATGAACGGCACAAAGTTTTTTCCGGTGGCGACGGTCAGCACGACCAATGCAAACATCAAGTTTACCGCCGACAGCACACCCCAGACGCTCATGGAAACCGAACGGGAGAGCCAGACCGGGAGTTCAGCGAGGCGCGGTTCGACGAGGAACAGCGCTGTCCAGACGATCGCAGTCAGCGCCAGCAGCACGGTGGTTGCAAAACTCAAAAAGTACCAAGGGCTGGTCTCGAGGTCACCGTTGTTCTCTTCTACTTCTCCAGCCCAACCGTCCCACGTATCCCCGAGTTTGCGCGGGGAGATCGTGACTTCCGGGCTTGCATCAACAGACGTTTCTACTACGTTTGACATGTGTAGTTCCCTCCTACTTGCGGTTCCTGTCCGTATGTAGCGTAGTCTGCCCGTTCCGTCTGCCGGATATTACATCCCTTTCCAATTCACGCCCCATGGGCAGGTACGCATATTCTGTAGGGAAGGAGGGAGGGCCATGCATGTCTACATCGTCCAGCCGGGTGATACGTTGTCGGAGGTGGCCGAGAGATTCCACGTCACCGCTGAGAGACTTTCCGAGGCGAACGATCTCCCGCCCGCCCCGTATCTGCTCCCAGGGTCTGCGCTTTGCATCCCGTCCGAGTTGCACGTTGCGGGCACGGACGGTTTTACCACGGTAGAAGTTCAGCCGGGCGAAACGTTGCGCAGTCTCAGCGAGCGCTGGAACTTGCCGCTGACGTGGCTCGCTTGTTGCAATCACCTGTATGAAGGACGCGTGGAAGCAGGCGACCTCCTGCTGATCCCGCGACGAGATACACGGACAGAGGAAAAAAGGCACCTGCCGCTCGCGGCGATGGAGCCTTGTGTTGGGATGCCCCCGGTCGCCCATGCACTTCGCGACGGGTTGAAAGTCGATGCCGCCGGGCATCTGCATCTCCCGCATTCCCGCTTGGGGGAGAAGGTGTTGTATGTCTGCTCGTTGGATGGACCCCCGAACATCTTGCAAGATGTGGCGAAGGCGATCCTGCGAAGTGACTTTGCGCAAGGGCAGATGTTGGATGAGATGGCGCTTCGTCTGCGGGCGGATGGCGGCGTGGGAGTGGTGTTCCAATGGCAGGCGGTGCGGTCGGATGTCGAGCGTGCGTATCTGAACTTGGTGCGCGAGGCCGGTCGTCGTCTGCGCCCGATGGGGTTGATCGTGGGCTTGCATCTTGCCTCCGACTCTCCGCTTCTGCGCCGCAAGCACTCCCTGACCGAAGTCTTCACGCATGTCGATCACATCTACTATGAACCGGTGAGGACGAAGCCGCGGGACGGCGAGGACTTTTTTCGCAAAGCACCTCCTCCCCTGCTCGGTCTCGACGATGTACAGTCGTCGCTCGAGCGCGTTGACGGTTTGTTGCCCGCTGCCAAGACGTGGCTGACACTCCGTCCGTCAGGTGCCTTCGTAGAGCGTCGTCGGGTGCTCCAACCCCTCTCTCCACACCAAGCGTTGCAGTTCGCCTACCAGCACGGGTTTGCGATCTCTCACGACCGGGGCAGCGAGCTGGCTTGGTTTCGCTGCAGCGGCGGAGAGGGGGGAACGGCTGTGTGGCACGAAGACCTCTGGAGCATGCTCCGCAAATTGGAGTTGGTGGAAACGCTCAAGTTGCAAGGTCTCGCCCTCTGGGAGTCCGGCGCGTATCTGCCCGAGCTCTGGGAGTACATCCGCGGCGAGTATGAAACACGTGAATGAATGACCACGCAAAAAAAAGGCTCTGTCCCGCACGCAGGACAGAGCCTTTTTTGATTACATCAGCCTTGCAATCCCAAGACTTGCTCAATCTTGGGCTGGAGCTTTTCGAAGCCCTTGTCGCCGGCCGTACGGAAGAACAGCTTGCCGTCCGGACCGAACAAGTAGAACGCCGGGACGTACTCGTTCTGGTACGCTCCTGCAATCTTCTGCTCGTTGTCCACCGCCAGCGGGTGGTCGATGCCGTACTTCTCCACATCTGCCTGGATCTTGGCGATCTCGGAATCTGCTTCGTAGCGCGGCTGGTGGACACCGATCAGTTGCAGACCGTGTTCCTTGTACTGATCGCGGTACTTGATCAACTCCGGCATCGTCTCGTGACAGATGTGGCACGAGACTGCCCAGAAGTGAACGAGAACCGTCTTGCCCGTCAGATCAGCCGGCAACTTGTCCTGCGCGAACCATTCGGTTGCGCCGACAATCTCCGGCCGCTCGGTACCTAAACGCATCGGCATGAGCGTTCCTCCTTGAGCTTGGGAAATTACAGGGTTGCTTCGCCTTTTTTCCAGTTCGCCGGGCACAGACCGCCGGTTTGGATCGCTTCCAGAACGCGCAGAACTTCGTCAACGTTACGACCCACGTTCAGGGAGTTGATGGTAGCGTGTTGAACGATGCCTTCCGGGTCGATGATGAAGAGACCGCGCAGTGCGATACCTTCGTCTTCGAGCAGGACGCCGAAGTCACGAGCAACTTGCTGGGTGTTGTCAGCTGCGAGCGGGTAGTTGAGTTGGCCCAGACCGTTTTGGTCGCGCGGGGTGTTGATCCATGCTTTGTGGGAGTGAACGGAATCGGTGGAAACGCCGAGGATTTCAGCGCCGAGTTGTTCGAACTCAGCTGCTGCATCGGACAGCGCGATGATTTCGGTCGGGCAAACGAAGGTGAAGTCGAGCGGGTAGAAGAACAGCACCAAGTATTTGCCTTTGTAGGTTTCGTTCGTGACACGCTCAGCGAGGGTGTCCATGTTTTTCGTGGTCAGCATGTTAAATTCCGGAGCTTTCTTACCAACGAGACGAGACATTGTATTACCTCCTCAGATATGTATCTTACCTAATAATTGTATCCACCCCTGCCCAATTACGCAAGGTACATGTTGAGAAAGTTTCCTTACAGTTGGGACATACTACGTCTGAGTTTCTATCAGAGAGGATGAAGTACCTGATGCCGCGTGTGGTTTGTTATGTGAATACGTGTACGCACTTTGTCACGGGAGACCTCTGTGGGGCCCGTAACATCGACATCATGCACGAAGACGAGACTTCCATGTCGGAGGTCGTGGATCACACCATGTGCAAGACTTTCCACGAAGCAAACGGCGTGACGTCCTATCTCGGGTCGATGGACAACGTGAACTGGGTCGGCACGGCGCTTGAGATGACGATGCCGGGGCATCACCTCGACCCGTCGGTGAGTTGCACGGTGGCGTCTTGTGAGTATTGGACGGAGGGTCGTCTCTGCGTGGCAACCGCCATCGAGGTAAGCGGTGCAGAAGCGAACGAATGCCAAGACACGAATTGCAAGACGTTCGAGCGTCGCAAGGGGGTGTAGGCGGTGGAATTTGATGTACACAATCTCGGGTATGAGCTGACGATCAAGGAGATCGACCGTGAGACCCGCTATGGCAAGTTGGAGTTGGCCGGGATGTCGGGACTCGGAATTGAGAAAGTGGAGCATCTCATGACCAACGGAGAGTTGCCGACCGATGGGGAGAGTCGCGTCCGCGGCGAAGATTTCCTCAACTGGGTGGACCGCAGCGGTGCTCCGGTTGCGAATCAATAGGAAAAGCCGTCCTCCGCGCTGGCGGGTGACGGCTTTTTTCGTGAGTTCTTACATTCCGATTGACAGGTCGCCGGCGTCGGCCAGTTGGTCGAGCGAAATCAGCGAGCCATCCTCTTCTACTTGGAACATCTTGACTTGCTCTCCGGTGACGGAAAATTCGACGAAACACCCCCAGCAATAATACTGCTGGGTACCGATCTTGCCGATGTCGCGGCAGTTGCAGTGGGGACAACGCGTCATGTCGTGGGGTTCCTCCTTCGTCTGGGCGGCAGGGTCACAAGGCCTCGGTGAGTTCGGTGTCGTCGGGGACGATCAAATTGTCCGCACCCATCATGATCGTGGGACTTGCATGCAACAATTTCCGTCCTTGTCTCAGGTCCATGAGAAATCCTTCCGAGATCTCGTACCCTACAATTGTGTGCAAATTTTCATCTAAGTAAACATCTTCCACCGATCCCAGTAACGTTCCGCTCGTCGTCAAAACGTCCTTGCCCACGAAATGAATATCCCCGTCGATCAGGCTGCGTATCAAGCCCACTTCGTCACGGTACTCCTCAATCGAGGATCGGCTCTGCGTGATGATCGCGTCCTCACCGATGCTGTGCAACGCTCCTCGGCTGAGAATGCGGGCGACGGAGAGCAATCCGCCGCGTTCCAAGAGAAAGCTGTGAAACGTGCCTTCCGGAGAGAACAGGACGTCGCGCACTTCGCCGATGTTTTCACCAAGCTCCAAATCCACCACCGGTAGTCCCAGCAAATCTCTGGCTTTTCTCATGCGTGCGCCCCCTCCCCTCTCAGTTGGCTAGCGGTGCAGACGTTTCACCACGTCTGCCGTCTTCTGTGCGGCCTCACGGACTTCATCCACTGTATTGTGCCCCGAAAAACTGAACCGTATCGCCGACATCACCTCATCTTGCGAAAGTCCCATCGCTGTCAGCACATGCGAAGGTTGAAGAGCCCCCGCCGTGCAAGCCGAACCGCTGGAAGCCGCGATCCCCTGCATGTCCAAATTCATCAACAACCGCTCCGCCATGACACCGGGAAACGAGACGTTCAAGATCGAAGGTATGCTCTGCTCCGGAGAATTGATCACGTAGAGTGTCGGGTCCAGTTCCTGTTCAAAGACTTGCAGCATCGTGGTTCGCAACTCTCGGATGTGGGAAAGTTTCGTCTCACGCTCACCCTGGGAGAGTCGAACCGCTTCCCCCATGCCGACGATGCCGAGCAGATTCTCCGTTCCCCCGCGTCGTTTTCGCTCTTGGTTTCCACCGTGCAAAAACGGAGTCCACTTGAGGTTGTGGTGTACGTAGAGCGCACCGATCCCCTTGGGGGCGTGAATCTTGTGACCGGAGATCGAGAGCAGATCGACGTTCAATTTCTCAACGTCGAGTTCGAGCAACCCCAGAGCTTGTACAGCATCGGTGTGCATGACGATGCCCCGCTCCCGTGCGAGCGCTCCAATCTGTTCAACCGGCTGGATCGCTCCGGTCTCGTTGTTGACCATCATGACGGAGATTACTTGCGTGTCGGGACGCAATGCTTTTTCCACCGCTTCAAGGGGTACGATTCCGTTCAACTCCGGGTCTACGTAGGTCACCTCAAACCCTAACTGCTCCAAAAATTCACAGGTATTCAACACGGCATGATGCTCGATGCTCGTCGTGACGATGTGCTTGCCAAACTCTTGACGGGCCAACGCCGCACCGATCAGGGCCGAGTTGTCCGCCTCCGTGCCGCCGCTGGTGAAGACGATTTCCAAAGGTGAAGCATGCAGAACTTGGGCCACCTGCTCCCGCGCCCCCTCCACGGCCGCTTTCGCCTGTCGTCCTGCTTGGTGAACGCTGGACGGATTGCCGTACATGTCACCCAAGAAGGGTTCCATCGCTTGTCGCACACCGGGAGCGACGGCGGTGGTCGCCGCGTTGTCGAGGTAAATCTTCATAGTCGTGACCACTCCTTGCTGACTGGTACTCGTTATGTACAAAAAGGTATGTGGAAGTCACCACATACCCGACTTGACGATCGGTCTGTCTTAGATGTAAAACATGTAATTCGTGCCACCATGGCGCTTTTTCTCAATGAGATCCTTGAGATTGGTGCCATCCAACACCGTGTTGATGGAGTCGCGAACTTTTTCCCAGAGATCGGCCAGCTCTTCCTCGGGGTCTTCTACGATGGTGATCGGCCCTTCAAGGACGCGAATGATGTCGCCGACTGTGATCTCATGCGGCGCTTTCGCCAGGACGTAGCCACCGTATGCGCCCCGGATGCTGCGTACCAATCCGGCATTGCGAAGCGGTGCGATCAACTGCTCCAAGTAATGTTCAGAAAGCGATTGACGCTCTGCAACCGATTTCAATGATACGGGGCCTTCCCCGAAGAACATGCCGAGGTCGATCATCAATGTGACCCCATAACGTCCCTTAGTTGAAAGTTTCATGATCCCATTCTCTCCTCTGTACATACGGTTGAAAAACGCGGGTTGCCCATTTCAATCCCCACTCCGTCGGATGTCCGATCGTGAGGGAGAATAAAATCGTCCCGATGGAGAACGGTCCGCCAAGGAAGATCCCGACGATAACCGCCGAGACTTCAATCATCGTCCGTACCCATCGGATGCTCCACCCCGTTTTCTGGTTGATCGACAACATGAGCCAGTCGCGGGGACCTGCCCCCAGTTGCGACGCGATGTAGAACCCTACACCAAAGCCCATGATGACCACCGAAACGGCAAATTGAAGCAACATCCAATACCAGTGCGTCTGTTCCGGGATCAACGGTTTGATCCAGTCACAGTACGGCCCCAACATGAGAATGTTGATCAACGTGCCGATCTTGGGCCAACTTTTCGCCATCCAACAGGCAATCGCCAGCATCGGCAGTCCGACAAGTTGGTTCGCCACCCCAAAGGACAGCGGAGTGTGCAACGTCACTCCAATGTGCAACACGTCCCATGGAGAAGCTCCCATGTTGGCTCCAATGACGCCGCGAATGCCAAAGGCCATGATGAGCAGGCCGACGTTCATTATGATCAGTCTGCGCAGAAACATCTGCCAGTACGGTTCTTGCTTTTTGGTCAAATTCTTCGTCAACGGAATCTGTTCCCTAGTATGGGTCTCAGTCTGCACGACTATCCTCCGTTCCGTTCACCGCGCCATTGGCGCAGGCGTTCCGCTAAAACTTGCTCGTACCCGTTGCGGGTGGGGTGGTAGAACGTTGTGCCGTGCAATTCTTCCGGCAGGTACGGCTGTTCGACATAATTCCCCGGGAAATTATGCGGATAGAGATATCCTTGACCGTGACCTAACTTCGAAGCCCCTTTGTAGTGGGCGTCGCGCAGGTGCGGAGGCACTTCGACGGAGCTGCCTTCGCGGATCATTTGGAGAGCTGCGTTGATTCCATTGTACGCAGCGTTCGACTTCGGAGCGGTGGCGAGATACGTAACCGCTTGTCCGAGGATGATTCGCCCCTCCGGCATGCCGATCACTTCGACCGCTTGGAACGCGGAGAGAGCAATCTGCAAAGCACGAGGGTCGGCGTTGCCGATGTCTTCCGATGCAGAGATGATCAAGCGGCGTCCGATGAACTTCGGGTCTTCCCCTGCATCGATCATTTTCGCCATCCAATACAGAGCGGCATCCGGATCGGAGCCGCGAATCGACTTGATCAGCGCCGAAGTGGTGTCATAATGCTGGTCGGAACTCTTGTCATAGCGCACGACGCGGCGTTGAATCGACTCGGCGGCGACGTCGAGCGTGAGATGGATGACGCCTGCCTCATCTGGCGGAGTGGATAACACCGCCAGTTCCAAAGCGTTGTAGAGACGGCGGGCATCACCGTCTGCGTACCGTGCGAGATGTTGCAACGCCTCGTCGTCGGCGCTGACGTTGTAATTGCCAAGCCCCCGTCCCGGCAAGGACAGGGCTTTTTTTGCCATCTGGGTGAGATCTTGCTCGGTGTGTTTCTGTAATTGGAAGATCTGCGAACGAGAGAGCAGCGCGGCGTTGACTTCGAAAAACGGATTCTCCGTCGTCGCGCCGATCAGTACGATCAGGCCTTCCTCGACGTGTGGCAAGAGCGCGTCCTGTTGCGATTTGTTGAAGCGGTGGATCTCGTCGACGAACAGGACGGTGCGCTGCTGGTACATCGAGCGGGCGTCCTTGGCATCATCGACCACTTTGCGGATGTCGGCAACGCCTGCTGTGACTGCGTTGAGCGTGCGAAACGTCCGTTTGGTGGAACCTGCAATCACGCGGGCGATGGTGGTCTTGCCCGTACCCGGCGGGCCGTAGAGAATCAGCGACGTGAGGCTGTCGGTCTCGATGGCGCGGCGAAGCAACTTGCCACGCCCCACGATGTTCTCTTGTCCGATCAGTTCATCCAGCGACTGTGGGCGCATCCGAGCGGCCAACGGGGCGTTGTGCTGTTGCTCGGATTCCGCTTGAAACCCAAACAAGTCCATGTTACTTGAGACCTCGCACGACACGGTTGATGATCTCAAGCGCTGTGGTCACGTCTGTTTCCGTTACGTTTAGGTGGGTGACGAAACGAACGAGTTGCGGACCGAAGCCGCCGCAGAGCAAGCCGTTTTTTTTCAACTCGTCAATCAGGAGTTGTTCACTGATACCAAGTCCTGCGATGTTGACGATGACGATGTTGGTGTCAACGGTCGACGGGTCGATTTCAATGCCCGGGATCTGTGCCAGACCATTGGCGAGACGCTTGGCGTTGGCATGGTCTTCGGCGAGACGCTCGACGTTCTGGGTCAGAGCGAGCAGAGCCGGTGCTGCCAAGACACCGACTTGGCGCAAACCGCCGCCGAAGCGTTTGCGCCAGACGCGCGCACGGTCGATGGTGTCACGGTCGCCGACCAACATCGAGCCGACCGGAGCTCCGAGGCCCTTGGAGAAGCAGAACTGCACCGTATCGACATATTGGGCGAAGTCGGACGCTTTGCCGCCGCTTGCCACGACAGCGTTGAACAAACGGGCTCCGTCGAGATGGACACGGATGTCGTGCTCGCGGGCGATCTCGTAAATTTCGCGCATGTTCTCGGTCGGCACCACAGCGCCGCCCGCTTTGTTGTGTGTGTTCTCCACGCAGATCAGCGAAGTGACCGGTTGGTGGATATCGACAGGACGAATCGCGTTGCGTACATCGTTCGGATTCATCGCGCCGCGATGGCCTTTGATCGTGCGGGTTTGCACGCCGCCGAATGCGGATGCCGTCG
This sequence comes from Tumebacillus amylolyticus, assembly GCF_016722965.1. NCBI lineage: Bacteria > Bacillati > Bacillota > Bacilli > Caryophanales > Alicyclobacillaceae > Tumebacillus > Tumebacillus amylolyticus. Next base: position 402,404 of record NZ_JAEQNB010000003.1, read on the forward strand.
CTCCTTCATAGAGGAAGATGTGCGATTGCTCCTCCAAAATGATCTCTTCGCCGCTGCGAGCTTGGGAAAGCACGGCGATTTGGTTGCCCATCGTGCCCGAAGTCACGAACAGGCCTGCTTCTTTGCCGAGCATCTCTGCAGCCGTCTCCTCAAGACGTTGTACGGTCGGGTCTTCCCCATATACGTCGTCGCCGACTTCGGCGTTGTACATCGCTTTGCGCATTTCATCAGAGGGTTTGGTGACAGTATCGCTTCGCAGGTCGATGATCATGGGTACGTTCCTCATTTCCGATAAATTCACTCGTCATTAGAATCATTATAGACGAAGCCATGGAAAAAGGCGATGAAAAGTTCATCGCCTCCGTGTTCTCTGGTTGACTTCTCGTTGTGCTTACAGGACGGTCAGAAGTTGCGGGCCGTCCGCCGTGATCGCGAGCGTGTGCTCGTACTGGCAAGACAAGCCGCCGTCGACCGTGCGGGCGGTCCACCCGTCCTCGTCGACTTTGCAGTGGTACTTGCCGGTGTTGATCATCGGCTCGATGGTGAAGACCATGCCTTCGCGAATGCGCGGGCCGCGGCCGGCCGGACCGTAGTGCGGGACTTCCGGACCTTCGTGCATCGAGCGGCCGATGCCGTGCCCGATGAAGTCGCGGACGACGGAGAAGCCTTCTCCTTCGGCGAACACTTGGATGGCGTTGGAAACGTCACCGATGCGGTTGCCGACGACTGCTTTCTCGATGCCCTTGAACAACGAGTCATGGGTGACTTCCATGAGGCGCTTCGCTTGCGGGGAGATCTCGCCCACCGCATAGCTCCAAGCGGAGTCGGCGTTCATGCCGTCGAGGGTGGCGACCATGTCGATGGTGACGATGTCGCCCTCCTTGAGTACGTACTTGCCCGGCATGCCGTGGCAGACGACGTCGTTTACAGAAGCACAGGTGGCGTACGGATATCCGTGGTAGCCAATCTGCGCCGGGATGGCATTGCGCTCGCGCATATAGGTCTCCGCGAATTCGTTAATCTCCATCGTGGTCAGTCCCGGACGCATCATCTTGGCGATCTCGCGGTGGATTTCCGCGATGATGCGGCCTGCTTCACGCATCACGGCGATTTCAGAGGCGGTTTTGATTTCGATCAATGCAGTACACTTCCTTCTACAGTCTGATGTCTACATAGTACTATACCATAGTGTGCCAAACAGTGACAAAAAACGAAACTGCCGACGTGGTGTCAGGCAGTTTCGTTTTGGATGTTACATGAAGAACCGGATGAACATTCCGAGCAAGAGCGGTATTCCGATCTCAACTCTCCGAATGTAGACGAGAGCGAGTATAAACTCAACAAACAGAAAACCGAATACCCGAAGCGCTTCCTCACCGATCCCATAGGTTGCAGCGAAAAGTATCTCTCCGTTTGAATAGGAGAAGATTCCTAGACAAACAAATAGTATCGCCCGCATCCAGATCGGAGCTTTTTTGTAACTCGCAATGTTCACAACCGTCAGAACACACAAGACCATCGAGAGAATCAAGAAATTACTGTTCTCCATCGTCCAGTAATTCAATAGATAGCAACCCAAAGCTGTTACAAAAATCAAGACCCAACGAAGTTTTACGATTTGATTCATCGTTCTTTGAATCACCTTGTTACTCTCCATTCATTCTGCATATTACCACATATCATCCGGAGAAGTTAAACCGAGCCCTCTAAGCATCGCAGAATAAACGATGTTGATGTTTTCCGGGTCACAGTAATGCGTGTGTACGCCCAGGAATCCTTCTCCATTTTGCAAAGTAATAATTTCATTAGTGATTCCCAATTGGAAGAGATGAGGCACTGGGTCCTTGTACCCAGCTTCCCCGTCAGAACCCGGCTCTATGCCCATTATATTATAAGTATTCGTATTTTTGGCATTCGATGAGTTTGCCCCACCGATTGTCGCTATTCCTGTCACATAGTGCTTCCCTTGACTTACGAGTTGGTCTGTAGCGACTACCGCGACCTCTGCTCCCCCGCTATGAGCAATGATATAGAGAGGGACATTAGGAAATTGCTGATGAATATATTCGATTTGTGTTGCAACATAATCAGCTTTTCCAGAATCAATATTGGCTTTCATCTTGGCGACCGCTGCGATTCCATCACCGATGTCTCCCTCAAAAACATTGAAGTTAAAGACAGCAGCCTTGTATTGGTCCGCGAATTTCGCTCCAAGAGGGTCTAACGTGTTTACACCACCGGTATTGATGCCTTCCAACTGGATGATGATTTGGGAAGGTTGGCCATTGCGCAAATCTTTGTCGGTATGTCCTGCATCACTGGAGTAGGTACTACCTTCACCTACGCAACCACCATAGTGCGCCCACAGATGGTCTTTGGACTCACACCAATGGCCAGAAGAATCGGATGCTACGAGCGGATTGTTCAGCGCATATACATAGCGATTCAGTGTTTGAGGATTTGTTAAAGCACCATGTTCCGAGTCCTCCGAAATAAAGCGACCTTGAGCAGGATCGTACCATCGCGCACGCAAGAACTGAAGCCCTGCCGTATTGTCCCAGAACTCAGACGAATACTGAAGTGGGTTCTTCACATCACCAGTCGACTGCGTCGGCAATCCCCATGCATCGTAGCTGTAATGATTCAGTAAATTCCCGCTCGAATCACGCAAATCAACGACATTTCCTTGCAAATCGGTCGAATAATAAGATTTGCTCGTTGTACTGACATCAATACGAGTGAGAAGACCTGCTCCGCGTACATAACGCGCTGTGAAAACAACCGTCCCGCTCACGACATTGGCTTCAGCAACCAAGTTTTGATTGTCGTAATAATAACGTGTCGTTTTTCCCAATTCAGTTCTCTCGTAAAGCATATCATTCCCATTGTATTTATAGGAAACTAACACACTGCCTGAACCATCCAATACTTTTGCGAGTCGACCCCATACATCATATTGGTAAGATCGATTCTGTACATTTGCTCCCAAATCTCGATCAGATGCGAGAGTCATGCGGTTCCCACGATTGTCGTACTGGTATGATTCATTATAGTCACTCGTACCTGAAAGTCGGTTTACCTTATCAAAAGAATAAGTTTTTGCGACACCGTTTTGACCGGTACTCGTTACATTTCCGATCATATCGTATCCGTAGCTGAAGGCATTAACATTTGCCGCACCGTTGTTTTGATTGATCGTATCAACGCGGCCCATCGTGTTGTAGTTGTATTGGGTGACCATGTTGTTGCCTTGTGTAATCGTGTTCGGTTTGCCACCAGGAGTGTACGTATACGAAGCTTCCGGTTGATTAGTAGGACTGTCCAGAGTGACAGAGGTTAACTGATTGAGGTTGTTGTACGTATAGTACGTATCCTTACCCGTCGGGTCTGTCATCTTGCTACGGGAGCCGTTGTCATTGTACGAATAGGAGAACGACTTTCCGTCTGGAAGTGTAACCAACGTTAGAGAGCCGTCTTTTTGGTATTTATACGACGTGGGACCTGTAGAATCTGTCATTTTTGTTTTATGTCCCAACAAGTCATATTCATAAGAGATCGTATCCGTAACGCCCGAAGCTCCCGGGAGCGTTGCAGTCTTCATTGTCAACAAGTTCATGGTGTCATACGTGAATAAAAGTGTATTCCCGTTCCGATCAACTTTTTTGGCCAAGTTGCCGTTGGAATCGTACGTGTATTGCTCGACTTTGCCAACAGCGTCCGTGAAAGTCAAAAGCTTTCCGGATTCATCGTACGTGCTGCTCTCTTTTGTGGTGTCGGGGTTTGTAACGGATGTTACGTTGCCATTCATATCGTACGAATACTGCGTTTTTCCACCATTCGCATCTTGAACGGATAAGAGATGGTTGAGTGCATCATACGTGTAGTTGGTCACTTGACTATTCGGGTTCGTTTTGGTCAAAACATTCCCGGCGAAATCATAGGTATCTTTTTCAAGAAGCTTTTGATCCCCTGTCATCGTGCTTGCAACGCGACCCATGACGTCATACGTGGTTTTTGTGGTGTTACCGTCAGGGTTTACAGTAAGTTCAGTACGGGCTACATCATCGTATGTTGTAGTGGTTTTATATCCCTCGAAATCAGAAGTCTTTCCTATCGTCGATAACGTCTTTCGCCCGACTGCATCGTACGCGTATTCCACCGCATTGCCGAGGGAATCCTCAACTCTCGTGTTTCTACCGTACGCATCGTAGTAGTATTTTTGTTGAACCTTACCATCGAGCACGGCTTGGATCTTGTTGCCCAATGCATCGAACTTGTTACTCGATACCAACAGTACGCTCTTGGTTCCTTCGTCAGTTTCTGTCTTGGTGATCGTGTTATTCACGTCATCATAAGCCAAGCTGGTGCTACTTCCATTCGGGAGCAATGTTTTGGTAACCCGCCCCAACGCATCGTAGATGAAAGTTGTAACATTATTTTTTCCATCTGTAATGGTGAGAGGCTGCCCAAGCAAGTCATCGTAGTTGTACTTCACAGTATTGGTTATCGCACCGCTTGAGTTTAATTGATTCTTCGTTGCCATGAACAAGCTTTGACTGTCATAGGTGTATGAAGTAGAGTTTATCTTCCCTGCATTGGAAACATCTTGCTTCACGACATTCCCAAACGAATCATACGTGTATGAAGTCTTTCTGAGAGATTGTGTCGTGGAAGTTGTGCTTCCGGTATCCGTTCCGTCAAAGACCTCCGTACTGTAGATCAACGGAGAGACAGTTCCAGAGGGTGAAGTGTGGTTGAAAGTGACAAGTTTAAAGCGTGACCCGGCCGTATTAGGAGTCCCAGAGAGGTAGGTCTTCGTTTCAGTTGGCCAGTGTTTTGTACTGTCAAACTTATTCAACGTGTTGGCACCTTCTGAGTCGATGCTAGTCAACACGTTCCCCCAGTTATCGTACGTACTGGTAACAGTGGAAGAAACGCTATTTGTGGGATTCGTATTGTCCGTAACCGTCTTTACAACACTGTCTGGTACCGGGAGTTTTCTCGAATCCGTGTATTTGTTCTCAGTGGTTGTCGTGTAATTCCCTTGCTTAACTGCCTGCGTCGTCAACTTATTGAAAGGGAGATTATATTTCGGCTCCGTGTCGACAGCAAAAGTTAAGTCCGTTTTATTGCCAAGATCGTCCGTGATTGTACGGGTATAAATCTTATCCGCTGTACGCACATGGTACATATCTCCATCGTAGGTAAATTGGTAGTGATTGTATTTCGTCGTGGCATCATTCGGGACAGAAGTATAAACGTCTGTAACCTTATACGCATCATTGGTTCCTTGCGTCGAGACATGAGCGATTGCGGTTTCATACGTATACGACGTTCTAGCCATTGTCGGATAGTCAATATTAGACAACATGACGTACGGGTCTTCACTCATGATTGTAAGATCCGAACTCTTTGCGGTCCAAGCATGATTCAGCGAGTAGTAATACTTTGTAGAGCGTCCGGCCGGATCCACTACTTCTTTCAGCGTGTAATACGTGACCGTCTTTGTCGTCGTATCTGTCGACTTCGACAAAATGTCGTACGTGTTCTTGTCAAAGTTGTACTTCACCGTCTGCCTGCTCTGGCTGCTCGTGTTGCTGGTCGTCAACGTATACTGAAGGTCCGAGTAGGTGACATCAAGCGTGTTTCCTGCGGATGTCTTAACTTTCGTCAGCATGCTGGAAGTTGCACCACGCAAGGTTACCGAAGACCATGTGAAGTTGATCGTGTTCCCGATCATATCTTTCATCAGCAACAATTGACCCGAGCTATTGAAGAAATACTTGACATTGTCCCTGGTCGATTGATAGCAATACCCATACACATTTCCTATTTCTGTGTAATACCCGGGTTGGACTGTGATATCCGACCATGCATAGCCTTTTGGTTTGTATGTCGAAGAGTCGATGGCATAGCTTGCACCATTGCCCAGATGAAGTGTGGTGTACCCGTTTTGGTTTTCAATCGAGGGGACACTCCACATCCAGCCCGTCCCTACTTTAAAAAGTTTATCCTCATAATTCTGGGTTCCTGCCACACTCGAATCAAAGTCCGGTTTGTACAACTGTGCTGAGTTGCTGTCATAAGAACGTGTCAGCACGAAGTTAAGACCGTTTCTTCCCGCCAATGTTATATCACCGTTGCTGAGGATTGAACTCCCTGTCGGAGGAGAAACAGTCCCCTTTCCATCCGAGACTACATAAGGGGCTTGGTCAAACCTGGCCGTAATGTCTGGAGAAGTGGATGTAGTTCCAGTTGCATATGCGGTAGAAGCTCGTGTTTTGGCAGCTGCGAGGTCTTGCGAACTGACCACAGTGGAAGTGATCGATTGCGGTTGGGTCGTAGTAGCAACCGCCCCACTGGTGACAGTGGGGTGGCTCTCCTTGAGAATGTCAAGCAAAGGAGCGCTGTGCTTCTTGGAAATCTCTGCAGCCTTGCGAACATCTACGATCGAAAATCCTTGGTAGAGTGCTTCTTGGACGGCGTCAGCCGGGATCCCAAACTCCTTGCTCACCTGATCTTTCGGCGAGAGCGCCGTTTGCATGGCAATGTCTTGTGATTGAGCAGCACCTGCGACCGGGGAGTATACGGTCGACACGATCAAAGCCGCGGTAACAACCGATGCCAGTTTCTTATTTCGTTTCATTCGTTCACCCTCTTAATCTAATTAGAATCTTGGTTAGAGTTGAGTTTTTACCTGCTTCAACAGCGAACCGTTGAGGTCGTAGGTATAGTCAATCCGATAATGGTTCAAACCGCGTAGGACTTCATACTTCATCAAACGATTTGCATAATCATAGCTGTAAGTCATGGTAGACTCTGTGATTTCAAATTGATATGGATCAAGCGTTCGCGCTCCATTCACATCCTTGATTTGAATGTAGTAGATGGAGCCAGCGGTTACAGGAACTTCGATTTCATGCTGGATGCCTATACCCGCGTTCCCAACGGAAACAACTCTTCCCGCCTGGTCGTAGATTTGAACCGACAACTGGTTGTATTTAGGAGTAAACACAGACAGATGGTAACGGGACGTTTTCGTTGCCGTGAACTTGAAGGTATCCACATCGGAAGCTGAACCCAAGATCGTACTATACGGGATCGTCTCTTGAATGGCGTACGCAGTCGAAATTGAAGAGTTCGGTTCATAGCTTTCTATTAAGTCTTTAACGGTCAAGGTATATCTGACATTGATCGAGGTGTCGCTGAAGACACGAACGAACAGTTTGCTTTGGCTCGGATCTTTGGTGGTAAAAGTCCGTTTATAAGTGCTTGATAGGGTTTGCACCGGGCTATAGACCGTCCCATCTGCTTTTAGTACCTCCATTTGGATGTCAGATCCATCAGGAATGTCCAAAGTAATGGCTTGGTCATTCGTGGAGGAGATGGGGAACGAGTAGTAGTCTTCGTCTCCCGGGTACGAAAGGTAGGAAACTTCTTGTGTTCCCGGAGTTACGGTCTTCGCATTGGACGTTGTATTATCCGGTTCATGGACATCCGGGATCAAACTACTGAATTGGAGCAAGTAGGAACCTGTAGTAGGAGATGCACCCGTCGATTTTGTAATGACAAAGTAGAGTTTCTTGGATGCAGTAACTTGCATGTACCTGTCATTTCCAATTGTCTTCAGGATCGGGGTATCCTCTACCACGTTGGTGGTCGTGTTCCTTGAGTAGGACTTCAGATCGAACCCTGCCGATAGCGTTACTTTTACTACTCCTGATGCTGTAGGGGTTGCTTGGAAATAATCAACATCTCCCGTGTAAGAGATCATAGAGCTGTAGACGCTATTATTCGCATACGCAGTGTAGGCTGTAGCTTCCGTATCATTAGGCTCATAGGTGTCGGTTGTATTGTCCACAGTCAGTCTGTAATAGTCACTGCTCGAGCTTTTACCCGAGTTGGACACAACTTTCACCCAATACGTTTTCGGCGTTCCTTTGGCGATATAGAAGTGTCTCACCCCTGTAGAGCCCGCCGGGGATTTATAGACGAGTGTAGATGCATTGCTGTTGTTGTAGACTTCAATTCCGTAGTCCAGGCTGTCCAAACTATCCAAGGTTACGAGTATGTTGGAAGTGGAACTGGAGGTAAATGAATACCAGTCAATATCACCATCGTAGGAAAGCAGAGAAGTTTCAGGACTTCCCAACGAAATCGTCTTGGACACCCCGTAGTTGTTGTCGGGTTCGTGCGAGTCGGGAATGACGTTTCCGACGGTAAGTGCGTAGTCTCCAATCGCGTGGGTCGTCGAGTTCACTTTGAGGTAGTAGACCGTGTTACTAATAACCGGCACTTTGATATCAAGACCTGTAGACTTCGGATTGTTCGGGTCGTTGGTCAACAGTTTGACCTGTCCGTTGGCATCTTTGGTATACACGGACAAGCTGTCAGCGCTTCCAGACAACTGAAGCGATTGCAGGCCGGTCGAGGTAGGCACGAATGTATACGTATCTACGTCCGTTGAATACGACAGGGCGGAATTGGTCGTTGCATTGTTGCCAATGCGAACCGCAGTGGTGTCGCTGTCGTTCGGTTCGTAGTTCTCGTTTGCGTTACTAAGTGACAACGTGTATAGAGAAGTACCGTATGAGTAAGTTGGTGAGAAGATGTTGACGTAATAGGTCTGACTGTTCGGGTCTTTAGGAAAATACAGATATTTCTCGCCATCTGCTCCTACTTGGATGGGCAAGTACGTGCAAGTGCCGCCGGAACATTTATATACGTGCATATCGTAGTCCGTATTCGCCGGAGCCTTGAACAGTAGAGATTGCCCACCGGTTGAACTGGCTTTCAATGTATAGGAGTCACTGTCCCCCGGATATCCAAGGTAGGAAGTTTCCGGAGACCCTACTTTCAGCGGATAGGCTTGCAGCATAGTATCATCCGGTTCATGGACATCTGGAATGACGTCGCTGATCTGAATTGTATACGTATCACTTAATTGCGAGACATGCATATAGTACTTCGTGTTTGCTTGTACTTGCGCGAAGATTAACGGCTGCCGATCTTCAGGCAATTCGCCAATGCCATTGTCAGCTACCGATATTTTCACTCCGTTTGTTACGGAATAGATTTCGACAGAAGGGCCCGGCAAAGGCAGGTCGAAGGTAATGAACCCACTTTGAGTCGGCGTGAAAGTGTAGTAGTCTTCATCTGGCAACCCAGTCGTGGAGACCGCTTGGCCTGTGATAGTCGAATGGGGTGTGATCGTGGCTGCAGCCGATTCCGTGTCATTGGGCTCGTAAGCTTCGGACGCATTTACACCAAGCGAGTAATACCAATCTACATCCCAAGGCGTGTATGTTCCGCGTAAGGTTAGATAATATTTGGAATTTGGCAGAAGATTGACGCTACCTCCATTATAGGATTCGTCGGTGAACACGATTTGATTGTTCACATCGTGAATCTCATAATGGAAATAGGCGTCAGGATTGTTTCCAAAAAAACCAACCGTAATGCGCGTGTTCACGTCGTCTGTGGTGAAGGAAAAATACTGATCCTCCCACCAAATCGGGTTTAGATTCCCTTGGATATCCTGACCGTTCGTAAGGGGAATCGCAGTGGATGGGCTATTGTTAACGGCGGAGGAAACAGTCACAGTCGGGTCTATTTTATGACCCAACGGATCGGTGCCGGGATCCTTCGGATTCGGATGCTGATCGTTCCCCGTATCTTGTGGTACAGACTGCGTCAACACAGCTTCGGCGTTCACCAAGCCTTTGCCGAATTGAGTTACTTCGCCCAGCGGCGTGGCTGTGTCCTCCAATTGGCGGCGAACTTGTTTCGCAGTGAGCGTAGGAGTTTTTGACTTGAGCAGTGCAGCGACCCCTGCAACTTGCGGTGTGGCCATCGAGGTGCCGCTTTTGGTTTGGTAGGCATCACCCAGCCACAAACTTTGAACATTTACCCCAGGTGCTACGAGGTCGAGTTCTTGACCTGTGTTGGAAAAAGCAGCATGTTGGTTGTTCTCATCGACTGCGCCGACCGCCAACACTTCGTCATACTTGGCCGGATACGAAACGGTGGCTCTCCCATCGTTACCAGCCGCTGCGACGAGCACGATGTTCTGATCTGCCGCTTCCTGTATGGCTTGATGCAAGGCTTTCGAATCCTCCGACCCCGATAGGCTCATGGAGATCACATCCATGTGATTGTCGATCGCCCATTCGATACCTTGAATCAATTGACTGTACGTTCCTTCTCCCTGCGCGTTCATGACTTTGACCGCATACAAATCTGCTTTCGGCGCGACACCGATCAGCCCTTGATCATTTTGCAAAGCGGCAAGGATGCCCGAAACGTGTGTTCCGTGACCGTTCAAATCCTGAACGGTGTCTTCCTCAGGTACGAAGCTCGTCCCTCCAGCCACTTTCAAGTCTTTCGAAGTGGAGTCAACGCCAGTATCGAGGACCGCTACTTTTACCCCTTCCCCATACACGTTCAATTTCTGGGCCTGAGGTATGTGGATTTGTTCCAGACTCGGGGTCATGGTGTCAGCGTCTGTGTGAATCGCTTGGTCCGGCTCGACGAGGACAACGTTAGCGTCAGACCGAAGTGCCGCGACATCCTCACTGTTTAGATCTTGTACGGAGACAAAGGAATTGTGCGTAAAGCTCTTGCCAATTTTCTTATGACGGTCTTCCAATCCCTGCTTGCCTTTTTTCACATCCTTGAATTGCACCAGATAGTTTCCACCTTGGATGCTCTTATCCGGCTCTTTCGCATGTGACACGGTGGCTGTTGCGGGCGAAAGTAAACCAAACACGAGCGCCCCAACAACGACACAGCTTGTCTTTTTCAAAAGTTTCCCTCCTAACGTAAAAATACCCTATTTCAAGTCTAATCTTAATCGCACTTACCACAAATGTAAAGTGCACAAAATAACATTTATCCAATGATACTAACTACTCGATATGAAAATATTTCAACCCTATAAATTCAAAAAGCTGACTCCCCTTGTGAAGGGGAGTCAGCTTTTTAGTTTACTAGCAGTTCCTACGGCTTCGTGGAAGTCGAGTTATGCGGATTCGGAGTACTTGCGGTGAAATCGTTCTTGTTGTTGTCTGTGTCTTGGAAGAAGCCTGCCACAAATTTACGAATGGCAGCCGTGATGTTGCTCAGTGTGGAAACCGATGCATTGCTGTTGCCCGATACTGCAGTATTCCCTTCCGCGTCGTTCGTCGTGCCGTAGCCGACAAAGTCAATAACAGTAGGAGCCGTGTGGATCGAGATCCCAGTTTGGTTGGAAACCAAAGCCACTTTGCCACTTGTCGCTGCCAAGGTCAAGGTATCCAGAGGTGGAGTCGGCGGGTTCAACGGGGTCGTGTCCAAGTCTGCCGCGATCGGCAGGTCGGAACCCGTGTTGGCCTGAGAGCCGGCAAGCTTTACGAGATAGTATCCACCAGCAGGAACGACGCCACCATTCAACTTCAACACGTTAAACGCGCTTGTGCCTGTGCCAGATCCATACTGTAACGAGTAACCAGCCAGCGACAGATCTTCGTTCGAAGGGTTAAACAGTTCGATGAAGTCGTATTTGTAGCTCGGGGTACCGGAAGTAGCCCCACCACCGCCATAGACTTGCGAGATCATCAAATGATTATCTACAGCTGTCAAAACCGTTGCGCTGGTCGAGTTCAAAGACACACCGTTTGCATTCAGGCTAACGAAGTAGTAGTACGTCGTACCTGCTGTCGCGTTGGTATCTTCGTACCTGCCCACGCCCGCATTGACCGTACCGATTTTGGTCGCCAAACCTGCGTCATTCGTTGTAGCGCGCAAGATGTCGTAGGTAGCACCCTGTGCATCCGGCGAGTCCGTCCAAGTCACGATGTTTTTCACACCGCCGACAAGTGCTTTCGAGGTATCAGAAGATGCTGCAGCGACATTACTCGGTGCAATGTACTCCGGAGCTGTCGTGGAATCATCCGAGGTGGTAACTTGCACACCGGTCGACGGCGTGTCTCCCGAGTCATTTCGAGCGACTACAAAGTAGGTGTATGCAGTACCCGGTTCAGCCGTTGCGTCGGTGTAGAGTTGTGCACCGGACTGAACAAGCCCAACGCTTGTTGCATCCTCAAAGTTAGCGGTTGTGCTACGGTAGATTGCGTATGCTACACCGTATTTGGAGTCGTTCCAACGGATGGTGTTCACGACGCCGCCGACTGCCGAAATTGCGTTATCCGCCGTGGTAACAGTGACGTTCGTGACCGCCACCGGAAGCGGGATCGCATCGGTGTTGACGGTGTAGACTTTCGTGGTGGTACCATCTGCCGCGGTAACCACGATCTTGTTCCCCGTTGCCAGCGTGCCCGAGGTGATTTCGGTGATGCCGTCAGCTTGGTAGTACTTCACAGATGCGGTTGCCAGCGGTTTTACAACTGCATTGACAGTTTCAAGGCTGACCCCGTACGGGAAGCCGCTGACAGTGCCGCTCGTGGTGTCTACTTGGTAGACATCGGAGAACAGCGTGGTGTCGTTCGTCTCGTAGTCGAACTTCGTGAAGCCCGCCGTCGTTGCGTCCGCAACATTCCAGAAGTACACGCGGTTTTCAGCCGGGATGGTGAACCAGAGGTTCGGATCTACGTATTTCTTCGTGTAGTAATCGCCAACCGGCTTGGAGAGAGGAGTGTTGTTATCCAGACGAGCGCGGAAGACGAACGGTTGCTCCAACAGCGGATCAGCCGGGTTCCAGATGCCCAATTTCTCTTGCTTCGCCAGTTTCAGTGCGTCGGCGTAGGTTTCGAAACCGTCGAGGTTCGGGTAAATCTGATAGGTGGCCGCCATGCCGTCACGAACTTGACGGAGGTTCATGTCTTCACCGTTTTTGTAGACGTGTGCGAGCAGTCGGCCGTACTTGTCCTTCGGTTCCGATCCGAAGTGGAGTTCAACCGGGGTGTTCGGCGGCAAGAGTTGATCCAGTGCGTTGTGCGCTGCATCACCGTGCGGGCCCTGGGACATGTTGTTGTACACGGTCTCCGGGGTGTCAATGGACAGGAAGCGGACGTTGGTCGCGCCATAGACAGCCGTTGCCAATTTCACTGTGTCTCCGTCGACACCACGCAGAACGGTCGCCTGCTTGATGACACCGTTGGTGCTCGGCGCCGGAGCTTGGGTTGCTTGCTCAACGACGTCGCCTGCTTTGCGCGGCATCAATTGGTAGTCAGCGTTGTACTGGTTCAAGATCCCGGTCAGATCATACCATTTGCCCACTTGCAGAGAGTTGATCGCGCCGGTGTTGGCGTAGACGCGGACGATCAGCGAATTGAAATCAGCATCCACCAGCGTCAGGTTGTAACCGCCCGCGGTGTCCGGGGTATCCGTTTTGTCTGCGAGGTAGCCCGACACTTTGATCAACTTGCTCTCCGACAGTTCAGCGGTTGCCGGCGTCGTGAGATCAGCGATCGTCTTCACTTCCGGTGTCGGCAGGGTGCGACCCTTGCCGATCAAGGTGATGCCGTTTGCGTCCGGAGTAAACTCTGTCAAATTCGCATACGAAGTGATGGTGCCCGTCATGAGCAACTCGTCACCTTCTTGGAAATCGAAGCCGACCGGAGCCGTGCTCTTGTACAGGTTGATTCCGCCCGAACTGTCTTGGATATACGTGGAAAGCTTGGCACTCGAATTGAAGGACGAGTTGTTGGCGGTCACGATCCCTTGGATGGTGACTTTTTGCGTTTTGTCCGTCACTTGGCGGGCATTGGCAATCGCCATCGTCTGGATCGCCGGGTCTTGGAAGTTGATGGCAAACGCGCTCGAAATGACGTTCGCTTGTGCTCCAATGACTTTCGCTTGCGGGATCGTCGCGGTCACGTAAGCGTTGTTGGCCGACGAATGGTTCGTTGCTTTGCCGGACAGGTTGATCGTCAGTTGGGTATCGCTGTCACGGGTGACGCTGTAGTCCAAACCTGCGGGCAGATTGTTCAGGGTGACATCAGACTTGGTGATGTTCGCATCGAACGTGCCGTTTGCGAGCGTCAGAACTTCCGTACCCGTCACGGTGCCGTCGTTCGAAGCAGCTTCGTTAAAAACAGAAGTCGCTGCGGTGAGCGTCGGAACACCCGGAGTCGGAGCCGGTTCTGCTACGTACGGTACCGGGAAACGGACGCCTTCGGTGTAATCCGCTTGGACTTTGTGGAACAGATCCCACGCAGTGATCGAGACGTAGACCGTACCACCGTTCGGTGCGAGGTTGTTCATCGGGATGGTGACTGACGTTTGTCCAGACGCCACTGTTGCCGAACCGAGCAAATTGCCTGCCGATGCTTGCGAGTAGACTTTGATAGTGTCGCCCGGCGTCAGGTTTGTGACGGTGACACTGTCAGAAATACCGGTGTTGTTTGTCACAATCATCTGATTGGAAATCTTGATGCGACCGAGTTCCGGTGCAGTGACGGTGCTGTTCGGGAACGACTTCACATAGTCCATCAGAGCCGGAAGATCTTCCGGTCCAGTTTCCGATGCGATTGTTGCCGCCGGGATCGGAGCGTATTTGTTGGTGCCAGTCGCCATGAAGTTGTTCACGACGATCGTGTATTCCTTGTTCGGGTCGATCGGCGTACCGTCCATCGTGGTGATGCTGTCCACTTTTTGCGTGGAGTAGTTGTAGGTGTATTTCATGCCCGCGATGCTGTAGTCCGAGCCGAATGCAACGGATAACTGCGCTTCGAGGATCTTGGTAATGTCGGCACCTTTGACGGTGACTTTTGTGAGTACATTGTTAAACGGTTGGATGTTGAACAGGTCTTCCCAAAGTATCGGACCTGCTTTCAAGTTCGTACGGATGCCGCCGCCGTTCATCATGGCGAAGTCTGCGTTCATTTTGACGCGCATGCCGTCCGCGATCAAGTTGCCGAGCGGGTTGTCACCCGTGCCGGTGTAGCCTCCAAGCATCTCAGTAGTCGAGGTGCCAACGACCGACTTGATGGTCGGGCCAGCTTTCACGGTGTATTTGTCAATGATCGCAGTAACTGCCGGGTCCGGTGCGACTTTGGACTGGTCGTTGATGACGACTTCGGCGTTTTTGGAAACGATGTCGTGGGTGGTGGTGTCGATCTCCACGTCAACGTCTGCAAACGCTTTGCCGTACTCGTAAGCTTGAACGAGCAGTTTGTTGCCGACGGTTCCCTTCGCAATCTCGTGGTTGTGTGCAGCGAAGACCACGTCGACATCCGGGTCAATCGCACCCGCCAAGTTCGCAGCCGGGCCGGTTACAGCGGTGCCATTCTGAGTCAGGTCCATGTGAGCCAGAACGACGATGGAGTGAACGCCTTGCGCATGGAGTTCAGCCACTGCTTTGTTTACAGCGGTCGTTTCGTCGGTGAAGCGGATGTCTTGGATCATCGACTGCATGATCATCGAAGCGGCACCGCGGGTGACGACGCCGATGAAGCCGATCTTCTCGCCTGCAACTTCTTTGATTTCATACGATTTGAAGACCGGAGTGCCGTCGGTGTATTCGACGTTCGCCGCGATCAGCGGGAAGTTCGCGCCTTTGTAATCCGGGTTGGACGGGCGTGTCGAAGAAGCGCTCAGGAGTCGCTTCAGTTCTGTCGTACCACGGTCGAACTCATGGTTCCCTACCGTACCGAGGGAGAAGTTCATTTCATTGAGCGCTTCAATTGTCGGCTCATCGTTCTCAAGGGCCGAAACCGGAGAGGAACCGCCCGTTGCGTCACCGGTGTGAACGACGAGGGTGTTCGGGTTTTGAGCTTCGCGTTGTTTCAGGTAGGTCGAGAGGTAGTCGAGACGACCTGCTGCGTTTACCGTATCTGCAACTCCGTCAAAGTTCAGGTCTTTGCCGGTCAGTTTGTACGTTTGGTCGAGTTTGCCGTGCAAATCGTTGAGTGCTAAGAATTGGACTTTGATGATCTTGTACCCGACAGTGACGTCGAACGTCTTGGTGTCCGTTACGTTGCCCTTGCGGATGGTTGCCGTCAGGGTTGCTTTGTTGGCAGCCGGTTCACGCTCCGGACGAGTGACAACACCTGCCGTCGTGACCAGATTGCTGTCACTGGTCGTCCACTCGATGGTGGTGCCTTGCGTCCCTACGGTCGGGAGGCTCAGATCCCCTTTTACATTGCTCAACGATTCATTGCCGTTCAGCAGGTTGCTTTCTTGCAAAGCGTCTTTCGCCGCTTGGACGTCTTGGATCGATGGGTCTGCTTGCTTCAAGACGGTTACGGTGAATTTCTTCTCGAGGCTCTGATCACCTTTGGAGATCGTGGCGGTCAGAACGACGGAAGCATCACCCGCGGAGAACTCCGGACGGGTTACGGTACCGTCTGCAGAGACCACACTCGGAACATCGGAAGACCACTGGATGGTGGTTCCATCTGCTCCGGTCGTCGGGAGGGTCAAGTTGTCCGTGATTTGATCCTTCGCGGTGTTGGTGCCCAGAAGTGTAGCATCCGTCAACGCGGTTTGTGCAACGGAGACCGCTTCTGTGTCGGTTTCGTTTTGTTTCGTTACCGTGATGTCAAACGACTTGACAGCTTGAGCGGTTCCTTTGCTGATCGTCGCCGTCAGGGTGACTTTTACATCTCCGGTGAGATAAGCCGGACGGGTGACAACCCCGGTGTTGCTCATGACTGCAGAATTGCTCGATGCCCAATCGATTTTCGATTCTTTGGCACCTTTGTCCGGCAGAGTCAGGTTGCTCGTAACTTGGGAGAGCGAAACGTTTGAACCAAGCAGGCTCGTTTCGGTGAGTGCTGCTTTGTCGTACGCAACGCGTTCCTCATTGGTGGTGACATGCGTGCCGCCGTTGCCGTTTCCATTGGAGTTCTGGTTCTGCGATTGACCATTGACGTTGCTGACTTGACTTCCGTGGTTGTCATAGTCCTTGACGACGTCCTTCGCGGTTTTGCCATCCGGCAACACGAGGTTGTCGATTTTGACATGCTCACCAAGCGACAGTGTGCCGTTCGCTACTTCTACTTTGTCGATCTTGCCGCTCGTCGACAGAGTGAGCACGCCGGAGCCTGCTGCCGTGACGTTGGAGATGTTTGCGGTACCGGTGATCGTGGTGTCCTTGGAACCTTTGACTTCCACCGTGCCGACGTTGCCGCCCAGGTCAACTTGTTGAGCGCCCTCTTGCACGGTCAGTTTCGGGATCGTAACACTTGCGTCCGATTGGATCGACGCATTGGCGTTCACGGTCACTTCCTCCACTTGGGTCTGACCCTTCGGCTCAACGCGAACGTCTTGCTTGTTCACATCGACTGCCTTCAATTTGGCGTCTTCAAACACAACGGTGTTGTTGTCGCCACCGTTGACAAGGGTCTTGCCAGAAACTTGCAAATTCTTGCTATAGAAGTCGTTCTTCAACTCTGCTCCGACTTCCAAGTCGCCCGCTACGTTGAGGTTGTTCAGGGAGATGTAGTCCCCCGCCACTTTCACGTTGCCGTCGATCGTGGTGTTTTGGCCATCAAGCACGAGGTTGCCACTGAACTCACCTGCACCGGTTGTTGCAGCTGTGCCGGAGTTGGTCAGTTCGAGGTAGGTGACGCTCGAAATCGTGCCACCCGCTGCTTGGAAACGCAGTTTCGCGCCTTTGAGAACGTCTGCGTTTTTCGCGTTCAACAGACCTTTCAAGTTGGAAGCCACCGCATAGTGAGTTCCGTTGATCGTCACTTCATCATCGGTGACAGCCGCAAGCACTTGCGGTTTGTTGACGTTGTTGACGAAGTTGACCGCCACCATCGCCACTTCTTGGCGCTGTGCGTGATTGCCCGGGTTGAAGTTGGTGCCGTCGCCCTGCATCAGGCCTGCGTCAATCGCCGCTTGCACGTGGTCTTTCGCCCACTCGCTGACAGCGTTTTTGTCCGCAACCGAGAGGTTGGAGCCTTTGCCTTGGACGTCGAGTTTCGCCGCGCGCGCCAGAACGATGGCAAGTTCTTCGCGGGTGATCATGTCGTCCGGACGGAACGTATCGTTGCCGTCGCCGGTCATGAAGCCGGCATTTTTTACCGCTTCAATGTATGAGACACCCCATTGTGCCGAGGTGACGTCTTTATAAGAAGAAACAGACTCGGGATCTCGCTTCAAGTTCATCAGGTTGGTCAAGATGACAGCCAGCTCTTGGCGGGTGATCGTGTCCAACGGGCGGAAGTTACCCGACGGGTCGCCGCTCATCAACCCAAGCGTTTTCGCTTGCAAGATGGCGTCTTGTGCCCAAGAATCGGCTAATGCCAGGTCCAGATACCCATTGACAGACACAGAACTTGCAGTAGTCGTACCCGTTGCTGCAAAGGTGGACGAGACCGGACTGAGCGCGGTCGTCAGCACCAACGCCGACACGAGAAGTTTTTTCGTGCTGTTCTTCACTGAATTTCCCCCGTTTTCGTAGAAATGTAAAGTTTCCCTATCCCCTATTACAAACTTTAGTAAAAACTGATGTGTGTTGGAGCCCTATTTTTTCATAACACAGATTCTATATTATCACAAAAATAGTCTAGTATTGTAATCATTTTGTCAATTTTGTCGATTCCACACGAAAAAGCCCGATTCTCGTGTCCGAGAATCGGGCTTTGCTTGTTCGCTAGTTCAAAAACCCCGCACCGCCGTGTCACCAAAGTTTTGAACCTGCTCGCGCAGGTGGGTGGTCTGCTTCGGCCTCTGTGGTTCCGCCACGAGCAAGCTCAGCGGCCTCCACTCATCCGTTCGACGTGGACCTCCCGAAACTAATCTGTTGGATCAAAACATAAGACAATCACCAACATAGAAGGGTTCTTTGAAATTCGCTTACGAAGTTTTGCCTTGACCTAATCGTACTTGAATTAAGAGAAAATTCAAATAGTGCGAGAGCCCTATTTTGCGACTGGGTCGTTGGTCTCTCCTTCGGAAGTTTCATCGGCCTCAAGCAGTGCTTTGCCGTGGCGGGCGATGTGCAACGTATCCAACTGCGTCGTCGTGACCGGGGAAGGCGCGTTGGTCAACAGGTCGGTTGCCGAAGAGGTTTTCGGGAACGCGATGGTGTCGCGCAGAGATTGGCGCTGTGCCATGATCATGATGATCCGGTCGAGGCCAAACGCGATGCCACCATGCGGCGGGGTGCCGTACTCGAACGCTTCGAGCAGGAAGCCGAATTGCTCCCACGCCTCTTCGAGCGTGAAGCCAAGCGCCTTGAACATACGCTCTTGGATTTCACGGCGGAAGATCCGCATGGAGCCGCCACCGATCTCAAAGCCGTTCAGCGCGAGATCGTACGCCTGAGCGCGGACGCTCGCCGGATCGGTTTCCAGCAAGTGCAGGTCTTCTTCCATCGGCATGGTGAACGGATGGTGCGCCGCCACGTAGCGGTTGGATTCCTCGTCATGCTCAAGCAGCGGGAACTCCGTGACCCAGAGGAATTTGAACTGCGATTCGTCGATCAAGTTCAGTTCGCGAGCGAGTTTTTGACGCAGGTTGCCCAGAGCGTCGGCGACGACTTTTTTGCTGTCCGCGACGAACAGAATCAGGTCGCCGGTGGAGGCGCCGACGCTTGCAATCAGCGCTTGCACTTCTTCTTCGGAGAAGAACTTCGCAATCGGAGACTTCACGCCTTCGTCTTGAACAGCCATCCACGCGAGACCCTTTGCACCGTAGCGCTTGACGAACGCTTCGAGCTCGTCGATCTGCTTGCGGGAGTAGCCTGCGCAACCCGGTGCGACGACCGCTTTGACTTGGCCGCCGGATTCAACCGCTGCGTTGAACACCTTGAAGCCGCACCCGCGAACTTGTTCCGTCAGGTCTTGCAGTTCCACGCCGTAGCGAATGTCCGGCTTGTCGGAGCCGTAGCGCGCCATCGCTTCTGCGTAGGTCATGCGCGGGAACGGTTTCGGAATTTCCAAGTCGAGAGTGGTCTTGAACAGACCTACCATCATCTCTTCGATCATCTCGTGGAACTTGTCAAGCGGAATGAACGATTGCTCGATGTCGAGCTGGGTGAATTCCGGTTGACGGTCTGCACGAAGGTCTTCGTCGCGGAAGCAACGCGCAACTTGGTAGTAGCGCTCAAAGCCGGAAACCATCAGCAATTGTTTGAACAACTGCGGAGATTGCGGCAGTGCGTAGAACTCGCCCGGATGTACGCGGGACGGCACGAGATAGTCGCGCGCGCCTTCCGGAGTGGACTTGGTCAGCATCGGCGTTTCCACTTCCAGGAACCCGTTGGTGTCCAGGTAGTCACGGAAAAACTTCACAGCTTTGGAGCGCAAGAGGAAGATCTTCTGCATCTCCGGACGGCGCAGGTCGAGGTAGCGGTACTTCAGGCGCAAGTTTTCATCGACATCCACGTTGTCTTGGATGAAGAACGGCGTCATTTTCGCCGCGTTCAAGATCTCCACAGCGTCAACATAGATTTCAATCTCGCCGGTCGAGATCTTGGTGTTAACCGCTTTTTCATCACGAGCTACGACGGTGCCGCGCAGAGCGACGACGTACTCGTTGCGGAGTTTGTCGCCGAGCGCCATCAGTTCTTCGCCGTTGCGGTTCGGTTCGAAGACCGCTTGCACGTAGCCCGAACGGTCGCGCAGGTCGATGAAGATCAGTCCGCCGAGGTCGCGGCGGCGTTGTACCCAGCCGGTCAAAGTAACCTGTTGCCCTACCTGTGCTTTGCTCAACTCGCCCGCGTTGTGCGTGCGGTGCAGTGTTTGTCCTTGGAACTGTTCGCTCATGTTTGTTTCCTCCCCAGAATTATCTCTTTACAGTTTCTGTTGGATTTTCTCAACCAGTTCGGAGAGCGGTACAGACACCTGCTCGCCGCTTTCCATATCCTTGACGTTCGCAACGCCCTGCGCCAGTTCGTCGTCTCCGAGGATGACAACTTGCTTGGCTTTTAGACGGTCAGCCGCTTTCATCTGCGCTTTCATGCTCTTGCCGAGATAGTCTTTGTCAGCCACGAGTCCAGCCGTGCGCAGTTCTTGTAAAAGGGTGACGGTCCGCTTCTGCGCTTCCTCACCGAGCGCGACGAGGAACACATCGATGCCCTTCTCGATCGGCAATTCCACCTCTTGGTTCTGCAGTGCGATCAACACGCGCTCGATGCCCACTCCAAACCCGAACCCCGGCATATCCGGACCGCCAAATTGTTCGACCATGCCGTTGTAACGACCGCCCCCGGAGATCGTGGACCCCGACTCGATGAACTCAAACGCGGTCTGCGTGTAGTAGTCGAGGCCGCGCACCATGCGCGGGTTGACGACATAGTTGATGCCGAACGAATCGAGGTAGCTCTTGACTTGTTCGAAGTGTGTCTTGTCTTCGTCCGTCAGGTAGTCGAGCATGAACGGCGAGCTGGATACAGTTTCGTTCGACGCGTCGATCTTGCAATCCAAGATGCGCATCGGATTGCGGTCGAAGCGGCTCTGGCAGTCCTTGCAAAGCTGATCCTTGACCGGTGCGAGATGTTCGCGCAGGGCCCCGCGGTATGCTTCCCGTGAGGCCGGCGAGCCGACGGAGTTGATCTCAAGCGTGATGTTTTTCAAACCGAGTTCGTTGAAAAAAGTCATCACCAACGCGAGGACCTCCGCATCGACGCTCGGCTCGTTCACGCCGAGCACTTCGGCGCCGAACTGGTGGAACTGGCGGTAGCGACCGGACTGCGGACGCTCGTAGCGGAACATCGGACCGATGTAGAACAACTTGGTCGGTTGCGGTTGTGCATAAAGTTTGTTCTCCACGAACGAACGGACAGCAGACGCCGTGCCTTCCGGACGCAGGGTCAGCGAGCGATCCCCACGGTCTTGGAACGTGTACATCTCCTTCTCCACGATGTCGGTCGTTTCGCCGACGCCGCGTTGGAAGAGTTCCGTGTGTTCAAAAATCGGCGTGCGAATCTCCGAAACGTTAAAGCGGCGGCACACATCGCGCGCCGTGCGCTCGATAAACTGCCATTTCTCCACATCGCCGGGGAGAATGTCGTTCACCCCGCGAGGACGATTGGTCAACATGATTCTATTCCTCCTTCGTTTTACGAAAAAAAGCTCTCGTCACTAGCACAAATGCGCTAGGGACGAGAGCTTTGTAGTTCCCGTGGTACCACCCTGATTGAAACGGTGCATGAAAAACCGCTTCCTCTTGGCCGGTTAACGCCCGGTTACGCCCAACCGCTACACCTTCGAAAAGGGTTCGCGGCGAGTCCTCGGAGATGTCTTTCGCGAAGGCGCGTAGAGAGACACTTACAGCCAAGGGTGTCTCCTCTCTGACTAGGCGGTGGCTTCGTTACTTTTTCCCGTCTTCAGATCTCGATCAAGTTGAAATTAAGTGTAATATTACTCAGACAAAGATTGTCTGTCAAGTACATTCTGCCCAAATCCACGAAGTTTACGCACAGACACCACGCCCAAACTCAACAACAGAGCCCCCGCAGCGGCAAATGTCAAGCCAACTGTCGCAACGCCAAGCACCGCCCCGCCGAGGATGACTCCGAGCGACTCGGAGCCAAACGACGCCGTCGCCCAGATGCTTTGACACGCGGACATGCGATGCAAAGGCATCGTCTGCTGGATCAGCGTCGTCACCGGAATGTCTGTCAAAAAATGCGCAAACCCCGTCGCGCCTACCAACACGCACGCCAGAGTAAGCGGCGGTGCGAACGAGAGGGCGACGAACATGGCCCCGTAGAGCAACCACCCTACAGCGACGAGCTGTACGAGCGAGAGTCGGGCCGCGAGTTTTTTCATCGATGCGGTGGAGAGGAACATCCCTATGGAGAAACACGCCATCAGCAGACCGTACACGTCGCCCTCACCGTGCAGGACGTTCCCCGCAAGCAAAGGCAAACCGACTTTGATCAAACCCGCGGAGACCACCAATCCGAACGAGGACATCGCGATCGCGAACAAGACTTGGCGTCGGCGATAGACTTCTCCGAATGCAGAACGAATCTCTTGAAAAAGCGAGCCTGTTCCGCGAGAGTTCCCCGGCTTCACAGACTCTGTCTGCTGCGCCGTTTTTTTCAAAGCGAGCAGGGTGACAAACGAGAGCAGGAACGAGGCGGCATTGCCCCACAAGACCACGTCCGCCTGCGCTTGTGCCATCAAAACACCGCCAAGCATCATCCCGCCGACTTTGCAAATGCGTTTGGAACCCTCACTCAGCGAGTTGGCGAGCAAGAGTTGCTCTTGCCCGAGCATCTCCGGGTACAACGCCCGCATCGCCGGATGAAAAAACGACCTCGCAGTTGTCAGCACGACTGCAACGGCGCACACTTCCACCGCCGTCAAATTTCCGGTAGCATAGCGCACCGCCAGATACGCCACGGCGGCGGCCCGGACGAGATCGGAAACCAACATCGTCGTTCGGCGGTTCCAACGATCGGCCAAGGCACCTGCCAGCAACCCGCAGACCAGATACGGCACGCTCTGGCAGAACGCCAACCACCCGAGCGCCGCAGCACTCCCTGTCAGCCGATAGACCAACCAAACGATGCCAACTTCATAGACAGCGTCGCCCACCTGCGACAAGACCTGCCCCGAAAACAAAAGGGAGTAGCCGCGATGGCGTAACAATTCCCGATACGACATGACGACCACTCCTCTCCACTTAGCGAATCAAACGGTTCAAAACGGGGATTCGCTTGATTTCTTCGCGCGTGATGCCCTTGATGGCCACCATCACCGCGAAGAACACCACCGCCCCGATCCCGCCGCAGAGGATCACCAAAATCAGATTGGCGATCCGCTCGTTCGAGATGATGACGTCAAACGGAATCTTGGTGATGATCCAGACCACGATTCCCATCAACACAGACGCCAGCACCGGTTTGCCAAAAATATCGTTGAACGCCAGCGGGACTTTGCCGATCTTCTGCACCGAGCGGAAGTTCAAAATCGACGACAGCAAATAGCCGAGTACACTGGCAATCGCCGCACCGAAAATCCCGTAGAACGGCACCAGCGCCAAGTTCAACACAGTCTTCAAAATCAAACCTGCAAACATATAGCGGATCGGCAGGTACATGTGTCCGAGCGCTTGCAAAATATAGGCTGTGACCAGCTCAAACGACGAGAAGATCGCCATCAGCGAAACCATGGCAATCGTATCCGAACCTGCCGTGTCTTTGAACAACGTGATGTCGATAGGACCTGCCAGCAACAGGATGCCCGCCGCGACAGGGAACGAGAAGAACGAGGTCAAACGGTAGGACATCAACACGCGCTCATTGCGCAGCTGTGTGTTTTTTTCTGCAATCGCTTGGGTGATGGCAGGCATCAGAGACAAACCGATGGCAGTCGCAAGCGACAACGGCATCGCAATCAAACGCAACGCCCGCGCCGTGAAGATCCCAAACTCCGAGTCGGCAGCATGTTGCGAGAGGTTCATCCCCCACATCAACATGTTGGTGATCGTCAAGTTGTCTACGTTTTGAGACAGTGGCAAGACGAGCGATGACAGCGAGATCGGCAGTGCCACCACTGCGATTTTTCGGAAAATCTGCTTGTTGCTCATGCCCGAAGGCTTGGTGATCTTGGCTTTGTTCGCCCGGCGAATGCGAACGACATGACGGGCGAGGTAAAACACGCTGACCGCAGCACCGAGGACGCCGGAGAACGTTGCGACCGCCGCCGTCCAATTGTCCGGAGCGTTCATTTGTTTAAACGCGTAGACACCGCCAAGGATCGCGAGTGAACGCACCAACTGCTCTAATACTTGCGAAGAGCCGGAGACCCCCATCTCTTGGTGCCCTTGCAAATACCCGCGCATCGCGGCGAGCAACGGCACGACCAGCAGCGCAAACGACAACGCCCGGATCGCGGTGGATGCCGCGTAGTTGCCGACGATGAGCGCAATGACACCGCCCAGTGCGAACATGATCGCCCACATGACGACCCCCGCCAATGTCATGTACCGCGCCCCCACGCGGTAGATTTGATCGGCGGCCGCATAATCCCGCATGGCGTTGCGCTCCGCAATCAGTTTGGAGATCGCAAGCGGGATGCCTGCCGTCGTCACCGTCAAGATGATGACGTAGATCGCATAGGCGTGCTGATACAACGCCATGACATAGTCGTGCGCCATGTTCTGCAGCGGCACGATGTAGACGATGCCCAACACCTTGGAGATCATCCCGGCCAAAGCCAACGAGAAGGCTCCGGCGACCAATCCTTTTTTTGCAGTTGAAGACATGTATGGTTTTCCCCAGTCTATGTAGCGATTTGATTGCCTAAATTCCAGTCTACCACATCCAACCTCCCCTAGTCCTCCTGTTCACAAAAAAGCCCCACTCCGTTTAGACGGAATGGGGAACGAACACTTCACGCAGGGCTTTGAGTTTTTTCTCGATCACGCTGTCGACCGAATCAACGTACGCTTTCGGTTCCTTGGCGTTGTAGACATGGCTTAGGAACTCGCCTTTGCGGTAGAGTTTCGACGACGCACCTCCGCCAAGGCCGATGATCGTCTGACGCTCCTCCATGATCGCGATGTTGTAGATCGAGTCCATGCCGGGCTTTGCGTAGCCGACGTTTTCCAAGTTGCCGAGGATGTCCTTCTGACGATAGACGTAGTAGGGATGGTAGCCCATTCCCCTCGCCCACTCAGCGGTTTCCGCCATCATCCGGCGCACGATGCGCGTGTGCGGAATCTCATATTGCTCACGCTCTTTGTTGACCACGGCGGTCCGTTTGAACGACATCGTATGGACCGTCACCGAGTCCGGGTTCAGCGCTTCGATACGCGCACGCGTATGGCGGACGTCGTCGAGATCTTCCCCCGGCAGGCCGAGAATCATGTCCATGTTGATGTTCTCAAAGCCCGCTTCTTTGACGAGATGGAAGCGCTTGTCCACGATGTCCGGCGTGTGGCCGCGACCGATCGTTTTGAGCGTCTCCGCCTTGAACGTCTGCGGGTTGACCGAGATGCGGTTAACGCCGTAGCGACGCATCACTTCGATTCGCTCCGGGGTAATCGTATCCGGGCGGCCAGCTTCCACCGTAAATTCTCGCCACGGTTTTGCATTCGGGATGTGAGCATAGATCGCCTTCATGACGCGCTCCATCTCCGGCGCTTTCAGCGATGTCGGTGTACCGCCCCCCAGATAGACAGACGTCACCGGAATGCTGTGCTCGTGCAAAAACGCGCCAATCGCCGCGAATTCACGATCCAACGCATCGAGAAACGACGGCGCATACGTGGCTTTGTCCTCCATCGAGTACGCCGGGAACGTGCAATACGCGCAATGGGTCGGGCAGAACGGGATGCCGACGTAGATGGAAACTTCTCGGTCGATCTCATACAGGTCGGGCATCGTCTGGATCTGCGCATCGGCGATCTCCAGCAAGAGTTCAATTCGCTCCTCTGAAATCGCATGCTCCGTGCGGAGCTTTTCCCGAATCGAGGCGTTGTTGTGGCCCTGTTCGCGCATGTTGTGAACGAGCTTCAACGGGCGCACGCCAAACAAGATGCCCCACGGTTGGTGCTCACCGGTCAACTTCTCCAACACGTCGTGAAGCGCGCGCAACGTGGCGGACTTGCCGCGTTTTTGCATGATGTTAGGAGTTGCGTTCGCTTCCACCTGTTTGGTGAAAAAGCTCCGGTAGCTGCGACCGTCGCGACGGTCGTGCAATTCGGTTCGTGCAGTAACAGAGGCTGCTCCCTCCTCTGTCCAAGTTCTTATGAAAAGCGCCGCGTCTGCCTGTTCATCGAATACCACTTCCTCTTCCTCGAAGAACAGGTGGACCAAGCGTTCCGTTTCGCTTTGGTACTTCGGGTTGCCAAGCTCGATGGCGATCCGCATGGGCTTCACCTCCAGTCACCAGTGTAACGTTCCACGACCGGATCGTCTACTATCTTTGCAACTTCGTGCGCAGTTGTTGCACTTCGCGAGAGGTCAGGGCGAATTCCGTGGCGAGTTCGACGTCTTCGAGGTATGCCTGCTTTTGCAAAAAGTCGTGGAAATCCACGTTGAGAAGTCGTTTGTTCGTGAAGGCGGACACTTGTTGGTGGATGGTTTTGCGCATGTGGGAGACCTCCTTGGCGGCTGTGAGACTGCGAGTTTTGTCTGCTTCTAGCCTTCCCTGTCGGAAAGGAAACAATCGGTGTCGAAGGGCAGGAATCCCGATTTGACGGGACGAATAGGGGGTTCAAAACCCTGTGTCAGGAGGTACCTGTACCGTGACTCGCAAACGTTGGATTCTGATCTTGGTGATCTGTTTCTCCCTGTTGTCCTCCATGATCGCGGCGGCCGCTGAAGGCCGTTTCGTGAAAGTGATTGCCTACGATGTGAACATCCGCTCCGGAGCTTCCACCGAGGAGGGCGTGATCGGGCACGCTGACTACGGCGACCAATTCGAAGTGGTCACATCGGAAAACGGTTGGTATCAGGTGCAGCTCGGCAAGGGACAGAGCGGGTGGATTCACGCCTCGTTGGTCAAAGAGGGCGGGCGATTTGCCACGTCCAATCCTGTGATTGATGTGGCGCAATCGAAAGTCGAGAGTTTGAACGTGCGCGGTGGCGCGTCCACGTCATTTGAAATCGTCACAACGATCCAACCGGGTACGACCTATCCCGTGTTGCAACAAAACGCAGATTGGGTTCAAATCCGTCTGCCCGATGACCGGACAGGCTGGGTGTCGAAGCAATATGTCACGATGTCAGAGGGCAAGGCCAAACCGAACGCCCAAGCGGAGCAAGAGCGTGCCACCGTGCTCAGCGACTCCGTGAACATCCGTGCTGACA
Organism: Tumebacillus amylolyticus; assembly: GCF_016722965.1. NCBI lineage: Bacteria > Bacillati > Bacillota > Bacilli > Caryophanales > Alicyclobacillaceae > Tumebacillus > Tumebacillus amylolyticus. The sequence continues at coordinate 430,068 of NZ_JAEQNB010000003.1, forward strand.
ACTCCCAGTCTGCCCCGATCCTCGGCACCCTCAAACTCGGTGACCTCGTGCAAGTGATCGAAGAGGGTGCGGATTGGACGAAGATCGATTGGCAAGGCAAGGAAGCGTACGTCAAAGCTCAGTATCTCAAATTGCCGGGCAAGCCCTCCCCTGTCAAAGACACGTTGCCACCGTCAAATGAACAATCAGACGTGACGCTCACGTTGCAAGACGCCACGAACTTGCGCAGCGGGCCGGGAACGAACTTCGCTCTGTTGGAAACAGGGGCTGCGGGCGCTTCGTACCCCGTGACGGGCAAGTCGGGCAATTGGCTGGAAGTTACGATGAAAAACGGACATACAGCGTGGATCGCCGGATGGTTGCCAAACGTGAGCGGCGACCTCTCCAAACTGCCGGAGCGCGGACAGTCGTTGGACGGGGTGTTGCACGGCAAAACCATCGTCCTGGACGCTGGACACGGCGGGTATGATGTCGGTGCGGTCGGGCGAGATACCGGCGTCTATGAAAAAGACCTCACACTCTCCCTCACCACGCTTCTCGCCAACAAACTAACTTCCACCGGCGCACGCGTGGTACTCACACGTTCCGACGATACGTTCGTGACGCTCGATGACCGCGTGCAGATCTCCAAGCGAGAAGACTGCGACATCTTCGTCTCCTTGCATTTCAACACCAACGCCAACCCGAATCTCTCAGGCACGATGACCTTCTATTACAACGAGGACGGCAAGGATCACGACCTCGCCAACCGAATTCAGACACAACTCGTGAAGAACCTCGGCCTCCCCGATCTCGGCACGCGTTTCGGGGACTATTATGTCCTGCGCGAAAACCCGCGACCCGCCGTACTGATCGAGACCGACTTTCTCACCAATTCCGGAGATGAGCAAAAAGCGAAAGACCCGAACGTCCAAGACAAGGCAGCAGAAGCTGTTTTTCAAGCGCTGGTTGACTATCTCAAGTAGTGAAACGAAAAAAAGAACCCGGCCTCGTGAGAGGTCGGGTTCTTTTTTTGCAACCTATGATCTTACTTGTCGATGGCTTCGAGTTGATCGAGGAACAGCGGGTTGAGGACTTTGATGTACGTCCCTTTCATCCCGAGCGAACGGGATTCGATAACACCTGCAGATTCCAGCTTGCGGATCGCGTTGACGATAACCGAACGGGTAATGCCGACGCGGTCTGCGATTTTGGAAGCGACGAGCAGACCTTCGGAGCCCTCGAGCTCTTTGAAGATGTGCTGGATCGCTTCTTGTTCGGAGAAGGACAGAGATTCGAGCGCCATCATCACCATTGCGCGTTGACGAGCTTTTTCATGAATCTCTTCTTGCTCGGAACGGATGATCTCCATGCCGACCACGGTTGCGCCGTACTCGGAGAGGATGAGATCATCGTCGCTGAACTCCTTGTTCAGACGAGCGAGGACGAGCGTCCCCAGACGAGTACCGCCGCCGATAATCGGGACGATCGTGATGTTTTTCTTTTTAAAGACTTCGTTTTCTTCCGGAGAGAAGACGTAGAACGGGGATTTGTTCTCAACGTTTTTCTCCGTTTCGGTGTGCTTCAACAGGTTTTCGTTGAATTCGCCCGGGAACTTTTGATCAACGGTCATGATCTGGTTCCACTCAAGCGTCAATTCGTACTCGGCGAGACCGAAGCCGAGAATCTTGCCTGTCTTGCTGACTACGTATACGTTCGAATCGACCATGTCGCTCAGGAGCTTGGCCAACTCCATGAAGTCCACACCGTTCGCCGCCGATTTTTGCAAGAGTCGGTTAAATCGCTGTATTTTTTCCAACAAAGCCATGAGGTCACCTGCTATCTATGATTTTTGGTTTGATTTATTCTAACTAAGCAATCACATATACATTATGCCAAGTGAGAGTTGTTTTCAAGCGTTGGACAACCAAAACTAGCAAAAAACACGAAACTGTAACATAACCTTTGAAATTCTGTACCAGCGCTACCTCAACAATATTGACAGGGTCGGCCTACTTCTATACCTGTCTACCCAGAAAAGACGGAAAATTCACTTGGAACAATTCTGATAATTCAAGGACGGTCTTACTATAGCAAGATTCTCACCGAATTGCAACCATGAAAAAAGCGATGAACCCGTAGGTCATCGCCCTTTTGAATGAATGGAGTGTTCATCCCCATTGTACTATGTCGTTCATAGCAACTACTAGTATAGGAGCATACTACTGGCTTGTCAACCAAAAATTATACGATTGTGATACACTGGCGATGGAGGGATGCAAGATGAGAGAGTTTGTTGAACTGGTGCAAATGCATGAATGGTTGCTTCCGTTGTTGGGGGCTTTCTATATAATACAGCTTTTTTCGAACTCCGAAAGAGGAGTTCGAATCCCAGCGATGCTCGGGGTGGCAGTGGGGTTGGGAAGTTGGGCGCAGACCGGGACGATGGTCGGGGCCATGCAAGGATTGCTGTTTGGACTGGCGACGTTTGGTGCGGCGGTGGCCGCTTATGGCTGGCAGGTGCGTGTTTCGATCCGGAAGTGGGTTTCGCTTCGGATGTGGCGGGGAATTGGGTTCGGTGTGTTGTTTGGCGGGGTTCAATTGGGGATTGGGCTGTTGTTTTCGTATGTTGTGCAGAGGTTGGGCGGCTCGGTGGACGAGGGGTCTGTTCGCGAGATCGTGGAGCAAAGTCCGTGGCCGTGGTTGATCCCTGTGGCGGTCGGTGTGGCTGCGGGGGTCTATGAAGAGCTGGTGTATCGGAAACTGGCGGATGTATGGTTGAGTCGTTGGATGCCTGGATGGGCGGTTGTTTTGGTGTCGTCGTTCCTGTGGGCGTGTACGCACGGGACGGGTGATGTGTCGCCGTGGTATCTGCGGTTGGTGGAGTTAGGATTGATTGTGGGGCCGTTGTCGTTTGGGTTTTATCGGAGATTTGGGTTGTTTCCCACAGTAATTGCGCACGGATTCTACAATGCAGCAGTCGTACTTATTAGTGAAATTATTCTTGCTTGAATGAAAAAACAGCCTTACACTGTCCCCATACCCCGAAAGGAGGACCCCACTCATGATCCCGACTACAGAAGCCCAAATCCTGTCCCACCTCCAACAACTCACCGAGGGACAGCAACGGTTGTTCGAAGGGCAGAAGCAGCTGTTTGAAGGGCAAACATTGCTCTCCGATCGATATGACCAACTTGCCCACGGCCAAAAGCTCCTCATGGAAGGCATGCAGCAACTAGCCGCCAATCAAGTACAACTGGCAAACAATCACGAGCAATTGCGCCGCGAAATGAATCAACGTTTCGAAGAGCAAGACGTGAAATTCACCAAGCTCATTCAAGAGCAAGACGAGAAGTTTACCAAACTTCTTCAAGAGCAAGACGTGAAATTCACCAAGCTCATTCAAGAGCAAGACAGGAAGTTCACCAAGCTCATTCAAGAGCAAGACAGGAAGTTCACCAAGCTTCTTCAAGAGCAGGAGCAACGTTTCAACGCTCGATTTGACGCTTTCGAGGAGAAGTGGGATTCTCAATTCCAAGAACTGAAAGGCACCGTAGACGCGATTCTCGTTCGGGTGGACAACCTTGAAGTAAAAGCCGATACCCTCCTTGAACGCACGGAGAGCATCGAACAAGCAATGCGCGAACTGAATCTGGAAGTGATGGAATACTCACACCGAACTGAATTTGTTCTGCTTAAGGTCGAGCAAGTCCGCGACCACCTCTTGACCCCTAAATCCTCATCCCGTAAACCGTCCGCTCTCGCCACGCTCCAAGCAAATCGCCAAGACCTCGACTTCCCAACCGAGTAATACACAACAAAAAGGGACCCACTCCCGAGAGTGAGTCCCTTTTTTCCTTACGGTCGTACTGCGATCTTGGATGGATGGTCGTGTGTCACTTCACCCACCACGGACGCATACGCAATCCCGCGTTCATTCATCTGTGAAACCATCGCGTCCGCTTCTTCTGCCGGGACAGAGATCAGCAGGCCACCCGAAGTCACGGCATCACAGAGGATGATCTTGGATGCGTCGTCCACACCTTCGAACAACACATCCTCACTCACCCATTCCATATTGCGAACCGTACCACCCGGGTAGACCTTCTGTTCCACAAGCGCCCGTGTCTCCGGGAGCGTCGGTACTTGAGACACGTGCAACACAATCCCAACATCAGCGCCACGCGCCATCTCCAGCGCATGTCCCGCCAAGCCAAATCCCGTCACGTCCGTACACGCATGAACGGTAAATCCATGCGCCACTTCGGCCGCCACTTTGTTCAACTCCGCCATCGTCTGCGTCACGAGAGCAATTCCTTCCTCTGTTGCCTTGCCGCGCTTGATCGCCGTGGTGAGAATCCCCACCCCAATCGGCTTCGTCAACACCAACTTGTCCCCCGGTTTCGCACCGGCGTTCGTCCACACCTTCTGCGGATGCACCGTACCGGTGACCGCCATGCCAAACTTCGGATCGACATCGTCGATCGAATGCCCGCCGAGGATCACAGCGCCCGCTTCACGGACTTTGTCCGCTCCGCCGCGCAGGATGTCGGCGAGAATTTTTTTGTCCAGCTTGGAGATTGGGAACCCGACGATGTTCAACACGGTAAGCGGCGTGCCGCCCATCGCGTACACATCCGACAACGCGTTCGCTGCAGCGATGGCACCGAACATGTACGGATCGTCCACGACCGGCGTGAAGTAGTCGACCGTCTGGACCATTGCCACGTCATCGTTCAATTTATAGACGCCCGCATCATCCGAGGTGTCGATGCCGACGATCAAGTTTGCATTCGGTACTTCATCTTTCGGTAGATGGCGCAAAACTTGCGCCAGGTCGGCTGGGCCGATTTTGCATCCTCAGCCAGCTTTTTCGGTCAGCAGAGTGAGTCGAACCGACTCGCTCGGCAACACCGCGTCACCCGATTCGCCCGTAGGCGTCACGGACGCTCGCGGCAACAACTTCGATTTCTCTTGGGAAGATCGTTCTGACATCGAAGTGTAGAGCCTCCTTTTGCATCGTGGTCATGACCGGCATGTCCACGTGTCTCAGATGATGTTCCAACTCGTTCAACGAAAAGAGACGGGTTCGCACCGTCACATGCCACGTCGGCAACTCCTCCGTCGGCAACGACCCGCCGCCTACCTGTGACAATCCTGCCTCTACCTGCACCTCAGCCCGCTCGCCAAACACATCGGCAAGCAGGTTCCGCAGGCGTTGTGCTTCCGGGGCAAGCGACTCCTGGGTGCGCAACAGCATCCCAATCGTCGGCACGTCGCGCTTGGCTTTTTCCTCGTCACGGTAGAGCATGAGAGTCGCTTCGAGCGCGGCCAACGTGAATTTGTCAACGCGAAGGGCGCGTGTAAGTTGGTTTTTCTTGATTCGCTTGATGTATTCCTGCTTGCCAACGATGATTCCGGCTTGTGCGCTGCCGAGCAACTTGTCTCCACTAAAAGATACGATGTCCACACCTGCCCGCACGCTCTCGCCGATGGTCGGTTCATCACCGATGCCGTACGCGCGCAGATCGATCAGTGACCCGCTGCCGAGGTCCTCGTAGACAGGCACATTGCGTTCGTGTGCAAGGGCGACGAGATCGGAGAGTGGAGGCTGATGCGTGAACCCGACCACGCGGAAGTTGCTGGTGTGTACGCGCAGAATCAAACCGGTGTCTTCGTCGATGGCACGTTCGTAGTCGTACTCGTGCGTTTTGTTCGTGGTGCCGACTTCCACCAGCTCGGCACCGCTGGCTCGCATGACTTCTGAAACGCGGAACGAGCCGCCAATCTCGACAAGTTGACCGCGTGAGATGATGACTTTTTTACCCTTCGCCATCTCGCCTAACACGAGGAACACGGCGGCGGCATTGTTGTTGACGACAAGCGCCGCTTCGGCACCTGTTAACTCGCAGATCAAGCTCTCCACGTGGTCATAGCGGGAACCTCGCTCTCCGGTGGCGAGGTTGAGTTCGAGGTTGGTGTAGCCCCGTGCGGTGCGTACGATCGCTTCCACCGCCGCGTCAGCCAATGGGGCTCGACCCAAATTGGTATGTAAAACGACTCCGGTGGCGTTGATCACCGGACGGTAATGCGGTTGGAATTGCGCGTGTACCCGTTTTGCGACTTCCGCCGCCAGTCTGTCCGGCATCAAGTCGGCTTCACGGTCTTCTCCTGCGAGAATCGCAGTGCGCAGGTCTCCGATCACGTCGCCTGCCAGACGGGAAACCAACGGGTGCGAATGCTCCTCGATCAAGTCCCTACAGACCGGGTGATCGAGCAGTCGATGCACAGCGGGCAATCTGCGCAGTAGTTCCATTCCCATAGACAGTAACACTCCTTAGTTCTGTACCGCTCCCACTCCCTATTCTAGCAAAAAAACTGCCACCGCAATCGGTGGCAGTTCAAAAAGGGGGGAAAAGATCGCAAAAAAGTGGCTCAAACATCTATGATCAACGCAACCGGAAACGGCTGCGGGGTCAACGAACAACTCGCACGCCATCCAGCACGTTCACCAACACACAACCCATACATTCATAACACTACCTTCACTAAGCAAGTGCCCCAAACATCGTCAGACCTACTGCCAACGAGCACTGTCATTCAAGCACCTATAATGCACTGTAAAAAAAGTACCTACATGCACCGTCTTTCAAAGTGCCTACAAACACTGCTTCACTTCGTGCCCATATACCCTGCTTTAGTCTTCGTGCTATTGCCCTACCTTAGTCGTCGTGCTTCTTGCCCTTGCCTTTGTCTTCTTGCTTTTCCCAGCCTTTGTGTTTTCCGTTATCGTGCTTGCCTTCGTCTTTGGGACTGTTGCCTTTGGACGGCTTGCCTTTGGATTCGATCTTGCGCCCGTCGTTCATTTCGATGTCGAGCGTCTGGATCGAATTGAGAACTTGAGAGTTGAGTTGCACTTGCTTGCCTTGCAGAGTTGCCGTCAGCGCGTCTTGCAACTGGAAACCACTCATCAATTTGTTCATGATCTGCACCGCTTGATCCCCCTGCAACTCCACCTTGCGACCGCCGAGGTCTCCTTCGAGCTTATACGTACCGCCCTCTTGCTTGAACTCCACTTTCAAACTGCCTTGCGTCGTGTTCGTTTCAAAGTGCAGATTACGCACTGCATTCAATTGGAACGTGCTTGCCACCACGGCATCCCCGGCCGAGGAAGCCGTGGTAGCAGTCACCGGAGCTGCCGAAGCAGTTGGCTGTTGCACAACAAACGGATTGTTCGCATCCAGCGTCTCTTGGTCCACACTGTCCGCTTGGCTTGCACTCGATGCGCCCGCCGTCGAAGTCTGCGTCACAGCACTCGCATCGGCCACCGCGACCGGTTTCGCATTGCCCAATTGAGCCGCTTCTTCTGCCGTCAACGGGACGGAACTTACAATTTGCGCAGAGACGTTGCTCGCGTTTGTAGCTTGATCTGCATTCGCCGAAGTCGTCGTGCTTCCGGTCACCGCATACCCCACCCCTCCGACCACCAGGGCCAACGGTGCTGCGACCAGTACAACTTTTTTCCACGAAACCTTCATGACAATTCCTCCGTTTCACTTCACCTCTTGTTGCTTATAGATTCGGAACTGCCATTTCAGGAATGACGGTCGCCACACATTTTGGTACGATAGGACAATGGCAACATGATTCACGAAAGGTGGCACACCCCTTGAATAGAGAAACATCCAAACACCTCTACGAAAAAGCTCAAGACGTCATCGTCGGCGGCGTCAACTCCCCGTCCCGCTCGTTCAAAGCGGTCGGCGGCGGCGCTCCCGTGTTCATGGAACGCGGCGAAGGCGCACACTTCTATGATGTGGACGGCAACCGATACATCGACTATCTCGCCGCATACGGTCCGCTCATCCACGGCCACGGCAACAAACACATCGCTGATGCGATCACCCAAGCGGCCCAGAGCGGTGTCCTCTACGGCACTCCGACCAAACTGGAAATCGACTTCGCCACGATGCTTCGCGATGCGATTCCTTCCTTAGAAAAAGTCCGCTTCGTCAACTCCGGCACCGAAGCAGTCATGACGACGATCCGCGTCGCCCGCGCCTACACAGGCCGCAACAAAATCATGAAGTTCGCCGGCTGTTACCACGGACACTCCGACCTCGTGCTGGTCGCAGCTGGCTCCGGTCCTTCGACCCTCGGCATCCCGGACTCGGCAGGGATCCCGCAAGCGATCGCCAACGACATGATCACGATTCCCTTCAACGACCTCACCGCATTCGAAGACGCACTGAAAAAATGGGGCGCTGAAACCGCCGCCATCCTCGTTGAACCGATTGTCGGCAACTTCGGCATCGTCCGCCCGGACCCCGGCTTCCTCGAAGGCGTCAACGAACTGGCTCATCGCTACGGCGCGCTGGTTATCTACGACGAAGTCATCACCGCGTTCCGTTTCCATTATGGCGGTGCGCAAGACCTGCTCGGCGTCAAACCGGACATGACCGCGCTTGGCAAAATCATCGGCGGCGGCCTCCCGATCGGCGCATACGGCGGCCGTATCGACATCATGGAAAAAGTCGCACCGCTCGGCCCGGCCTACCAAGCGGGCACGATGGCAGGCAACCCGGCTTCCATCGCGGCAGGGATCGCCTGCATCCAAGAACTGCAACATGAGGGAACCTACGAACGCCTCGACAACTACGGAGCTCAACTGGAAGCGGCCCTCCTGCAAGCGGCAGCCCGTCACGGGCACACCGTCACCCTCAACCGCGTAGGCGGAGCGTTCGCGCTGTACTTCCTCGACCATGAGGTGCGCAACTACGACGATGCCCAAGCGGCTGACGGCGAGAAATTCGCCCGCTTCTTCCACCTCCTGCTCGACGAAGGCGTCCTGCTCGCACCGTCCAAGTACGAAGCGTGGTTCGTTTCCACCGCCCACACCCAAGCGGACATCGACTTCACCATCGACGTGATCAACCGAGTCTTCGCCCAACTCTAAACAAAAGACCCTTCACCTGCCCGGAAACAAGCGGGTCGAAGGGTCTTTTTTCATAATAAAAAAGACCTGCCAAGGCCGCAGCCTGACAGGTCTTCTCTTCCCAAACAAACGCGGCTTACAGAACGTCAGCCAGTTTGTCGAGCAGTTGAGCTTTGTTTTGGTAGCCGACGAGGGTCTTCACAACTTCGCCGTTTTTGAAAACGAGCAGAGTCGGGATGGACATAACGCCGAACTTTTGCGAAGTCGCCGGGTTTTCGTCGACGTTGAGTTTGCCGATGGTCAGCTTATCGGAAACTTCGCCTGCGAGATCGTCGAGGACCGGAGCGAGCATTTTGCACGGACCGCACCATGCAGCCCAGAAGTCGACGAGAACCGGCTTGTCGCCTTGAATTGCTTCGTTAAAGTTCGCGTCGGTTACAGTTTGAATGAGATCAGATGCCATGATTGATTCCCTCCAATTCGTCGTCTGGCTTAGACAGCCACGACTTCTTTGATTTCCGGTACTGCTGCGCGAACGGTGCGCTCGATGCCCATTTTCAGGGTCATGGTGCTCATCGGGCAACCGCCGCAAGCGCCGGTCATGCGGATCGAAGCGATGCCGGTTTCAGCATCAACGTCCACCAATTCAGCGTCGCCGCCATCGGATTGCAGACCCGGGCGAATTTTATCAAGTGCTTCCTGTACGCGTGCGCGAAGATCTTCCATCATGTATTCCTCCTATCGGTATCGTTCATTTTATCGGTTGGTTGACGCCCATACACATCTAGTATAGGCGGAACTTGTGAAGGCCATTCTGTTGCAAGCCTTCAACATATTGTATTTGTATTGTAGGAAAAATGAACTGGAAAGTCTGTGACTTCCGTTACATCTGTCCTTCCCACTCCGCATGGAACCGCTCCAAAAACTCTTCCATATAACGATGCCGCTCTTCGGCGATTTGTTTGGCGGCGTCGGTGTTCATGAGGGCTTTGAGCAAAAGCAGTTTTTCATAGAAATGATTGACAGCGGTGCTCTTGCCCTTGCGATACTCGTCTGCCGTCATGTCGGTGCGCAGCGGCAGGGTCGGGTCGTGGCTGAGTTGCCCCTTGGCACCGGAATACGCAAACGTGCGGGCGATGCCCAGCGCACCGATGGCGTCGAGACGGTCGGCATCTTGAACGATTCGGCCTTCCAGCGTCCGCACCGGGGGGCGGTTGCCGCCCTTGAACGACATCGTCGTGATGATCTCCAAGAGATGCGCGCGTGTGTCCGCATCAAGGTCGTGCGCATCCAGCCAGTTCGTGAGTTTTTTCATCCCGGCTTCGGGGCTTTCGTTCAATTTCTCGTCGGGGATGTCGTGTAACAGTGCTGCAAGCGAGCAGACAAAAACGTCCGCACCCTCAACGCGCGCGATCCGTTCAGCCATGCGCCGCACACGCTCGATGTGCCAGACATCATGACCGGAAGAGTCTCCGCCCAATTCCTGACGAACGAAGGCTTCAGCCTCTTGCAAAATCCATGTACGTTCCATAAAAATGCTTCCCTCCCGCTCCCCATCTTACCAATAGAAGGTACAGCGAGCAAGGCGAGCGCTTTTTACTTCGCTGGCTCGTTGAGGTTTGGCAACTCAAGCGGCGGCAACGGCGAACTCGTCTGCCCCACGGCAGACCCCTGCGCGTTGTACACCATCTGCGGCACGTCGCCGACCATAACCAGATAGGCGATCGGTACCCGCGTGCTGACTGCATTTGGATGCGTGGAAAACGGCACGACAATCGTCTCTTCCACCGTGAGATCCAGATACAGCACATGCACCGTCTGGTTGATGCCGGCATTGCGCGTCTCATATCCCACTTGTGATTTGGCAATTGTAATCGGGCGGATCTTGATGGGAATATCCGGCCCGAGCGCCGCCAGAATCGAACTCTCATACACCACTCCGAGCGGCAGGGAGATCTCCTCTTCCTTGGAATGCGACAACTCGCCTTGAATATAGTCGGTGACTTGCGCCTGCAAACGCGTGGCTTCTTGCATGTTGAAATACCCGGCGCTGACTTTGCCGTTTGGCCCCTCCCGGAAGTTCATCAGCAAATTGTAGTCGGCAACGCTGGCAATTTTTTTGGAAATCGAATCGTTGATCGCCTTGACCGCATACTGCTCGGCGTATTTCTCAGCCGCGAGCTCCAGATGCGGACGCATCGACGTTTCGTAATAGTAGATCGTCTGCACGCTGGAGAACACGATCATGACCAAGACAAGAAACAGGACGAGCCGCCAGTTCAGACGCTTCCTCCTGCCCACCTTCATCGCCATCGGACGTCCCTCCTTCTCCTCCATGTGTATGTCCCGCGCACCGTTGGTAGAAGATTGACAAACGCGTCATCGAAATGGTACTGTTGGTGAAGTGTTTCGAATTGAATATTTATTTTCTCTTATCCAGAGAGGTGGAGGGACTGGCCCTTTGATACCTCGGCAACCGATTGATCAGGTGCTAATTCCAGCAAAGCGTACGCTTTGGAAGATAAGAGTGGCGGTATCCACCCCTTTTTGCAACTTCTGCCCTCTTCTCGTCTCCCAAGACCGAAGAGGGCTTTTTCTATGCCCGCTACTCCGAGGAGGAATTCGACATGTCAAGCAAAACCCCGATCCAACAGCAATTGCAACAAAAAATTCTCATCCTCGACGGCGCGATGGGCACGATGCTCCAACGAGAAAACTTGACCCCGGACGACTTCGGCGGTGAAGAGCTCGACGGTTGCAACGAGAACCTCGTCCTCACCCGCCCGGACGTCATTCGCAACATTCACGAAGCCTACCTCGAGGCCGGTGCCGACATCATCGAAACTAACACGTTCGGTGCTACGTCTGTCGTCCTCGCTGAATACGATCTTCAACACCTCGCGCATGAGATCAACATCGAAGCCGTGCGTCTCGCCAAAGAAGCGGTAGACTCCTACTCCACACCGGAATGGCCGCGCTACGTCGCCGGTGCGATGGGCCCGACCACCAAGACCCTCTCGGTCACCGGCGGGATTACGTTCGAAGATTTGACCGACTCCTACTATGAACAAGCACGCGCCCTGTTGATCGCCGGCGCAGACGTGCTTCTCCTGGAAACGGTGCAAGACACCCTCAACGTCAAAGCGGGCGCCATTGCCATCCAACGCGCTTTCCAAGACACCGGCATCGAGATCCCCGTCATGCTCTCCGGCACCATTGAACCGATGGGGACGACGCTTGCAGGTCAGAATATCGAGTCGTTCTACATTTCGCTTGAACACTTGAAGCCGATCTCCGTCGGCCTGAACTGCGCAACAGGCCCGGAATTCATGCGCGACCATCTGCGTACACTGTCCGAACTCGCGACCTGCTCTGTCTCCGTCTACCCGAACGCCGGGCTCCCCGACGAGAACGGTCACTACCACGAGACCCCGCAAAGCCTCGCCAAAAAACTCGCCGGATTCGCAGAGAAAGGCTGGCTGAACATCGCGGGCGGTTGCTGCGGCACCACACCGGATCACATCCGTGCCATCCACGAAGCGTTGCAAGATTTCAAACCGCGCACCAGCGCCGAACCGCACCGCCCGGCCGTCTCCGGGATCGAAACCGTCTTCGTGGAGCCGGACAACCGCCCGCTGATCGTCGGCGAGCGCACCAACGTGCTGGGTTCCCGCAAGTTCCGCAACTTGATCGTCGATGGCAAGTACGAGGAAGCGTCCGAGATCGCCCGCGCCCAAGTCAAAAAAGGCGCACACGTCATCGACATCTGCCTCGCCGATCCGGACCGCGACGAAGCCCGAGACGTTGAAGAATTCCTCAAGTACGTCACCAAAAAAGTCAAAGTGCCGCTCATGATCGACTCCACCAACCTCGACGTGTTCGAGATGGCGCTGAAATACTCGCAAGGCAAAGCACTGCTCAACTCTGTCAACTTGGAGGACGGCCCCGAAAAGTTCGACGCGATCGTTCCCATCGTCAAAAAGTACGGAGCTGCCATCGTCGTCGGCACCATCGACGAGCAAGGCATGGCCGTCACCCGCGAACGCAAGCTGGAAGTCGCCAAGCGCTCTTACGACTTGCTCGTGAACCATCACGGACTCGACCCCCGCGACCTGATCTTCGACCCGCTGGTCTTCCCGTGCGGCACCGGCGATGAGCAGTACATCGGTTCGGCACGGGAAACGGTAGAAGGAATTCGTTTGATCAAAGACCACTTCCCCGAATGCCAAACGATCCTCGGCGTCTCCAACATCTCGTTCGGTCTGCCGGGCGCCGGTCGCGAAGTGCTCAACGCCGTGTTCCTCTACCATTGCACCAAAGCGGGCCTCGACTACGCCATCGTCAACTCCGAGAAATTGGAGCGCTATGCGTCGATCCCGGAGGAAGAACGCCGCCTGTCCGAAGAGTTGCTCTTCAACACCAACGACGCAACGCTCGCCACCTTCACCGACTTCTACCGTGAGAAAAAAGTCAAAGTGGTCATCAACGCTTCCACGCTGACGTTGGAAGAACGTCTCGCCTCCTACATCGTCGAAGGCACCAAGGAAGGCCTCTACCCCGACCTCGACGAAGCGCTGACCAAGTACAGACCCTTGGAGATCATCAACGGCCCCCTCATGACCGGGATGGAAGAAGTCGGCCGTCTCTTCAACAACAACGAGTTGATCGTCGCCGAAGTTCTCCAATCGGCCGAAGCGATGAAAGCAGCCGTCGCCCACTTGGAGCCGCACATGGAGAAGACCGACAGCGCGGTCAAAGGCAAGATCCTGCTCGCCACGGTCAAAGGCGACGTCCACGACATCGGCAAAAACCTAGTCGAGATCATCCTCTCGAACAACGGCTTTGAAGTCATCAACCTCGGGATCAAAGTCGGCCCGGAAACCCTGATCGCCGCCGCTCGCGAACACAAGCCCGACGCCATCGGACTCTCCGGATTGCTCGTCAAATCGGCGCAACAGATGGTCACAACGGCGCAGGACTTGAAAGCGGCCGGCATCGACGCGCCGCTGCTCGTCGGCGGTGCCGCACTGACCCGCAAATTCACCTATACCCGCATCCAAGCGGAGTACGACGGCCTCGTGCTCTACGCCAAGGACGCGATGGACGGTCTCGACCTCGCCAACAAACTGACCAACCCGAAGGAACTCCCGGCGCTCATCGAAACCCAGCGCCGCGACCGAGCGAATTTCGAGAACAAGACAGTCGCCCAAGAAGTCGCCGTCGCCGTTGAGATCCCGGATCGCTCGCCGCACATCCAACAGACCCACCCGGTGTTGCTCCCTCCTGACACCGACCGTCACGTCCTGCGCGACTACCCGGTGGATCACTTGCAACCGTACCTGAACTTGCGGATGTTGCTGGGCAAACACCTTGGACTCAAAGGCAACGTCGAGCAACTGTTGGCAGACGGAGACGCCAAAGCGACGGAGCTCTACTCCGTCGTCGAAGACCTCCTCGGGCAAGCAAAGCGCGACGGACTGATTCGCCCGCAAGGCATGTACCGTTTCTTCCCGGCGCAGTCCGAAGGCAACAAAATTCACATCTACGACCCGGCGGACACCTCCGTCATCTTGGAGACGTTCGACTTCCCGCGTCAACCCAAAGACTTGCACCTCTGCCTAAGCGACTTCATCCGTCCGGTCGAGAGCGGTGAAATGGACTATGTCGGCTTCTTCGTCGTCACGGCGGGTCGCGGCATCCATGAGTTGGCAAGCCAATGGAAAGACGCAGGTCAGTACCTGAACTCGCACGTCCTGCAATCGCTCGCCCTGGAACTTGCCGAAGCGTTTGCCGAGCGCGTGCATCACATCATGCGCGACGCTTGGGGCATCCCGGACCCGGCGGAGATGACGATGCAAGAGCGCTTCGGTGCCCGTTACCAAGGCGTCCGCGTTTCGTTTGGCTATCCGGCGTGCCCGAACCTCGAAGACCAAGCACCGCTGTTCCGTCTCTTGCAACCTCATGACATCGGTGTCGAACTGACGGAGGGCTTCATGATGTTCCCGGAAGCCTCCGTCTCCGCCATGGTCTTCTCCCACCCGCAAGGCCGCTATTTCAACGTCGAATAAGAGTTGTACAGAAAAAAAGACCCTTACGCGCTTCTCTGCGTGTAAGGGTCTTTTTTCTTGCTTAGTAGTTTGCGTTCTGGGTGTAGGTCATCATCGTGTTGCCTTGGCCTTGGAACGCTTGCAACATCGTGTTCATCGTATGGTCTGCCAGTTGCGGCACTTGGTAAACACCGGTGTAATTGAGGTATTGGAAGAGTTCATACGCCATCTCTTGGCAAACGTTCGCACAGGTTGCATGGAAGCCGCGCAGTTGCGGAATCGTGCATTCCAGCGCCCATTGCATACCAAAAATCGCGCCTGCTTTATGAAGGTTCAGAGCGACCGTTGCGATCGTGCGATCCGACAGCGTTTTCGCGTTGACGTTCGGAGCCGGTTGCATCGGGTTATGCAAGCCTACTTGGATGTTCTCGTAGACGTTGGTTTGCGGCGTGTGTGCCATCGTCGCAACACCTGCGTTGGCGTTGCCCATGTTCGCCAGTGCGAGGCATTGTTGATAGCTTTGAACCATACGGTTTTGTTGGTTTGCGAGGATGTCGCGCAGATGCGGATCTTGCGCTTGCGAAATCAGCACGCCGTAGAGTTCGAGATCGGCAGCCTTGCAGCGGAGCGCTTCTTGCGTTTCGAGGAACTCGTGTGCCCCGAAGCGCAGACCTTGCTGACCTCCGGTTTGGCCTTGTACTTGGTAGCGAACTTGCTGGTTGTTCATCGTTTGGTTTGCATTACGGTACATCGTTACAAGCAACTCCTCTGTTCCGTGAATTTGTGTCCCTGAGGACCCTTCACTAGAATTGCCCACCCTCTGCTGATTATACGAAAAAAGCCCACAGGGCCGCGAAGGCACCGTGGGCTTTTTTACTTTCCTTACGCGTGGACTTTGTTCTCGGTCAGGCGCAGGAACTCCTCTGCATCCTTGACAGCCAACTCCACGGCGCTGCGCCAGAAGTCCGGCTGGGTCAAGTCAACGCCGAGATGCTTCTGGGCAAGTTCTTCGACGCGCATACGGCCGGTGTCACGCAGCAACGCCACGTACTTGTCGGCAAACGTCTCGCCCTCTGCAAGTGCCCGTGCGTACACGCCGTAGGAGAACAGGTAACCGAAGGTGTACGGGAAGTTGTAGAACGGCACGCCCGTTGCGTAGAAGTGCAGCTTCGACGCCCAGAAGTGCGGGTGGTATTCGGAGAGAGCGTCCGAGAATGCTTCCTTCTGCGCGTTGGTCATCAATTCGTTCAGACGCTCCGAGGACACGAGTCCTTTGCGACGCTCTTCGTAGAAGTTGGTCTCGAAGATAAAGCGGCATTGGATGTCCATGAAGAACGAGATCGCGTTGCCCAGCTTGTTGTCCAGCAAAGCGATGCGCTCGTCTTCGGTCTTTGCGTTTTTGAGCGCTGCATCGGCAACGATCATTTCAGCAAACGTCGACGCCGTCTCCGCCACGTTCATGGAGTAGGACTGTACGAACGGCGGCAGGTCGTTCAAGACGTGCGAATGGTAAGCATGGCCGAGTTCATGCGCGAGGGTTGCCACCGCGCCGGTCGAGCCGTCGTAGGTCATGAAGATACGGGATTGACCGTTTTTCGGGAAGCCGGTGCAGAAACCGCCCGGACGCTTGCCGGGGCGGTCTTCCGCCTCAATCCAGCGCTCTTCGAACGCCATCTCGGCAAACTTCGCCATCTGCGGCGAGAACTTGTTGAACTGCTCGACGATGAACGCCGCGCCTTCGTCGTAGCTCAACGTCGAAGTCGATTCCCCAATCGGTGCATGGATGTCAGACCAAGCCAGACGTTCCAAGCCGATCAGGTTGGCTTTGCGGTTGAGGTATTTCACGAACGGTTCGCGGTATTCGTTGATCGTATTCCACATGACGTCGAGCGTCGCTTGCGACATGCGGTTGATTTCGAGCGGCTCTTGGTGAACAGACTCCCAGCCACGGTGTTTGTAAACTTGCAGACGGAACCCGCCGAGATGGTTGAGCGCCGAGGAGATCAGTTCTTCCTGTTCGGTGAACGCCTCTTCCCACTTCTTAAACGCATCTTGGCGAACTGCACGGTCTTCGTGACCTTGGTAGCGGTTTTGCGCTTGACCGATCGAGAGTTGGGTCGGTTGTCCGTCTTTGTCCACGGTGATCGACATGCGACCGATGATCGCGTTGTAGAGCGACGACCATGCATGGTAGCCGTCAACAGACAGGTCGTTGACGAGCGACTCCGCTTCCGGGGAGAGCTTTTCCGCAGCGCGGCGGCGGCGCTCTTCCAACGAGAACGCAATCGGAGCGAGACGCTCCTCTTGGAGCAATGCGTTCCAAGCTTCCTCTTGAACTTCCAAGATCTTCGCATCCAATTGGGTCATAACGGAGAGGTACGCTGCGTTCATCTGTGCAAACGAGCCTTGCAACAGTTTCGCTTTGGTGTCTTTCACGTCTTGTGCGTTCAGGCAAGAGATAAAGGCCGATGCGGTGCGCAGATGGCCGTAGAGTGCTTGAATGGATTCAAACAAGCCCGCCCATTGCTCAGCCCCGGAGGTCGCGGAAATGTCGGTGACGAGGGTGTTCAGAGATTGAATATCTGCGGTAATTGTGGTCAGGTGTGCAACGAATTCCGGAGATGCACTGCCGCCCGAGAAAATGATATCCAAGTCCCAAGCTGGATTCAAAGGTGTCTTCACAGGTATCATAACTTCCTTTCAGTATGTAATCGTTTCAATCGTTTCAAGGCTACATCTAACTGATATTCGGTACCTTCTGCAGATATCCTTTTGACAGCCGAACAGAAACGTCAATATATTCAAGTATTTCATCGAGAGTGAAGACTTCTAAAGGTTCGTCCGCACGAGAAACTTCAACCGTCAGATCGTCTACGAGATCGGCTTTCAGATCGAGTACCGCGCGCGATTCCACTTCGAGGACGGGCAAGTCACCGTCTGCCCCCAGCAACGTGCCCAGCATCTCGTCACGCCCGTACCACGTCGCCAATTTTCCGTTGAGTCGTTGGAAGTCTCGATAGTAGCCGGGCAAGATGTCCGCGTGCAATTCCTTAGGCTGAGAAAAAATATGTTTCGTCCACAAGCCCTCCAACCAAACAAAGTCGGCGATCAAGTGGGTCAGATAGCCTTTTACGTAAGCATCCCCTGAGAGGTGACGATACTGTTCTGCGAAACGCTCATACTCGACTTCCTTGCGTCCGCGTTCCGGTTTCCACGCGAGAAAGTGCGATTCATCCTTGGGGGCGTTCATGCGGTAGTGGGCATCCGGTGCCACTCCGCCCAGCAAAAAGCGCGGCAAGTCTTCCACGCCCACCTCTTCGGCCACACGGTGGGCGATGATCAAATGCATGACGCGAGATCCCATCCTGCAACTCCTTCCCGTGCTTCCCAGTCTTCGCGAAGGATGCCCATCTTGATCGAGTCATAATACTCCCCCGCCACGATCCTCACCTTGCGAATCCGCGCTTCCTCGATTATGCCCCACTTGGCGGCGAGACGCATCATGCGCACGTTGCCCGAGCATGTCGAGATCCCCACACGCACGATGTCGAGGTTGACGATCACCCGCTCTCCTTGCCAATAGCACGTATCTTGCATCTACCTCGCCCCCTGTCGATAGGAGCCATTCTACCATATCCCCTAGTAATTTCCAACATAGGCTGATCTGTAAAAGCGATACACCGCCGCGATGGACATGTAGATGAGAATGTCCGAGCCAAACGAACACCAGAGGTTCCACCACTCATGATGTTCCATATTACCCGTTCGAAGCGTGATAAACTCAAACAAAATCGACGGCAATGCGCACAAAAGCGTCTTGCGCAAGATCTTCCCCCAAGTCGGCGGCAAAGTCTGTGCAAACAGATAGGCCACAACCGGATAGATGCCAAAGTCTAGAGTTAACGGGACGGTATACAAAGCCTGAGGCAAGCCCGAGTACGACCACAACTTGTAATGCACCATGATCAAGTCTGTCAAGAGACCCAAGAAACTCGTGTAGATGACAGCTCCGTACAACTCTTTGACACGACCCTTGTCCGCTTTCCACAGAAACCAAATCCAACAAAGAAAGAAGACACCCATGAAGTACATATGCTTACCTCCTTAACCCATACTAATGACGCGAGTTCCTGTCGGGCATAGTATGTGCAGGAGGTCATGCAACATGGCACTGATTTTCATGGAAGGTGTTGCAATCCTGCTTTTCTGGCGCTTTATCGATAAAAACCGACTACGCGAATGGTTCCCCCTGGTGCTCACCGGAGTTTTCTTGCGGTTTTTGTATCAGTTTTTTTTAATCGACTGGATGGGAATCTGGGTGATCCCCGGGCCTCCATGGGCGCAGTTGTGGGCACCCATCTCCGCCGATCTCACCATCTGGCCCGTGCTTACCTTGTTTTATCTTCAAGCCATGCCGCAAAAAAAATGGCGAATGTGGTATTCGATGGCCTTTGTTCTGGGGTCCGTGTTGTATCTGAAACTGCTGGCAGCTCTTCAAATTGTCACAACCAAACCGCCATGGAATTTCGGGATTGGCTTATGCGTGCAGTCTTTCTTCTACTCCATCCTCTACGGATTCTGGCGCTGGTTGTCTCCCGAAGGCGCGAGAGGAGGCACGAAAGATGACCGAAGACAAAACCCAGAACTTCCAAAAAGTCCTCGAGATTAGGCGTACCTTGCGCGATCTTGAATTGCAAGATTGGCTACAGCATGATCTGTTCACTTTCAACTGGTGGCTATCGCTGGTGCTGACGATTGTATTCTGGTTGGTTTGGTTCAAACTCGTCGACCGCAAACGGCTTTTGGAAATCTGCTTCTACGGAGCCATGGTCGTCATCGCATCTGTCGTGCTCGACATCGCGGGTGTGAATTTGGTGTTGTGGGGATACAAATCTCGACTGGAACCGCTAACGCCGGCACTCATCCCCGGCGACTTGGTGATGATGCCCGTGTTGTACACGCTGATCTATCAACGCTACGGCCAAAATACCCGCAATTTTTTGGTCGCCACCACGATTTTGTCGGCCGTCATGTCATTTGTCGTAGAACCGATTTTGATTAGGCTCGGCATTTACCACACCGTCACCTGGACGTTCTTCTATTCGTTCCCGATCTACATCATCCTGTCGTTCCTCATGCGTCAATTCGTTCATAAAGTTCTCCGGCATCAAAAGTCCCCTTTTCCCTAAAAAAGTCTCACCTCTGCGCATGCGCTTCGGTGAGACTTTTTTCTACGGCTTCAATACGACCTTGATACACCCGTCCTCTTTCTCGTCAAATACGGAGTAGCCGTACTCCGCTTGTTCCAACGGGAGGCGGTGGGTGATGATGTCGGTCGGGTCGAACACACCGTCCACGATCTTTTTGTAGAGCTCGGGGATGTAGTGGATGACGGGGGCTTGCCCCATTTTAAGGGTAATGTTACGGGCAAAAAAGTCCCCCAACGGGAACTGGTTGTACCGAGCCCCGTAGACGCCGACCATCTGCACCGTGCCGCCCTTACGCACGCATTGCGCCGCCAGGACGATCGCTCCCATGGCACCCCCTTGCAGTTTCAAGGCGCTCTCGATCACTTCCACCACCGTCATCTTGCCGTCCATGCCGACACAGTCGATGACCACGTCTGCACCGCCGCCGGTGATCTCCTTGAGGTGCATCCCGGGGTCGTGGATGGAGGTGAAGTCGAACACTTCCACTTTGTTTACCGTGCGAGCATGGTTCAAACGGTATCCGATATAGTCGACGGCGATTACGCGCTTTGCTCCTTTTAGCAGCGCGAATTTTTGAGCGAGCAAACCGACCGGACCACATCCGAGCACGATGACCGTGTCGCCCGGTTTCACACCGGCGTTGTCCACACCCCAGTATGCCGTGGGGATGATGTCGGAGAGGAACAGCAATTTTTCATCTTCGAGTTCGCAGTTCTCCGGGACCTTAAACGGTGTGAAGTTCCCGTACGGCACGCGCAAGAGTTCGGCCTGCCCACCTGGGTAGCCGCCGTATGTTTCGCTGTATCCGAAGTAGGCGCCGGCGTCGCCGTGCTCGTTGGAGTTGTCACACTGGCTTTCCAACTCGTGCGTACAGAACCAACATTGGCCGCATGCGATGTTGAACGGCACGACCACACGGTCTCCTTTTTTCAAGTTCCTTACTTCCGGGCCGACTTCTTCCACGACGCCCATCGGTTCATGACCGATGATGTAGTCTTTGTGGAAGTTCGGGACAAAACCATGAACGAGATGCAAGTCGGACCCACAGATTGCCGTTGAGGTGATGCGCACGAGCACATCATCCGACGCACGAATTTCCGGATCGGGAACATCCTTGACTTTTACATCTTTGATGCCTTGGAACGTTACGGCTTTCATGAGACACACCCCTTTCTCTCGCCGCTAGAATCCCCCAAAAATACCTTTTGCATCCAAAAAGCACGCCCTCGTCGGAGAGCGTGCCTGGTATGGATTCAATTAGATGCGATTGGACATTTCGACAGGTTTGCGGTTCCGCGCATGTCTCAAGAACGGGTAGAACACCAACCCGATCACCAGCATCCCGACGCCGAGCAGGAACGTTTTCATATCTCCGCTCCCCGCTTTGACGACCCACAACGAGTACAGCGTGGAAAGCAGTGCGACGATCCCGTCCACGACGCGTTGTTTGCCTTCGATGTTGGTGTAAGCTTCCCCGGTACATACCAGTTTTAACTGGTAGATCGAAGCGACCACGTAGGGCACGAGGTAGGCGAGCGTTGCGACGAGGATGACGAAATCAAACGCTTTGGAAACGGACTGCGAAATCGTCGAGAAGATGAAGAGCTGAGACATGAGATTCGTGATCGTCAGAGAACGAACCGGAGCGCCCTTGCCGTTTTCTTTGAGGAACAGCTTGGGGAACAAACCGATTTTCGCCGCTTGATACGGGACTTCCGACGACATGAGAATCCAGCCGATGGTGGAGCCAAGCAGAGAGATCAAACCAAGCCCTGCCATGAGGTACGAGCCGGAGTTTCCAATCACAGCAGACAGCGAATCGACCAGCGGCTTGTCCGCTTTGACCAGCGCGTCTTGCGAGAGCGTGCCCATGACGAGCACCGAAATGCCCATGTAGATGACGACCGCAGTCAAAAGACCGACGATGGTCGCTTTTTTGACATCGGTTTGCTTGCGGGCTCGCGAGGAGAGGACGACGGCCGACTCCACACCGACAAACGCCCAAAGCGTTGTCACAGCGGCGTGCGAAATTTGGCCAAGCAACCCGATCGATCCCCCTGCGTCGCTTGTGCGGTCCACGATGAGCGGAACCATGTTGCTTTTCTGGAACGCAAACAGAGCGACGATGATGAAAAACGCAAAGCCCAACACTTTGGTCGCGGTGGCGACCAAATTGATTTTGCCCGCACCTTCGATCCCGCGCAGGATCAACGAGTGCATGCCCCACAGCAGTACCGAGCAGACGAGGAAGGTCAGGAAATGACCGACAGAAACGTCAAGCGAACCAACGGTGAACAGCGTAGCCTCCGACGAAAGAATCGGGAAAAAAGTCGAAAGGTAAGAAGCGAAAGTGGTGATGATCGCGACGTTCCCCGCAAAGTTTGCCACCCAGTATCCCCAGGCGACGATGTAGCCGGAGAGCGTGGACGCTTCCGTTCCGTCCTTGAACAACGCCTTGGCATACATCTGCGGACCGCCGGTCAAGTTCGGCTTGCGCACAGCGAGGTTGCCGAACACCAACGCCGTCATCAACACCCCCGCGCCTGTAAACAGCCACGCCAGCAAGACGCCGCCCGGACTTGCCACTTCTGCCAGCGAACGCGGCAACATAAAGATGCCGGAGCCGACCATATTGCCAACGACCAACGCCGTCAGTACCCAAAAACCTAAATTTCGATTGGACATGATGAATGGAGTTCCTCCTAGTAGTGCTAAAGAATAAAAGTTGATAGTCAAGTGACACAACGTTTCACAGTATACTGCTAAAGCACTAAAGGATTCAAGTTATTTGGCACAAAAAAAGGAATGGAAGTTCTTGACTCCCATTCCTTGGTTGGATTAATGATTTTCGAGGATGCGCTCTTTGTTCCGGCGTTCCCCGGCACGCGAGTTCGGTGCGCGCGCCATCAGACCTTTTTTCATATCCACTTGACTCAGCATGTCGTACGCACGGCACCCGCTGAACACTTCCCACATCGCAGCCCCCAGTACATCAAGGAACAGGAACAGCCCAACCCCGGCGAACAAAATCAGATAAACGGACCACATGCAACTCACCTCTTTTTTCAGATCATTCCGTCTATATAGACCACAAAAAAATCCATCGGTTACGCTCCGATGGATTTTTTTGGATGTTTTTTTCTTATAGCTCGTGCGTCCCGCCGCTCAAGACCGCTTCCAACACACGCTGGACTTCGTAGCCGATACGGAAGTCGAACAGCATCGCCGGTTTGCCGTCAATCGCTTGTACCAAGTCCTCGATCAAGCCGAGGTGGCGGTTGTTCTCCGGAACCGGTACGGTCTCCAGCGCTTCGTCCACACCGCCGGTACGAAGGATCGACCAGTCCGCCAACTGCATAGTACCCTCTGTACCGTATGCGGTGAACGCGATGCGTTCCTTTTGCGCGATGTTGCTTTGCCCGTCTACCAATACCCGCACGCCGTTGTCGAGCTCAAACGTCGCCAGAACAGCCGTTTCGCACAGGTTCGGGTCGTCTCCGTACGTCATTTCACTATGAACGCGCGCAATGCGGCCGAAGCGGTGTTGGATCAATTGGATATAGTGCGGCAATACTTCACGAACGAATCCGCCCTGCTCACGACCCGCAATCCACGGGTTCTGTTGCCATTTGCGCGGCCAAGTATGGAACTGCAAGGTCACGTCGAGACGGCGCAACTCCCCGAGATGTCCCTCCTCCACCAACCGGCTGAACTCCGACCAAACCGAACGGTACGGGGTCGGGAAGTTCATCGCGTGGACAACTCCCGCTCGTTCAGCTGCTTCCCACATCTCCTGCGCTTCTTCCACCGAATTTGCCAGCGGTTTCTCACAGAACAGGTGCAACCCGCGTTCCAGCACATCCATCGCCATGCGGTGGTGCAACTTCGGCGGTACGGCGATGTAAACGAGATCGAGCTCACTGCCGCGCAACATCTCCCGATAATCGGTGTACCATGCAGCAGCTCCGTGTTCTTCTGCAACACGCTTTGCCAGATCCGGGTTGAGGTCGCAAACAGCCGTTACCTGCGTCTGTTCGTGCATACCGAAACCTTCCAACACGCGACCGCCGACGCCGCCAATCCCAATCACGCCAACGCGAATCGGGGTCAATCTCTCTGTTTTCATCCGTTCATTCCTCCAAACATTGGAAACTACTACTAGTCTAGCATGAAATGGCAGGAATACAAGTCGGGGACGCGAACCCTACTAGTAGTGACATTAACTTTTCGGGAGGTCAGGAAAACATGACTCTTGCTTTTTTTAACGGTGAATTTCTTCCCATCGATTCTTTGGTGATTCCGATTGACGAGCGCGGTCACCAGTTTGGTGACGGTGTCTATGAAGTGATCAAGGTTTATGATGGCAAGCCGTTCCTCATGCGCGAACACCTCGTGCGCTTGGAAAACAGTGCCAAGGCGATCCGATTGGAGATGCCGTATACGGTCGAACAATTGGAGGAGTTGATCGGCGAAGGTCTCACCCGCGCCGACCTGCGCGACGCTCAAGTGTATGTGCAGATCACCCGTGGCATCGCGGTCCGTCTGCACGCCTTCCCGGACGCTTCGCCGTCGATCTCGATGACGTTGCGCCCCGCGAAGAGCCTATCCGAAGAGACGTTCAACACGGGTGTGAAAGTCACACTGCTTGAAGACGAGCGCTGGCTGAATTGCTACATAAAATCCTTGAACCTCCTGGCGAACATCTTGGCGAAACAAACAGCGAGCGACCGCGGTTGCTTTGAAGCGGTGCTCGTTCGCGACGGTTATGTAACCGAAGGCTCCAGCACCAACGCCTACGCGGTCAAGGACGGCGTGGTCTACACCCACCCGGCGAACAAGCGCATCTTGCACGGCATCACTCGTGCAGCCGTTCTGCAAGTTGCGGCAGAAGCCGGCATCGAAGTTCGCGAAGAAGCTTTCACTCCGGAGTTCCTGTTGAGCGCCGATGAAGCGTTCATTACCAGCACCACCTCGGAAGTACTGGCGATTACGCAAGTGGACGATACGGTGATCGGCACAGGTCGACCGGGTCCTGTCGTCAATCAATTGCACGCCAAGTTCCGCGAACTGATCGTCTAATCGCGAAGAGAAATACATAAAAAGAGTGGAAAGCCGTTGGGCTGTCCACTCTTTTTTACGTACATTTTGCATTGGCCTCTCTCTATCTCTAACACACATGCAACACAATAGAATGTATTATACATTCGTCTTAATTTTCTATCAACAGCTAACAAGTAGGAATTCTCCTAATCGCTTACAGATGTCAAATTACGGGTAATATTCCTCTCGTTCACCCTTCCAAGCGAGCATGCCGTCGACCATATTTTTCAGATTGCCAAAGCCTTGCTTTTGAAGAAAATTGCAGACCGCTTTGCTGCGTCGACCGCTGCGACAGACAACGATGGTCTCGCAAGACGGATCGAGTTCGTTCCAGCGGGTCTCCATGTCGGCGACGCGAATGTGCCGTGCACCGGGGATGATGCCGTGTGTGGCTACTTCTTCGTTCTCGCGCACGTCGACGACTTGCAAGTCCTCTCCGCTCTGGATGCGTGCCCAGATCTCGTCGGCGTTGGTGACGCCCGGTTTTGCCATGATGCGAAGTCCTCCCTTGTTTCAAACGGATGAACGCCCCGGTCGAGTGACCGGGGCGTTTTTTGGTATGCGACTTACTGGATCGTGAAGTAGTCGAGGTTGATGATCGTGTTCGAGGACGAAGCGTTCTTGGTCCCCGTGGACACGACCTGAACCGTGTGCGTCCCCGCAGGCAGTGCGTTGTTGTAATACACTTGTACTTTGTACTGGTTGGGGTTTGCATATAAGTCGAAAGTGGATTGCTTCACACCGTCAACGTAGATATCGACGATTCCGCAATTCGACGCTTTGTAACCAAAGATCTGGATGAAAGTCCCGCTGAACGTAATCGTGTAGGAAGCTCCTGCCGTGGAAGAAAATTTCGCGTTGCCACCGTTGTTACTGGTGTTCCCGGTAAAGCTCCATGTTCCATTGTACGTCAGGACCGATGCATCTGTCTCCTCGAAACTTTGTTTGATGTTGAAGTGGACGACGGTGCTGTTGCCGTTGACGTCCGTCACGGTCAACGTGTAGGAGCCGTAACCGATCGCCGTGCCGAGCGTGTATCCGTTGACTGTCGTACCATAGCGGGTCAGCGTGACCGTTTGGATGTCGTTGGAGGTGCTGGTCGGTGTAAGCGGCGTGGTGGAATTCTGTCCTTCCGTTACGCCACTGATCACCGGCGGCGTCGTGTCGTTCATTGTGAAGTGAACGACCGTCGCATTGCCCGCCACGTCGGTGACGGTCAGCACATACGTGCCGTTTCTCATGATCGCCGTGCCCAGCGTATAGCCGACAACCGCAGTACCGTTTCGTGTCAGAGCAACCGTTCCGATGTCGCTGTCGCTAGAAGTCGGCGTCACCGCCGCCGTGTACGTTTGGTTGTCGCTTACCCCGGAGACGACCGGAGCGGTCATGTCGAGCGTGAAGTGGGTGACCGACGTGTTGCCGTTGAGGTCACTCAGCGTCAGTGCATACACGCCGGCTTGGGTGATCGCTGTGCCCAACGTATACCCCGCCACGGTGGAGCCGTTCTGGGTCAACGTCACCGACTGGATGTCAACGTCGCCCGATGTTGGCGTTACCGCTGTGTTGTAGCTTTTGTTGTCGAGTACACCCGAGACCGATGGTGCCGTCGTATCGTTGATCGTGAAGTGCAAGGTCGTGACGTTGCCCGCCACGTCTGACACGCTCAGCACGTAGGTTCCGTTTTGCGTGAGCGACGTGCCGAGCGCATAGCCTCCAACGGTGGAGCCGTTGCGAGTCAGCGCGACAGTCTGGATGTCCGTATCGCTGCTGGTCGGAGTCAGCGAATTCGTGTACGTTTGGTTGTCGGTGATCCCCGCGATCACCGGCGCGGTGACATCGAGTGTGAAATGGAACACCGTGGTGTTGCCGGAAAGGTCGGTGACCGTCAGCACATAGGTTCCGTTCTGCACGATCGGATCCCCAAGCGTGTATCCAGCGACCGTCGAGCCGTTTTTCGTCAATTGAACCGTCTGGATGTCGGTGTCCGCAGAAGTCGGGTTCACCGAGGTGTTGTAGAGATGGTTGTCGATCAAGCCCGAGATGACCGGTGCCACTTGATCGATGCCAAAGTGGTAGACCGTTGCATTGCCCGATTGGTCGGTGACGGTCAGCACGTAGGTTCCATCCTGTGTGATGGCCGTGCCGAGGTTGTAACCGGCGACGGTGGAGCCGTTTTTCGTCAAGGTGACCGACTGGATGTCGATGTCGGTGCTTGCCGGAGTCACTGACGTGTTGTACAGGTGGTTGTCGATCAGGCCGGACAGCACAGGGGCTGTGGTGTCAATGCTGAAATGACGCACCGTGGTATTGCCCGCTTGGTCGATTAAGGTCAGCACGTAGCTGCCGTTCTGGCTCAGGGTCGTTCCTAGCGTGTACCCTGCAACTGCGGAGCCGTCCTTCGTCAACGTAACCGTCTGGATGTCGGTGTCTGCGCTCGACGGCGTGACCGTCGTGTTGTACAGGTGGTTGTCGATCACCCCGGTGACGGTCGGTGCGGTGGTATCCACCGTGAAGTTCAGCGCTGTGGTGTTACCCGCGAGGTCGGTGACGGTCAGGACATAGGCACCGTCCAAAGTAAGGGTCGTACCCAACGTGTAGCCCGCGACGGCGGAACCGTTGCGCGTCAATGTCACCGTTTGGATATCGGTGTCGACGGAAGCCGGAGTCACCGTGGTGTTGTAGATGTGCGTGTTCAGAACGCCCGAGACGGTCGGTGCCGTGGTGTCGAGGCTGAAATGGTATACCGTCGCGTTGCCCGCGAAGTCTGTCACCGTCAATTCGTAGCTGCCGTCTTGGTTGATCGCTGTGCCAAGCGTGTAACCGACGACGGCAGAGCCGTTTTTCGTCAAGAGGACCGACTGAATGTCGGTGTCAGCAGACGATGGGATTACGCTTGTGTTGTAGAGATGGTTTTCCACCAAGCCTGTTACGACCGGCGCAGACTTGTCGATGTTGAATTGAGTCTGCGTGATGTTGCCCGCCAAGTCGGTAACAGTCAGAACATACGCACCGTCTAACGGGATTGCCGAGCCGAGCGTATAACCCGGGACGCTGAGGCCGTTGCGGGTCAGGGTTACCGTTTGGATGTCGGTGTCTGCGCTGGTCGGAGTGACCGTTGTGTTGTAGAGCTGGTTCTCGATCACACCTGTTACCACCGGAGCGGTTGTGTCGATGCCAAAGTGGCGAACCGTGGTGTTGCCCGCTTGGTCGGTGACCGTCAGCACGTAGTTGCCGTCCTGCGTCAAAGTCCCGCCCAACATGTAGCCCGGAACCGTGAAGCCGTTCTGCGTCAACGTGACCGTTTGGATGTCGGTGTCGCTGGTCGTCGGCGTGACAGACGTGTTGTACAGGTGGTTGTCTACAGCACCGGAGATCGTCGGAGCAACGGTGTCGACGCTAAAGTGCAACGTCGTGGAATTGCCGGCAAAGTCGGTTACGGTCAAAACGTACGTGCCGTCCTCTGTGATCAACGTGCCAAGCGCATAGCCCGAAACCGGGGTCCCCTGCTTCGTCAACGTGACCGTTTGGATGTCGGTGTCAGCGCTGTTCGGGGTTACGGACGCGACGTACATCTGGTTGTCGGCGACACCGGTAACGACCGGCGCTGAGCTGTCTACGCTGAAATGAAGCACCGTAGAGTTCCCCGCGAGGTCTGTCACGGTCAGGACGTAGGTACCGTCTTGGGAGATCGCAGACCCCATCGAGTAGGGAGTTGCAACTCCGTTCTTGGTCAGCGTCGTCGATTGGATGTCGGTGTCGAGGCTCGTCGGGGTAACGGCGGTGTTGTAGAGCTGGTTATCCAACACGCCTGTGACGAGCGGTGCCGCCATATCAATGCTAAAGTGGCGGACGGTGGTGTTGCCTGCAACGTCTGTCACCGTCAAAACGTAGCTTCCGTTCTGCGTAAGAGTCGTACCAAGAGAGTACCCCGCAACTCCGGTGCCGTCCTGAGTCAGTGTGACCGATTGGATGTCCGAGTCCGCGCTGGTCGGTGTGACCGTGGTGTTATAGAGCTGGTTTTCAACAACCCCGGCAACGTTTGGAGCGACGGTGTCGATGGTGAAGGTCAGGACGACGGTGTTCCCGGCATGATCGGTGACGGTCAGCGTGTAGTCACCGTTTTGCGTGAGTGTGGTGCCAAATGTATAGCCTGCAACCGTCGAGCCGTCCTTGGTCAGCGTGACAGATTGGATGTCACTGTCGGAGTTGGTCGGGGTCACCGTGGTGTTGTAGATGTGATGGTTCAACACACCGGAGACCGTCGGTGCCATCATGTCAATGCTGAAATGGCACACTGTGGTGTTCCCGGAGAGGTCGGTCACGGTCAGCACATAACTGCCATCTTCGGTCAACGTTGTGCCCAACGTGTACCCGCCGACCGTGGAGCCGTTTTTCGTCAATTGCACCGTCTGGATGTCGGTGTCCGCACTGTTCGGAGTTACCGTCGAGTTGTAGAGATGGTTGTCGATTACGTCTACGATTGTCGGTGGAGTCTGGTCGATGTTGAAATGATAGACCGTGTCGTTGCCCGCTTGGTCGGTGACGGTCAGGACATACGCGCCATCCTGCGTAATGGTGGTGCCAAGCGTGTATCCCGCGATGGGTGAACCGTTCTGAGTCAAGGCGACTGTTTGAATGTCTCCATCCGAAGAGGTCGGTGTGACAGCCGTTTGATAGAAATGGTTGTCGAGCACCCCGTTGACTGTCGGGGAGGTCGTGTCGATTGCAAAGTGCATCACGCTGGTATTGCCCGCGAAGTCCGTGAGAGTCAGCACGTAGCTGCCGTTTTGGGTAATCGCCGCGCCGAGTGTGTAGTCGGCGACGACAGTGCCGTTTTTCGTCAATTGCACCGACTGGATGTCGGTGTCAGGAGACGTCGGGGTGACTCCAAAGTTGTAAAGATGATTGTCTGTCACCCACGCGATAACCGGAGCCAACGTGTCGATCGTGAAGTGACGCACGGTGGAGTTGCCCGCTTGGTCGATCACAGTCAGTTCGTACGTTCCGTCTTGGGTGATCGTAGTTCCGAGCGAATATCCATTCACGACGGTGCCGTCATGTGTCAGCGTTATGCTTTGGATGTCGGTGTCTCCGCTTGTCGGCGTAACGGACCCTGCGTAGATGTGATTGTCAAGCACACCTGCGATCGTCGGAGCAACGCTGTCGAGTGCAAAGTGCAACACCGTGGAATTGCCCGCCTGGTCTACCACCGTCAAGACATAGGTTCCGTCCTGTGTGATCGCGTTGCCGAGGGTGTATCCCGCAACGGCAGAGCCGTTTTTCGTCAGCGTTACGGTTTGGATGTCGGTGTCCCCACTGGTTGGCGTCACAGACGTGTTGTAGATGTGGTTGTCAAGGATCCCGCTCACCAACGGCGCCGTCGTGTCAAGTGTGAAGTGCGTCACTGTAGAGTTTCCTGCGAGGTCGGTCACGGTCAACACATACGCGCCGTCCTGTGTAATCGCTGTGCCCAGCGTGTAACCAACGACAGCAGAGCCGTCCCTCGTCAACGTGACACTCTGGATGTCGGTGTCTCCGCTGGTCGGTGTGAGACTTGATGTATAGATGTGGTTGTCGAGAACGCCGGAGACAACCGGAGCCACGGTGTCGATGTTGAAGTGCATCACCGAAGTGTTGCCAGCTTGGTCCGTCACCGTTAGTACATACGCCCCGCTTTGCGAGATCGGGGTGCCAAGCGTGTAGCCCGAAACAGAGATACCATCCTGAGTCAAAACGACCGTTTGGATATCGCTGTCCGCGCTGGCCGGTGTGACCGTGGAAGCATAGAGTTGGTTGTCTGCAACCCCCGTTACCACCGGGGCCGTCGCGTCGATTTGGAAGTGCAGGACCGTCGAGTTGCCTGCAAAGTCGGTCACCGTCAGGACATACATACCGTCTGACGTGAGGGTCGAACCGAGCGTGTACCCCACAACCGCCGTGCCGTTTTGGGTCAGGGTCACCGTCTGGATGTCGCTGTCGATGCTGGACGGGAGGACCGCTGTGTTGTAGAGATGGCTGTCAAGAACCCCTGTGACCTGCGGGGCCACTTGGTCGATGGTGAAGTGCAGAATTCTCGCGTTCCCCGCCAAGTCGGTCACTTTCAACATATAAGTGCCATCTTGCGTAATCGCCGAGCCAAGCGTATAGCCCGCCACGTCCGTGCCGTTTCGAGTCAGTTCGACCGACTGGATGTCGCCATCGTTGCTGGACGGGATGACACCCGCCGTATAGTAGTGGTTGTCGAGAACGCCTGTTAAAAGCGGCGCCGTCCTATCGAGACTAAAATGCAGAACGGTCGTGTTCCCCGCAAAGTCGGTCAGCGTCAGCACATAGCTGCCATCTTGCGATATCGGCGAGCCAAGCGTGTACTCGGCGACGGGAGCGCCGTTGTTGGTAAGCAGGACACTTTGGATGTCGCTGTCGCTGCTTATTGGGGTGACGACCGTGGTGTAGGCTTGGTTGTCAGACACTCCGGTCACAACCGGTGCCACACTGTCGATACTGAAATGGACCTGCGAAGTGTTTCCTGCAAAGTCGGTTACAGTCAAAACGTAAGTGCCGTCTTGCGAGATCGGCGTGCCGAGGATATAGCCGGCTACCGTTGAACCGTCTTGGGTCAACACGACAGTCTGGATGTCACTGTCCCCGCTGTCCGGGGTGACGCCCGTGGTGTAGATGTGGTTGTCGAGAACGCCTGTTACAAGCGGCGCCGTTGCATCGATGCTGAAATGAACAACGGTCGTGTTGCCTGCAAAGTCGGTCGCCGTCAGCACGTAGGTTCCGTCTTGCGTGATCGCTGAGCCGAGTGTATAGCCGGCGACGGAGGAGCCGTTTTTCGTCAAGTTCACCGTTTGGATGTCGGTGTCAGAACTCGTCGGCGTTACGGAGGTCGTACTGACTTGGTTGTCAGCCACGCCGATGAGAATCGGAGCCACGGTATCCACGGTAAAGTGAATCGTCGTGATGTTCCCCGAAACGTCCGATACGGTCAGTTCGTAGGTGCCGTCCTGTGTAATCGGTGTGCCAAGTGCATAGCCCGCAACAATCGTGCCATCCATGGACAATGTCACCGACTGGATGTCGGTGTCTGCGCTTGTTGGCGTAACGGCCGATTTGTACGCATGGTTGTCGAGCACTCCGCTGACTTGCGGAGGCGTAACATCAAGGCTGAAATGCAGCACGGTGCTGTTTCCTGTACGGTCGGTTACGGTCAGCACGTAAGTTCCGTCGCTCGTGACCGGCGTGCCAAGCGTATAGCCGGCGACGAGGGCGCCGTTTTTCGTCAATTGAACCGTCTGGATGTCGGTGTCCCCGGAAACCGGTGTGACCGCAGAGGTGCTGACTTGGTTGTCAGACACGCCCGTCACGACCGGAGCGATTGTGTCGATGGAGAATGCCACCATCGTGCTGTTTCCTGCTGTGTCGGTCACCGTCAACACGTACTGACCGTCGCTCGTGAGCGTCGTCCCCAGCGTGTACCCGGCCACCATCGTGCCGTTCTGAATCAAAGTGACTCCTTGTACATCAGAATCTGTACAGGTCGGTGTGACAGCCGTGTTGTAGAAACCGTTCTCCGAAACTCCCGAAATCACCGGGGAGACAGTGTCGAGCGTAAAGTGAACCACAGTGCTGAACCCGCTGAAATCGGTGACGGTCAGCACGTACTCGCCGTCCTGTGTAATCGGTGTGCCAAGCGTATAGCCTGCAACCAGAGTACCGTCTTGAGTCAGCGTCACCGTCTGGATGTCGGAGTCGGTGCTTTCCGGAATCACGGCAGACGTATAGAACTGGTTGTCAGCCACGCCGGTAATCACAGGAGGCATCGTGTCCAAGGTGAAATGCAGGACTTTGGAGTTGCCCGCCAAATCGGTGACCGTCAACACATACGTACCGTCTTGCGCAATCGTCGTCCCAAGGGTATAGCCGTCAACGGTTGCCCCGTTACGCGTCAAGGAGACATTCTGGATGTCGGTGTCCGCACTGGTCGGCGTCACCGACGATGTGTAGTTCTGATTGTCGTCGAGGCCGATTACCACCGGAGCTGCCGTGTCGATTGTAAAATGCACCACCGTGGTATGTCCGGTCGTATCGATTACGGTCAACATGTACACGCCGTCTTGGTAGAGCTGCGTGCCGAGCGTGTAGCCCACAACATCAAGACCGTCCTTCGACAAAATGACAGTCTGAATGTCGGTGTCCGTGGAATTTGGCGTAACCGCGTTCGAATAGATCCCGTTGTCACTCACACCTGTCAGTACCGGATTGAGGGTGTCGAGCAGGAAATGCAACACGGTGCTGTTCCCCGCCACATCTGTCACGGTCAACACATAAGCACCAGGCTGGTTGATCTCTGTGCCAAGTGCATACCCGGCAACCGGCGTTCCATCCATCGTCAGGACGACCGTCTGAATATCAGTGTCCGTAGAGACAGGAGTTACCGCTCCCGAAGTATTCTGGTTGTCAGTGACTCCCGTAACGACCGGAGCCACTGTGTCGATGGTGAAATGAATCACGGTAGCGTTGCCCGCGAGATTTGTCACGGTCAACACATAGACCCCGTCTGCCGTGACAGGAGTGTTCAACGTATACCCCGATACAGGCACTCCGTTTTGCGTCAATTCGACCGTTTGGATATCAGCTGCAGAACTGACGGGGATGACGGCACTCGAATAAACTTGTTGGTCCGCCACACCTGTAACAGCGGGACCTCCCGTGTTGATGTTCACCACAAAGCGTACCGTCGTGGTGTTCATCGCGAAGTCGGTCACCTTCAAGACATAAGTTCCGTTCTGGGAAATGGGCGTCCCCAGCGCATATCCGCTTACCGGGGCTCCGTCTCGGGTCAGCACGACACTTCGAATGTCAGAGTCGCCGGTCGTCGGGGTCACCGCAGTGGCATACGTTTGGTTGTCCGCAACACCGGAAACGGTCGGTGGCGTCATATCGGGAGCCGGCATGCCGATATTCAACACAAAATGCATGACCGTGGAGTTTCCGGCTCTGTCTGTCACCGTCAACAGGTAGGTACCGTTTTGGAACAACGAGGTGCCCAATTTGTAGCCGTTGACCGCAATACCATCTCTCTTCAAAACGACTGTTTGGATGTCAGAGTCGGGACTCGTCGGCGTCACCATGTTGTAATACGTCTGATTGTCCGCAATGCCGAGGATCACAGGCGGGGTTTGGTCGCTCGGCTTGATGTCGAGATGGAGCACAATCCCCGTGGTTTGCTTGCCATCGGTGACCGTAGCGGAGATCGTCACTTTACCCGACTGAAGCGGTACAATCGAGAGTTTCCCCTGCGCGTTCACCGAGAGAGTCGCTTTGCTCGGGTCGCTCACTCCGGGCGCTCCCGAAAAAGCCAAGGCGTCTCCGTCCCCATCAGTCGCCACGTCGGACGGTGCCAACAGGAGCGGTGAAGCGCCGGCGACCACGATGCGGTCCAAGTTAGGTTTCGGCACCGGCACATGATTGACCGGCGGTGTCGGAGGAACCGGTGGATTCGGCACATTGCCGCCACCCCCACCGTTGTTCCCTCCGTTGTTTGAATTCGGGTCCGTCGTCTGGCCCTTGTATTCAATCTTCAGAATCTGCCCCTTCGCTTCAGGGAAGTTGTTCACGACGCCTGTCGCGGTTTGACCGTAGTTCAGTATTAATTTTTCAATGATCGTGTCAGGAGAAGTCAATACACACTGCGCATTGAGGTTGTCCACCTCAGCGACATTGATCTTCCCGTCGAAG
This sequence comes from Tumebacillus amylolyticus, assembly GCF_016722965.1. Lineage (NCBI taxonomy): Bacteria > Bacillati > Bacillota > Bacilli > Caryophanales > Alicyclobacillaceae > Tumebacillus > Tumebacillus amylolyticus. The sequence goes on from NZ_JAEQNB010000003.1 coordinate 465,080, forward strand.
TTCAGCGTGAACTTGCCCGTTCCGTCAAAGGTGAGTTGTTCCACATCGCCCTTGCCCGTCAGTTCGGTGCTTTCATTCGACTTGAACATGACCTTGCCTAAGCTGCCGTCAAACCGCACGTTGCGAGCCCCATCTTCCACCACGAGTTGCGGCAAAACCGCCCCTCCCGTGGAAATCGTGGCATCCGCGAACAGACGCAAGCCCGAGACTTGCGAATCTTTGCTTACTTCTAGTTGCACGCCGTCCTGGCTCACTTCTCCCCAAGCGGCCGTCACATGACCCAGCATCACATGCTGTGCGCCTGTGCCTTCCGCTTTCAACACGCCGGTAAGGGTCAAGTTGTTCACTTGGACATCATGGCCGCGCAGAATCAGATCTCCATCCAGGAAAGCGTTTCCAGCTTCGAACTGACCACTGCCCTTGCGCACATCCAAGTACGTCACTTTGGAGATTGTATTTCCGGACAACTCAAACTTGACCTTCGAACCCACGAGCAGAGGAGCATTGCCCACTTGGAACAGACCTTTCACGCGGTCTGACAATTGGTAAGTATGCCCGTTGATCTGCACCGTATTGCCGGTAAGGTCCTCAACGACAGACGTGTCCGCCTCTTGTGTTCTCCTGTAGAGATCGAGCGCCACGACCGCGACTTCCTCACGCGTGGCCGTGTCTTGCGGGAAAAAATGCGTCCCGTCGCCACGCATCAGCCCAAGTTCAATTGCAGCCTGCACCGAATCACGAGCCCAATCGCTAACTTTGTTTTGGTCGGCTGTCTTCAAGCGCATACCAGCCCCCACCGGGTTGTAGCGCGCAGCTCGAATCAGCACCACCGCAATCTCTTCGCGCGTAATATTGTCATTCGGATAAAAATGACCGGACGAATCCCCCATCATCAGACCCGCCGCACGAACAGCTTCAATCTGACGAATTCCCCAATCAGCAGTGCTGACATCTTGGAAAGAAGAGCCGGACGTGCCCGTGGTATCCAATTCCAAAACGCGGCTCAACACCGTCGCAAACTCCTGCCTCGTCAACTCTTCTAAGGGACGGAAATCCCCATCCGGATCCCCTTGCATCACCTGCAACCCTTTGACGATCCGCACCGGGGTTTGGGCCCACGGGCTCGGTTCGCTTGAAGGTTGAACGGTTGCTCCCAACGAAGATGGAGAAAACGTGGCCGTCAAGACCAACGTAACTGCTAAGAACCGTTGTATACTCTTCATAACTTTTGCTCCTGTTAGTTGAAGTTCTTCCTGCTTTCGGTCCAAAAAGATGTCTCGCAAAGTTCCCCCTCCTCTACGAGAAGACGTCAACAAGCAGCAAGGGACAAGGCTATTTTCAAGTTCAGTTTGTTCGCCACAAACAGGAAACTCCTTTATTACTCTGAAAAAACCCCAAGTAAAAATCTCCGTTGTTGATTATACGCTTCATAATTGTAACATTACACTACGTTATCGGCAATTCAGTACAAACAAAATACCCCGTTCAATGAACAGGGCAATTTTTCTTACATAAGGAATTAAATTCCAAATTTGCGCAAACTCCGCGAGCTATGGGGGCAACATCCTCCTACAGTTTACTTGCGCGGGATCGTAATCTCCTCCGTTTGGGTCTTGCCGCTCTCCGTCCATGTGATTTTGAAAAAGAGATTCGGCACTGCATCGAGCGCGGTGAAATTTTCATACAAATTGTGGCGGCCATTCGAAAGCGTACCAACCGGTCTCGTCTCCGTCAGAATGATCGTGCCGTCCGGTTTCCATATGCCGACTCCATGCTCTTCCACTACAACATGTTCCGCATTCGCTCCTTGACCTTTGTACGTAAGGATATAGTCATAGCGTGGACGAGACGGGGTCGAAGCCGGTTGGTCTGCAAAACTTGGTTGCAACTCCATCGCCCAATGCTCCGAATTGCCGACAGCCGGCAACGTGTAGATCGCAGCCTTCGGGGCGGTATTCGCTTTCTCCGACGCCCCGGTAACGACCGAGTTCAAGGAGCCCCCGGACTGCTTCATCATGTCGTACCCTCCTACTGCCAGAACCGCGACGGCCGCCACGCAAGCGGCACTCAACCCGATCTTCCGGATTCGACGCTTGCGACCGCGCATCGAGGTATTGGCGGCCGATCCTTGGAGCACTCGGTAGATTTCTTGGTGCTTCTCCATCGACATCGCCTCAGCCGGCAAGGTGCGAACTTCATTCTCCAATTGTTTCAGTTCGTTCGTCCAATCCATTGATAGTCCTCCTCCGTTTGTTCCAATTTTTTGTGCAGGGATTTCATCGCCCGATGATAGACCAGATTGACTTTGTTTTGATTCCAGCCCAACACCGACGCCGTCTCTCCCGGAGTCAATTCTTGCATGCCTCGCAAGATCACCACCGCTCGGTACTCATCTTTGAGCGACCCTATGGCTTGGTGTAACTTTCGGCTGCGTTCGTTTTTGTGTACGAGATCTTCCGGCAGGTCCTGTACCTCCACGGGTTGACGACCGAGAAGCCTCGCGAGTTTGACAGAGCGGTTACGCTTGCGAAGATGGTCGAGCGCGAGATGGCGGGCGATGCTGATGATCCATGTCTTCAGTTCGGAGCGCGCCTCAAACTTCGACAAGTTGGCGACGACTTTCAAAAATGTCTCTTGCGTCAAATCCTCCGCTTCTTCCCGGTTTCCGATGTAGTAGAGCAGAAACCGATACACATCGTTCGCATACAGAGAGTAAAGTAGGCTCCAATCCTGTTCCACCGTTCCTCACCTCCTCGTTCTTGCTACGTTAGACGCTTGAAGATTCCATCAATTGCACCCTTATGTAAAATTTCTCACGTGTCAAATCTCGACAAAGGGATTTGAAGTGAGTGTCTTGTATTAAAAAAACATGCCTCCTGAACGCTATGGCATAGCGTTTAGATGTGGTAAACTAGATAGAAGTATAATTTACCTTTTCTTTATATGTAATTATTATCCTTGTTAAAAGCAGGTGGAAAGTGCATGTCGGTCTGTATGCCAAGTGAGTATGATCTGTTTCTGTTTCACCAAGGCAACTTGACACAGAGCTACCGAACGATGGGCGCACACCCCGCTGTGCTGCAAGGCGTGGAGGGTGTACGCTTCACAGTCTGGGCCCCCAATGCCCGTGCCGTGCGGGTCGTGGGAGACTTTAACGATTGGTCTGGAGATCAGCACGAATTAACACGAGTGACCGACCCCGGCGTCTGGTCCGGCTTCATCCCGGACTTGCCCATCGGCACCCTCTACAAGTACGAATTGCTCACCCAAACCGGTGAGGTCTTGCTGAAATCAGACCCCTACGCGTTTCACGCCGAAGTTCGACCGAACACCGCCTCGCGCGTGTACGACTTGAACGGCTATTCGTGGGGAGACCAAACTTGGCAACGCAAACAGAAGCAGCTGCAGAAAAAGCCGGTCTACAACCGTCCCGTCAACATCTACGAAGTCCACCTTGGCTCTTGGAAGAAAAAACAAAACGGTGAGTTCTACACCTACCGCGAACTGGCCGACGAACTTCTCGATTATGTGTGCGACCTCGGCTATACCCATCTCGAACTGATGCCGCTCGCCGAGCATCCTTACGACCGTTCATGGGGCTACCAGATTACCGGCTACTTCGCGGTGACGTCCCGATTCGGCACCCCGCACGACTTTATGTATTTCGTCGACCAAGCGCACCAGCGTGGTCTCGGCGTCATCCTCGATTGGGTGCCCGGCCACTTTACCAAGGACGCACACGGTCTGCGCCGCTTCGACGGGACTCCGTGTTACGAGTACGCCGATTGGCGCAAAGCGGAGAAGCCGCAGTGGGGCACGCTGTCGTTTGACTTCGGTCGTCCGGAAGTGATCTCCTTCTTGATCTCCAACGCGTTGTTCTGGATGGACGTCTACCATCTCGACGGCCTGCGCATCGACGCCGTCGCTTCGATGCTCTACTTGAACTTCTGCAAACCGAACGGCGAATGGTCTCCCAACATCCACGGGGGTACAGAGAATTTGGAAGCGGTGGAGTTCCTGCGAAAACTCAATGAAGTGATGTTCGAATCCTATCCACACGCATTGATGATGGCGGAGGACTCGACCGAATGGCCGCTGGTCTCACGCCCGACCTACCTCGGGGGACTCGGCTTTAACTTCAAATGGAACATGGGTTGGATGAACGACATCCTCAAGTACATGGAAACACAACCGACCCGCCGCCAACACCACCACGACCTGCTGACATTTTCCATCCTCTATGCGTACTCCGAGAACTTCCTGCTCCCGCTCTCGCATGACGAAGTCGTGCATGGCAAGAAGTCGCTCTTAAACAAAATGCCGGGCGACTATTGGCAGAAGTTTGCCAATCTTCGGGTTTTATACGGCTATATGTACACCCATCCGGGCAAAAAACTGCTCTTCATGGGCGGCGAGTTCGGTCAATATGATGAATGGAAAGACGAGACCGAACTGGACTGGGGCTTGCTGGACTACGAGAAACACCACCAGATGCGCACATTCGTCAGAGACCTGAACCACCTGTACCGTGAGGAACCCGCCCTCTGGGAACTAGACCACGAACCGAGCGGATACCAATGGATCGATGCCGACAACAAACACCAAAGCATCGCCCTCTACCGCCGGATCGGGAAAAAACCTTCTGACCAAGTCATCGTGCTTTGCAACTTCCACACGATGGAGCACCGCGACTTCCGATTGGGCGTGCCCAAATCCGGCAAGTACGTCGAGGTGTTGAACAGCGACGATCCGCGCTACGGCGGCTCCGGAAAACTCAACCCCGGCGTTCTGTCCACACTGAAACACGGGATGCACAACCAACCGTACAGCCTCCGCATCACCGTCCCCCCACTTGGGATCGTGATGCTCAAGAAGCAGAAAGCACAACGAAAGGGGAAATCGTAATGCAACGCAAGGAAATCATCGCAATGCTGCTCGCAGGTGGCGAAGGTCGTCGTCTCGGCGCGCTCACGCAAAAACTGGCCAAGCCAGCTGTTCCCTTTGGCGGGAAGTACCGCATTATCGATTTCACCCTTAGCAACTGCTCAAACTCCGGCATCGACACGGTCGGCGTGCTGACCCAATACCAACCGCTGATCTTGAACTCCTATCTCGGCATCGGCACCTCATGGGACCTCGACCGCGCCAACGGCGGTGTGACGGTCCTCCCGCCCTATGTCCAGCAAAAGGGCGGCAACTGGTACAAAGGCACCGCCAACGCCATTTTCCAAAACATGTTCTACATCGAGCGTTACAACCCACAGTACGTGCTCGTCATCTCCGGCGACCACATCTACAAAATGGACTACGACAAGATGCTCGATGAGCACAAAAAGCGCGGCGCGGAAGCGACCATCGCATTGATCGAAGTACCCTGGCAAGAAGCAAGCCGTTTTGGCGTCATGAACGTCGACGGAGCGGACCGCATCACCGAATTCGAGGAAAAACCGAAAAACCCCAAAACCAACCTCGCTTCGATGGGGATCTACATTTTTAACTGGGACGTGTTGAAAAGCTACCTCGTGCGCGATGACGAGAATCCCTACTCCTCCAACGACTTCGGCAAAGACATCATCCCGCGTATGTTGCAAGAAGAACGAGACCTCTACGCACACCGCTTCCAAGGATACTGGAAGGACGTCGGCACCATCGAGTCGCTCTGGGAAGCGAACATGGACTTGCTCGAAGCGTACCCGACACTCAACTTGCATGACAACGAATGGCGCATCTACTCCGTCAACCCGAATCAACCGCCGCAATACATTGCACCTTACGCTTCGGTCAAGCAATCCTTGGTCAACGAAGGCTGCATGGTGTTTGGCAACGTCGACCACTCTGTCCTGTTCTACGGCGTACACGTCGGAGAGAAGTCGATGATCAAGGATTCGATCATCATGCCAAACGTCCGCATCGGCCAGAACGTGAAAATCTACAAAACGATCATCGCAGAAGGCACTGTGATCGGAGACAACTGCACCATCGGCGTCGAAGGAGAACATGCGCCGATCACGTTGATTGGGGAAGACTCGTTCATCCCGGCCAACGCGAAGATCAAGAACTAGGACTGAGGACCAGGAGGAACCATTTCATGAAAAACGTGATCGGTGTCATCAACCTCGGCAAGCCGCACTCCATGCTCGACGACTTGACCCGCAACCGCTCCATCGCTTCTGTGCCGTTTGGCGGACGTTACCGCTTGATCGACTTCACCCTCTCCAACATGGCGAACACCGGCATCTCCAAAGTCGCCGTGTTCACGCTCAACAAATCCCGTTCGCTGATGGACCACTTGGGCTCCGGCAAGGAGTGGCAATTGGACCGCAAGATCGGCGGCTTGTTCGTGCTCCCGCCCGCCATCGAATTCCCGACCCAAGAATACAAAGGCGACCTGCAAAACTTCCACGGCCACATCGACTACTTCAACCGCTCCAAGGAAGAGTATGTCATCGTCTGCCGCAGCCACATGATCTGCAACGTCAACTATGCAGAGGCCCTGCAATTCCACATCGACTCGGAAGCTGACATCACCATGCTCTACAACCGTGTGGACCCGGACACCGTAGACCTCTCGAACTGCTACCAAGTAGAGGTAGACGAACACCAACGCGTGCGCGGCATGTCTTCAGACTTCGACACCGGCAACGTCTACATGGAAACGTTCATCATCAACAAATCCCTGCTCGTTGAATTGATCGAGCAATGTGCAGAGAATGAACAATACGACTTGACGGAGAGCTTGCTCATCCAAAACATCAACAACGTCTCCGTCCACGCCTTCCAGCACCAAGGTCACCTCTCGATCATCAACTGCACGACTTCCTACTACAACCAAAGCATGCGCCTCTTGGACCCGGAAGTTTGGAAAGGTTTGTTCTTCCAACCGGGATTGGTCTACACCAAGATCAAAGACGAGCCGCCGACCAAATACATCGAAACGGCAGATGTGCGCAACTCGTTGATCGCCAACGGATGCATCGTTCAAGGTCAAGTGGAGAACTCGATTCTCTTCCGCGGAGTCAAAGTCGCCAAGGGCGCCGTCATTCGCAACTCGATCATCATGCAGGAGTGCGAAATCGGCGCAGACGCCGTGGTCGAAAACATGATCCTCGACAAGGAAGTCTGCATCAAGCGCGGTCAATCTCTGATCGGCAATGCCACAGAACCGGTCGTGATCAACAAACGCAGCACCATCTGATGCAGGAGGGGACGAGATGAAGATCTTGCATGTCGCTTCGGAAGGAGCGCCTTTTATCAAAACAGGCGGGCTGGCCGATGTGATCGGGGCTCTGCCGCAAGAACTTGCCCGTCAAGAACTGGACGTGCGGGTAATACTTCCAAAGTATTCCAAAATCCCGGAACACTTCCGCAACCGTATGGAATTGCAGTATGTTCTCCATGTGCCGGTCGGCTGGCGCAACCAATACTGCGGAATTGAAGTCCTCAAAGACAACGGGATCACCTACTACTTCCTCGACAACGAATACTATTTCAAGCGCGACGGCGCCATCTACGGGCACGCGGATGAAGCGGAGCGATTCGCTTTCTTCTCCCGAGCGGTGTTGATGGCCCTGCCGCACCTCGAAGGATTCCGCCCAGATGTGCTGCACTGCCACGATTGGCAAGCCGGACTGGTGCCGTTTCTCTTGAAAGTGGACTTCCAGCACGACCCCTTCTACCACGAAATCAAGACGGTCTACACCATCCACAACCTGCTCTACCAAGGCGTGTTCCCAAGCTCCGTGCTCGGCGACCTGATCGGACTTGGCAACGAACACCTCGCAGACGACGGGATCGGCTACTACGACTCCCTCAACTATATGAAGGGCGGGTTGAACTTCGCAGACAAAGTCACGACCGTATCCGTTACCTACGCCCGCGAGGTCCAAACCGACTTTTACGGTGCCACCCTCGACGGTCTCTTGCGCAAGCGTCGCGAAGACCTCGTAGGCATCGTGAACGGAATCGACTATGACAGCTACAACCCTGCGACGGACGGCAACCTCCCCGTGCATTTTTCAAACGACGGGTCGATTGAGGAAGTTCTCAAAGCCAAGGAGCAGAACAAAGTCCACTTGCAAGAGGAACTGGGTCTCCCCATACGCGTTGACGTCCCGATGATCGCGATCATCTCCCGTTTCGTCGAGCAAAAAGGCTTCGACCTGATCCTCCACGTGTTGCCGGAACTCCTGCAACACGATGCCCAACTGATCATCCTCGGCACCGGAGACGCGCATTACGAGCAAGCTTTCCTCGATGCGGCGCGGCAGCACCCGCATCTTGTCTCCACGCAGATCAAATTCGACGAAGGATTTGCCCGCCGTATCTACGCAGCTTCCGACCTGTTCTTGATGCCCTCGAAGTTTGAACCGTGCGGCCTCTCTCAGCTGCTCGCCCTGCGCTATGGCTCTGTCCCCATCGTCCGCGAGACGGGCGGTTTGGTGGACACTGTGCAGTCCTACAACGAAGAGACTCACGTTGGCAACGGCTTCTCGTTTGCGAACTACAACGCCCACGACATGCTCCACACCATCCAACGTGCCGTCTCGCTCTGGCACGACCGCCACACCTGGGAGCAGATCATCGAGAACGGCCGCCAACGCGACTTCTCCTGGTCAGAATCGGCGAAACAGTACCGCGACCTCTACCAACATGTCTAGAAAAAGAGAACCACCGCCGCGCTCGCGGCAGTGGTTCTTTTTTTCACCTCCGTGTAAGCGATTACATGTTAAGGTGATTTTATTTTTCCGAATTTCGTGGTAAATTAAGAGACAAGAGATTGAAACGAGGGGTGAGAACGAACTTATGAATACTCTTCATTCCGTGTTGGAGACGATGAGACTTGAGAACGGCGCGTACACCGCATCCACCTCTTCCGATTACAGCTACGTGTGGATTCGCGACGTTGTCTACTGTGTGCTGCCATACTTGCAGACCGACTGCGAGCGGTACACGACCGCGTTCTATGCGTTGTTCGACCTGTTCCGCCGCTACGAGTGGAAGCTGGACATCCATACCCAGCAGAAGCCTGCCTACCTCTACGAACACATCCACGCCCGCTACAACAAAGACCTCACCGAGCGCATGGAACCCTGGGGACATGCCCAGAACGACTCCATCGGCCTGTTCCTCTGGGGCGTCGGCGAGGGCGTGCGCGTGGGCAAGCGCATGTTCCGCGACACGATGGACCGAGCAATTCTGCAGAAGTTGGTCAACTACTTGCAGACTCTTGAATACTGGGAAGCGCACGACAACGGCATGTGGGAGGAGAACATGGAAGTGCATGCTTCTTCGATCGGAGCCTGTGTTGCCGGACTGCGGGCGGTCAAGATGCTCGCGTATGTGCCGGATTGGTTGATCGAGAACGGCGAGCGCACCCTGCGCCACCTCCTGCCCCGCGAAAGTGCCACCAAGGAAACCGACCTCGCCCTGCTTTCCCTGATCTACCCCTACCAACTGGTCGACCGCAACATGGCGAAACGCATCCTCGCGATGGTCACCGGACAATTGGAGCGCACCTACGGCGTGATTCGCTACAAGCACGACCTCTACTACAAAGACGAGCAAGAAGCGGAGTGGTGTTTCGGGTTTCCGTGGCTTGGCATGTGTTACGCCGTGCTTGGCGAAGACGAGATGGCACGCGCGTATTGGGTGAAGACCCAGCGCATCATCCCCGAAGACGGCCAAGTCCCAGAGCTCTACACCGGCGGCAAGACACCGAACGGCAACACCCCGCTGGCGTGGGCGGTCGCCATGACGATGCTCTTGAAGCGCCAAATTACCAAGGAAGACATTCCGATCTGAAAAAAAGGGAGTCTGGCCCGCGCCGCGGATCAGACTCCTTTTTTTCGTTGAAGCAGGGTTTGGTAGTCCTCTTCAGTATCCACGTCTGCGAACAGCAGGGTGTCGGAAAACGGAACGAGGACACCGTCGGCGTGACGACCTCGCAAGATGTTTCGTGCGCCTTGGTCCCCTTGAAGAGACAGCAAATCGGGAAAAAGTGACTTGGAGAGAAGTACCGGCGGGCGGGCGACACCGTCGAGAGAGGCGGCGACGAACGCGGGGGGCGGGTCGGTGGTTTGGAAACGATCAATCAGGGAGTTGATCATCTCCGACGTCACCAAGGGCTGGTCGGCGAGCAAGATCAAAACACCCTCCGCCCCCCGCTCTTGCGCCGCTCGCACACCGCTGATGATCGACCGCGACTGCCCCCGCCAAGAGACTGGACAGTGAAGGAGCGAGAGACGGGTGCCAACCTCAGGCTCTACATCTGTCGGCAACCACTCCGGACGACCTGCCTCCCGCGTCACCGCCAAGACCTCCTCTATCCGCGATTCCATCGCCGCCTCCAAGGCCCAACTCCCGAGAGGTCGCCCTCCTAGTGGTAGTGAAAGTTTGTGACCTTGCAAACGGCTGCTCAAACCGGCGGCGAGATACAGGCAAACGATCATGACCGCGCCCCCCTGCACCTGCGAGCTTGAACCAACTCTGCGACGATGCTCACCGCAATCTCCTCCGGCCCTTCTGCACCGATGGCGAGACCGACGGGGGAATGCACGATCTCCGGCACTTCCACTTCTTGGCCACCAAGCAGTCGTGCCGTCCGTCTGCGTGGACCGAGAACACCGAGATAGCGCAGGTCGTGCGCGAGAAGCCCTCGCAACAGCAAGCGGTCATGTTGATAGTGGTGTGTCATCAACACCACATAATCTCTTGCCGTCAGCTCCACCCGACTGAGCAACAACTCTGCCCGGTCCACAACCAAACTCTCCGCTTTCGGAAACCACTCTTTTTTACAAAATCCCTCCCGCCAGTCTGCCACCGTGACGGAGAATCCCGCCTGTGTCGCCATCGTTGCCACCGGTCGGGCATCCGGACCGGCTCCCAACAACACCAGACGGGGACGAGGCTCATAGCGCTGTACAAACTCGCCCCCGTCATACCGCTTGCAAACTTCCACCTCCTCGCCGCGCTCCAATTTTTCTCGCACGAATTCCAACTCCGCACGCAACCGCCCATCCAACGGCTCCAACAACACCGTCACTTGGCCGTTGCAGCCCGGCCCCTGGCCCCACGACAGATCGTCTTCCGCTCGTAGATCGAACACCACCGTCTGCGCCACTCCGCGACTCCAAACCGACGCCACGCGTTCGGCCACGTCCTGCTCCAAACAGCCCGCACTCAACACCCCGCACGTCGTGCCGTCGGCAAAAAACACCATCACCGCCCCCGCCTTGCGATACGCCGAGCCCTCCACATGCACGATCGTTGCCAGAAGACCCGGTGTCTCGCATTCGGCGACCACCTGCAACAAGCGTGGCACATCTGTCATCTTACGACTCCTCCTCGCGCACCACCGACTTCACCGCTTCGTGAATTTCGTGGTAGGAGGTGCAACGGCACAAGTTGGACTGCAACCATTCCTTGATCGTCGCCTCATCCGCACGAGGATGTTGGTTGATCAACCCTTGCGCGTTGCAGAGAAACCCCGGTGTGCAGAATCCGCACTGAAACGCCCAGTGTTTGACGAAGGCATCTTGCACAGAGGAGCCTCGAAGTCCCTCCACTGTCGTAACCTTGCGCTCATGCACCTCCACCGCCAACGTCAGGCAGGAATTGAGCGGTGTCCCGTCCACCAACACCGTGCAGGAACCGCAGTCCCCGTTTTCACAACCGGATTTCGTCCCCGTCAGCCCCAACTGCTCCCGCAACACGTAGAGCAGCGTATCGGCCGCCCGTACATGGAGGTTGTAGGTTTCTTCGTTCACATGTACGCGCAACCCGTATCGCCCCGTAACCTCCTTCATCGGTACTGTCCTCCTTCCAACTTCATCAACGCTTCACGCAAGGTGTTGTGCAACACAAACACCCGATAGTCAGCCGATCCGAGATAGTCGTTGACCACCGGCCCGGGCAAATGGCGGATCGCTTCGGAGATTCGCGCCTCCAACGAAACTCCCGACTGATTCAACACCGCTTCCATCTCCCAAGATCGAAACGGCGCTTCACACACCCCGCTGAACGCCGCTCGCACCCCTTGCCCGTCGTGAACGAGCGCGAGACGAACGAGTGGGTAATCGACTTCCTCCTGCTTGGTTTTCTTGATCGTCACAGACTGCCAGCGTGTCGCCTGTCGCTCCGTCCAGACTTGCACCAACAGCTCCCCCGGTTCCACCTGCAAGTCGTGCATAGGCACAACCCGATTGCCTTGCCACCCCGCCACCACCGCATAACTGTCTCCCAACAAAAACGGCAACACCGCTTCTCGATATGGAATCGCCGCACAGAGGTTGCCGCCGAGCGTTATTTTGTTGCGCGTCGTGTGGTCCGCCGTATGCCGCAACACCTCACCCAGCAGGGGAAAAACGCCCGACTCCGTCACCCGATTCAACGTCAACGCCGCCCCGAGCACCAACTGATCTCCCGACCACCCCAACGCGTTGCACTCCGGGATGCTCTTGATATCCAAAACTGCGTCTGTAACCAAATGTCCAATCCGTCCAAACGTAATGATTTCCGTACCCCCGGAAAAGTAGATCGGTTGACGCCCCTCCGCTCTCAGAGCATGAAACTTCTCCACCGCTTCTTGAATGCTGTGCGGACGATAGTACTCAAAGTCAAACGGGATCATGAGCCTCCTCCTCTCGCCCGCCAAATCGACTCCGGCGTCAACGGCAGATGAAGCAATTCCACGCCCGCCGCCAGTGACAGGGCATTGGAGAGAGCTCCCGCCATCCCGATCACTCCGTACTCTCCGATCCCGCGTGCTCCATACGGTCCCTCTTCATAGGGCGTCTGCACGAAGTCGACGACAAACTCCGGATTCTCGCCAAAGTGTGTAATTTTATAAAAACGCAGCTGCGGGTTCAGCACCCTCGCTTTTTCGTCATAGAGAAAAGATTCGCGCGTAGCCCAGCTCAAGCCCATCGACATGCCGCCCGTCATCTGGGTCACAGCTGCTTGGTGGTTGATGATCACACCCCCGTCGAGCACCGTGTACGCACGAAGCACTTGGTATCGGCACTCGACCGGATCAAACTCCACCTCCACGCCTTGCGCCGCCACCGCCCATTGCGGGCCCGGTTTTCCGGCACCTGTCTCCGGATCGAGATTCGTCAATTGGACGATGTAGCTGCCCCGTCCGATCACCTGCTTGCCGATCGTCAGCCCGTTTGGAAATTGATAGCCCATCGCAATCTCTTTGAACTCCAAGCCTTGCTTCGGATTCTCCCGAACGAACACACGCCCCTGGGCGAGATCCAACGCTTCGGGCGGCACGTTCAGCACCAGCGAGGCGTTGTATTTCAACTGCCGAATCGCATCGTCTGCCGCATCGATCACCGCACGTCCCGCCAACATCGTGGAGGAGGAAGCGACCGTCTTCCAGTGGGTTGGGTTCGTCTTGGTGTTCACTTCATACGACACATGCACGTGGCTGACATCGATCGTCAAACGCTCGGCCGCAATCTGCGCCAGCCCTGTCTTGGTGCCCTGTCCGATCTCCACCACGCCATTCATGAGGTTCACGCTGCCGTCACTGTTGAAAATCAACACGGCACCCGCTCCGGCGTCGGTCGGCGTCGAAGACGTTTTCCACAAAGTTGCAATTCCTTTCGTCCGTACACGCCCGTTTGGCAACACTTGCATCTGTCCGCTCTCCCAGTCCATCAACTCCCGCAGACGATCAATGCAGGCAGGCAAATTCCCGATGTTGCTGTGATCCAGCTCGACTTGTGTCGGCGTCGTATCCCCCGGTCCGATGGCGTTCAACTCCCGTAAAGCCAACGGGTCCATGCCGAGCTTCTTCGCCAGCAAATCCATCGTCCGCTCGATGGCAAACGTAAGCTCCGGATGAGCAAATCCCCGAAACGACGTCGCATACGTATGGTTGGTGTACACACAAAGCGAGTCCGCCCACAAATTCGGAATGCGATACGGTCCCGTGCAATCCGTTCCGCCCGCCTTCGCCATAACCGCCGCCATGTCGCCATACGCCCCGCCGTCCCACAGATAGGTGATCTGCGCCGCCGTCAAGCGTCCGTCACTCGTCGCTGCCAGTTTCACCTGGGCTTCCAATCCGATGTGGCACGGCGAGGAGATCATGTCTTCCTCCCGTGTGTTCGAAACTTCCACCATCCGCCCGCCGACCGCAAGGGACGCGCAATAGGCGATGAACTCCAACTGCACCGCACCCTTGCCGCCAAACCCGCCGCCGACAAAGGGAACATGCACCACCAAGTGTCCCGGATCGATGTCAAAGTACCGTGCAAAAAACTTTTTTATGATAAACGGAGCTTGTGTAGAGGCATGGATGTGAATCTCACCGTCCGGCATGATCTCCGCTCGGGCGGCTCTTGGTTCCAATGGAATGTGGTCAGACGGACGAAACGAAGTGAAGCCCTCGACCGTCACATCCGCTTCGGCCCATCCACGCTTATAGTCCCCTTTGCGAATCTTGAGATGATGGGCGATGTTCATCCCCTGAACCGGGTAGACGTCCCCGTACCGCTTGTACTCGCCCACTTTCTCATGCACCAACGGTGCTCCCGGCATCAACGCACTGCTCGGCGAGTTCACCACGGGCAACGCCTCATACTCCACATGCACCAATTGTGCCGCTTTCCACGCCGTTTGCTCGCTGTCGGCGATCACGACCGCCACGGGCTCCCCGTGATAGCGCACTTTCTGATACGCGAGCACCGGACGGTCGGCCAGCAAATCTCCCGTCAACACGTGACAGTCCTGCCCCGTCAGCACCGCCCGCACCCCCGGCGTGTTCAATGCTTCCCGCAGATCATAAGAGAGAATTTTCGCATGAGCATGTGGACTTTTCACGATCTTGCCATGCAACAGCCCGACCAGCGGGCGATCCCGTACATACCTCGCCCGCCCTTCCACTTTGTCATACGACTCCTTGCGCGGGACGCTCCGTCCAACCGCACCCACTGCACACCAACCCCTTCCGACAGACTTCTTCTTCAAAAGGTTTGTATGCGGCGCACGTTTCGTCCTATGTGGAAATGAAAAAAAGACCGGCCCCCTCTCCGGGAACCGGTCTTGCTCCTACAACTTTTAGAAGATCGACAGCACGCCTGCCAACAGGAAGACGGTAAGCGTTTTCACCACGGTAATGGCAAAAATGTCCTTGTACGACTGACGGTGGGTCAACCCGGTGATCGCCAACAGCGTGATAACCGCGCCGTTGTGCGGCAGAGTGTCCATACCGCCGGAAGCCATCGAAGCGATCCGATGCAACAGTTCCGGCGAGAGGCCGGTTGCATTGGCGAGGGCGAGATACTGCTTGCCCATGACATCGAGTGCAATCGAGAGACCGCCCGATGCCGAACCGGTGATCCCTGCCAACACGTTCACCGCCAGCGCTTCGGAAAGCAACGGATGGCTGCCACCGCCGAGGATTGCGTCACGAATGCCGCTGAAGCCCGGCAGAGTTTTGATGACGTTGCCAAAACCTACTTCGGATGCAGTGTTGAAGATCGCGAGGAGTGCCCCCGCCGCCGCAGCGGTCAGCCCGCCGGCGAGCTTGCCTTTTACTTCGCGTGCATTGATCAGCAGAGCGACCACAACTCCGGTCGTCAGTGCGCCGATCAGAGCCCAAGACGACACGATGTTTTTCACGTTTTCGATCTTGAACGTCTGTTTCAACATCCCAGCGTCATACCACTTGTCGGCACCCAAACCCGTGCGGGAGAACACATAGTTCAGCACAAGGACGACGACCAGCGGCAACAACGCCAACCAGATGCTCATGTACTTCGGCTGCTCAACAACACCCTTGCTTACTCCTGTGGCAGCCGCTTCGAGTTGAGCTTGAACTACCTCCGGCTCGTTGCGATGCCCGGTGCCGTAGCCCTCTCCGGCAGCCGCCGCTTGTCGACGACGACGTTCCAGCCAGAGCAAGCCGCAGGTGAAGACCAGCAGACCTCCGATGATCCCCACAACCGGTGCGGCATACGCATCGGTGCCAAACACTGCGGTCGGGATGATGTTCTGAATTTGCGGAGTGCCCGGCAGTGCGTCCATCGTGAAAGTGAACGCTCCGAGGGCAATCGTGCCCGGCAACAGGCGTTTCGGGATGTCAGCTTCGCGGAACAGCGCCGCTGCAAACGGATACACGGCAAATGCAACGACGAACAGCGAGACGCCGCCGTAGGTGAGGATGCCGCACGCGAGCACAACGGCAAGGATGGCCCGCTTCGAGCCGATCGCCTTGACGACGTTGTGCGCAATGGAGGCCGCCGCCCCGTTCATCTCCATCACCTTGCCAAAGATTGCTCCCAAGAGAAAGATAGGAAAATAAGATTTCACATAGTTCGCAGCTTGCGTCATAAACGATTCACTGTAGCTTGGCATGAGAGCGAGGCCCGAAAGCCCTGCCGCCAACAGTGCGAAGATCGGGGCGAAGATGATGACCGGATACCCGCGGTAGGCAACGAACATCAGCAACCCCAACGAGACCAGAATAGCTAAGATGTCTAAAAACACGTAATAGTCCCCCTTTCTACCTGAAGCGTATCACACAGAAGTTACAGAAGAGTTGCACAACTAGCGAAAAAGCGGGAGTGCCGCTGCGGCACTCCCGCTTTTTAGTTTCCCGTGGTCGTGACGCTCTGTTCGAGAAGCGGGTAGGGCAGAACGGCGTTGTTGATAAGGGCGGTACTCTTTTTCGCATCCGCCTCGTCTTTGAACCCGTTGATCACCGCTTTTCCGTCTGCAATTGAGGTTTGAATCATCGGATTGGCGACCATGTGATTGTCCAGCCAGATCGAGAGACGATGGCCGATGTTTTTTTCCGTGATCGTTTTGAACAGGGCCGGGTTTTTGAACTCAATCTGCACTTGAGGCAGTTTGGTTTGCGGGTCGATCATCGCAGTCGCATTTGATTGCAAGTCGGTTCCCGTCGCAAGCACCGTACCGTCCTCCGACTTAAACTCCACCTTCGCCGTCTGGGTCAGCAGAGCGCGTAACGCCTCCGCGTCCACCTCTCCCGTTGTTTGCACACGGACATGCGAGGGATCGACGATGGTCACGACGCCGCGCTTCACACCGGTTTGATCCAAGCGATTCTGGAGAGTGGCCACCGTTGCTTGCAAACCTTCTGTCGTGGGCGCTCCTTGTACTTCATACAAGGCATCGAACCCCACTTGGAAGTCGACAGGTTGCCCCGTTGCATGTTTTGGCAAACTCGCCTGATTTCCCACCGGCAGCCAATCGCTCTGTACAGCCCCCACGACCAGAACGGCACAGGCGGCTGCGACCACTCCCGCTGCGGTGAATCGTCGATTGCGCTGCCTCGATTTTTGCTTGGGCACGCGGCGGCGGATGTTCTGCCACATCTCGTGGCGCTCCTCTTGCGACAGGTGGAACGGAGACAGTTCTTGCAGGTCCTCGACGACTTTCGGCTCTTGATCAGACCACCTCATAGACATTCTGTTCACCCTCCTTGTAGTGTCCGCTCAGCGACTTGATCGCCCTGTGGTACGTGACTTTGACTTTGCTTTCCGTCCAGCCGAGGATGTCTGCCGCCTCTTGCACCGAAAACTCCTGCAACCCGCGTAAGGCAACCACGGCCCGATGATCCGCCTTCAAGTGCCGGATGTGCAGGTAGAGTTCTTGGCGCGCTTCGTTCATTTGTGCGATCTCCTCCGGCATCTCGACTCCCTGCGTCGGTTGCTGGCGCAGGAGTTTTTGCAAAAGTCTCTGGCGTTCCGCTTTGCGCACGCGGTCGACGGCGAGATTGTGCGCGATGGCGATCAGCCACGTGCGCAGAGAGGAACTCCCCGTGAAACTCTTCCATCTCCCAAACGCTTTTACGAACGTCTCTTGTGACAAATCCAAAGCGTCCTCTCGATGGCCAAGGAAGCACATGAGATAGCGAAACACAGCCTCCACGTGGTTCGCGTATACGTCTTCCCACTCCTCTTGCATAATGAAGCACCCCGTTTCTCTTCTTCCTGATTTCGCAGATTAGACGACCGAAATTTAAATTGGTTACAAAAAAAAACTGACGTCAGCGCGCGACGTCAGCTTTTCCCAATTCCTTCTCAAAACACACATACGGCTCTGCTCGACGATCCTGGAAGTGAATCTCGCCCTTCCACACATAGCCCAGACGCAAGTACAAGGCCACCGCCGCTTTGTTGCGGGAGTAGGTGTCGAGACGAATCGAGCTGTATCCGTTCTCGAGGCCCCACTGTTCGGCGAATCCCATCAGATCGCGCCCGATGCCTCGTCCCTGCGTGTCGGGATGGACGGCCAAGCGGTGAACGACCAGCCACTTGCCTTGCGCATCGTCCCATTGAATCTGCGAGTACGGCTCATCGATCGATTCGTTGAGCACGACGGCACCGAGCAACTTCTCGTCCTCGTCCACACATACAAACAGGGTGCCCGCTGCGAGGTCTGCTTCCAATACGGTGCGATTCGGATATGTATCGTCCCATTGGTCGTTGCCGCCCGCCTGCATGCGGCGAATCACAGCTCTGTAGATCTCCAAGAGAGCGTCTAGGTCATTCGTCGTGGCTGCTCTCATCTCCGGCATCGTGATTCCTCCTCTTGAAATTGTCCTTCTTGGTGGCGAACGGGACGGTGATCGTCGCTTGCGTGCCACGCCCTTTTTCCGACTCGAATGTCAGTGTGCCCGACATCGCTTCGACGATGCGAAACGTCACCATGAGGCCGAGTCCGGTTCCTTTTTCCTTCGTGGAATAGAACGGTTTGCCGAGACGCTCCACTTGTTCCGCGGTCATCCCTTCGCCGTTGTCGATCACCGTCACTTGCACGCAATCTCCGTTGCGGTGGGCCCGCACTTCGATGCGTCCGCCTTGGCGAATCGCTTCGACGGAGTTTTTGACGAGGTTGATAATCACTTGCTTGAACTTGACCTTGTCCACGAACACGTAGAGCGTATCTTCTACATCGAGAGTCAATTCCACCGCTTGCATCGTAGCGTACGACGTCATGAACGTCACGATGTTCCGCACTTCGACGGCGATGTTCACCCGTTCGAGATGTTCAAGCTCCGGCTTGGCGAAATTCAAGTAATCCGAAATGATGAACTCGGCACGATCGAGCTCCGAGATGGCCGTCCGCATGTAGCGGCGGTTGTCTTCGTCCATCGTCGACTGGGCGAGTTGGATGAAGCCGCGCACAACGGTCAACGGATTGCGCACTTCATGTGCGATCGACGCCGCGAGATCGGAGATGATGTTCAATTTCTCCGACTTGCGAATTTCTTCACGCATCCGGGCGCTTTCCATAAGATTCTCGATCAACAGCACAGAGAAGGTCATCGCAAACATATAAAGACCCGCGTACATCCAATAAAACGCACAGCCTCGTCCAACCAGATACTCCACTTGGCTCTTCGCGTCAAACACATACCAAATCGACGCCATCATAAATAAAAACGTCGTCAACGACAGTCCGAGGGAGCACAAGACTTTCTGACTGCGATTGTAACTAAGATAACGCCTGCGAATCAACATCGTGCAAGTGAAGACGATGAGCAAACACACCACGACCGAATAAAAGGAGATCCCGCCCCCCAGATACAATCGATATCCGAGCAAGAGCAGCGCGGCCACCAACCCGCTGCGCCATCCTCCATAGAGAACCGCAATCAAGAAAGGCACCCAGCGCAAGTCCCACAAGAAATCTTCTCCGAAGGCAATCGGAAATACCATACACAGGTCACAAGCAATCCCGTACAACAGGCCGATCAACCATTGATCCAAATGAGGCTTTTTCGTTGAAACACGTTCCATCTGAAACACCTGATACACGAAAATCGGCGTCAGGATCAGCAACAAGTTCAAAAGCAAATCCTTGGACACAGCAATTCCTCCACGAGAACACATACTCCATTGCCCATTATGACAGGTAAACTCTGGGTTGTCATGACCAATTGTAAATAATTATGCGATTAAGAGCCTGACTATGTGGGGAGCGTGTCCAATTCCCGTCCTTCAAGCACGGAAGCGTTCAACGCTTGCAACATATAACCAATCCCGCGATACCCTTGAAGGGGCAACACGATACGCGGTTGCAAGTGCCAATCTCGGAAGTATCTCTCCACGGCGCGTGCGTATTTCTTGCCACCGAGCACGACAACTTCCTCGACATCACCAAATCCGCGCGCCAACCACTGTTCCCGTAACATCTCCACCGAAATCACCAGAGCGGAGTCTGACGTGAACGAAACATCATAATTCTCTCGCAGCATGTCGTCCGGCAACAACACCCCGTGTTTCGCCGACAAGACCACCCACTGCTCAAAAAAAGTGCCCGCATACGCTTGGCACGCCTTGGCAAACGCACCGATGTACACATCCTCCGCCCGCGTGTCTCCCGCGTCGGGTTGCTTGTCCCAGATCTTTTTCGCCCCACATGGCGTGATGCACAACCGTTTCATCCTCTCCGACTCCCTCTCCGCTAAAAAAGCGGCCCCCACGTGCATGGGCCGCTTTTTCACACTGGCGTACTTTCTGTTTTAGATGGTTGCCGCGATCTCCGCGAGTTCATCCGCCGAGGACGCCACGGTGGAGACCGCCATGTTGATTTCTTCGATCACGTTTGCGAAACTGTGCAATTCAGCGTCGATGGCGTTGGTCTGCCCCTTCAACTCGGTCATGGAGGTGAAGATGTGGTCGAATGAATGGTTCACGACATCGATTTCCCGAACGCTCTGTTCCACCAGTTCCTTCACCGATTGAAGCGAATCGGCCATGTGCAAGATGCCTTGCTTGGTTTCTGCAATCAAGCCGGTGACGCCGGTGACAGACTCTTTGGTCTGCTCCGAGAGTTTGCGCACTTCGTCCGCGACGATCGCAAATCCACGGCCCTGCTCCCCGGCACGCGCCGCTTCGATGGCGGCGTTGAGGGCGAGCAAGTTCGTCTGGTCGGCAATGCCGGCGACGATTTCGACGATCTCTTGGATTTTGTCGGACGCGTTGCGCAGGGTGAGCATCTCGCTCTCGACTTTGCGCATGCGGGATTCCATGTTGTGCATCGTGTTGCGCTGGCGACCCAATTGGGTCTTGCCGGACTGCGTGCCTTCCTCTGTCTGCGTGGCCGTCGCCGCCCCTTGTTGGGCGGAACGGACGATCTCGCTCGATTGAGCGGTGATCTGTTGCAGAGCCGAAGCGGTCTGTTCGGTAATCGCCGCCAGTTCTTCGGACGTTTCGCGGACTTTGCGGCGCAGGGTTTCTTTTTTCTCTTCTTCTGCCATGCGTAGGCGTTGCAATTCGGCTTCGTACGCTTCGAGCACCAACATCTGCTCCAAATTGAGCATCTTGGTGACGGCGAGCAGCAAGCGGCTGTAGTCTTCCTTGGTCGTCGTGTGTTCATAGAGAACGCCTGCGAGCGACAGGAGGAGGTCTTGGAACGCGCACATGTACCATTTCGGTTGGAGGCCGACACGGACGTGGACGTGCGCGATGATCTTGCGCTGTTCAATGAATTTGCGGTCGATGACTCCGGCGAACATCTCGGAGATGTGCCTGCGCAGCGTGCCTTTCAATCGTTCGATGGTGCTGTGGTCGTTGATGATTGCCATCAGAGACGCTTCTTGTCCTAAATTTCTGTAAAACTGGTCGACAATTTCGCCCAAATTCTCCGACACATAGGGTTGCAAATAACGAATCGCTGCCAGATCGTGCAGCGTCAGATTGATCATGTTCAATTGCTTTTCCAAATCGGAGCCTTTCTCAACGGAGATCCGGACGTCCGGCAACAAACGTTCCAATTCAGTTAACACCTGTTGTTGTTGGGTTGCTTTTTTAAATAATGCCATGACCAGAACTCCCCCTCACTAAACATCATACCTGCGTACCCTCCCCCTGTGCAAGACGGTGTCAACAGGAAAAAAGTTGAATTCATTTTCTTGGTTCTGTGAATCTTGCTTTATGATATAGTAGAAGTACTATCGTTTCCCGAAGGTGATCTCATGAACCAAACCCCTTGGAACCGCAAGATCTTGACCGGTTATTGGACGGTTGTATTGTTGTATCTGTTGGCCGGGCTTGCGGGGTTGGTGTTGACCCTCGTGCAGTATGCGTGGTGGGTTGACTACTATCTCTTTCACCAATTGCTGTTGCCCTTGTTGCTCATGTCGGCAGAAGTGGGGGCTTTGGAGCTGGCGTTTCGCAAGCGAAAGGGCAGCATGGAGCCTTGGTTCATCCTCACAGCCACGACGCTTGCAGCGACGATCGTGCTGTTCAACCCGAATTTGCATGGCATGTATGCCCTGTTCGCCCTCTCCACTTTGACATCGCTCATGTACTTTGATCGCAAGTTGACGTTGTTTTCCTGTCTGCTTGGCATTGTCACGTTGCTTTTGTTGCAGTTGGACCCGGCGATTCATGCCTCCATGACTCTCTACGAATTGATCGCGATGATCGCCACGCTAAGCGGTGCCTATCTGCTGGGTCTCGGTGTCATCTCGCGCGGCGAACAGATTTTGAATCAATTGACAAAAGCGATGGAGTCGGAGCGCGACCTGCTCGTCGACAACATCATGTATGATACGATGACCAAGACGGACGCTCTGACCGGACTCTACAATCACAAAACCTTCCATGAATACTTGGACAGCCTGTTGAACGTGGAAGCCGAGCAATTGTCTTTGCAAGTGGCCGTGCTAGACATCGACAATTTTAAAAGCATCAACGACACCTACGGGCACTGGGTGGGCGATCTCGTGCTCAAGCGGATCGCGCTGATGATTCGCGAGTATGTTACGCCCAATGATTTTGTGGCGCGGTATGGCGGCGAGGAATTTGCGTTGATTCTGACAGATGCAGACTCCAAGCAAGCCTTCCGCACGCTCGACTTCATCCGTGAGAAGATCTCGCAAGTTCCACACGATGAGTTGGCCGGACGTTCCGTCACCGTCTCCATCGGGTTCGCCGAACGCGTTCCCGACATGCGCAAAGAAAACCTCTTCAAAATCGCCGATGCGAGGCTTTACGAAGCCAAACGTACCGGCAAAAACAAAGTGGTCGGCACAAGCCCATCCACACAAGAAGTACTTGAATGACAACAAGTCAAGCCGGATGACATCACCTTAGAGTTCGCTCCGACTTCGCTTGCTTGGAGAGCTTCCATTTACTTACTAGGTAGGACCTCATCCCGCTCCGGGGTGAGGTTCTTTTTTCGTCTCTAAATCTAGAAAGTTTTGGAAGTTAGTATTATAATAATATAAAAATTAGATTGAGGAGTGTGAATCTTGATGTCTAAACATGAATTTGCATGGATGTCTGCCGCTGAACTCGCTCATTTGATCCGTACACGCCGCGTTTCGCCTGTGGAAGTGATGCAAGCAACTCTTGCGCGCATCGAAGAGATCAACCCGCAAATCAACGCTTTCGTCACCCTCGTCCCGGAACAAGCACTCTCCAACGCCCGCGCCGCCGAAGACGCCGTGATGCGCGGTCTGCCGCTTGGCGACCTGCACGGCGTCCCCATCGCGATCAAAGACCTCACCCCCACCGCCGGCATTCGCACGACGATGGGCTCAAAGCTGTTCGCAGACAACGTCCCCACCGAAGACGCGATCATCGTCCGGCGTCTGAAAGCGGCGGGCACGATCATCGTCGGCAAAACCAACACGCCGGAATTCGGTCACAAGGGCACGACCGACAATTTGCTGTTCCCCGCCACTCGCAACCCGTGGAACCTCGCCCGCACATCGGGAGGCTCCTCCGGCGGGTCGGCTTCTGCAGTCGCGGCAGGTCTTGTCCCGCTCGCAGAAGGCGGCGACGGTGGCGGTTCTGTGCGAATCCCGGCCGCGTTCTGCGGTCTCTATGGCTTCATCCCGACTTCCGGCCGTCTCCCGTCCGACATCTTGAACCCGTTTGCAGGCACTTCGCCGTTCCTGCGTTTTGGCACGTTGACCCGTTCGGTGGAAGACTCCGCTCTCATGTACCAAGCGATGGTGGGCTACAGCATGAAAGACCCGATCTCGTTTGAAACCCACCCGCACGAAGACGTTCGCCACGGCCTTGAGAACGGCGTCCAAGGTCTGCGCATCGCCTATTCTGCAAACCTCGGTTACAAACCGCTCGACCCGCAAGTCCGTGCTGCTTTCGAAGCCTCCCTGCAAGTCTACCGCGACCTCGGCGCCACAGTGGAGGAAGTCGATCTCGGCCTCGTCGATCCTCTGAAAAACATCGACGAAGCGTGGGCCAAACTCTGGTATTCGATGATCGCCACGATCTTTGCCGGTGCTCCCAAGGAAACACTCGACCTCCTCGACCCGAACGTGGTTCACATGATTGAGCTAGGCAACAACCTCGGCGGTGTTGAACTGACGCTCGCCTCCTACGCGCGTGAGATGATCTTCAACCGCCTCAACGCCATCCACGAGCGCTATGACCTCCTGCTGACCCCGACCACGGCGGTCACCGCGTTCCCGTACGACCTCCCCCAAGGCGGCCCGTCGGATATTGACGGTCAGGCAATCGACCCGTTCCTTGGTTGGGCGCTGACCCCGATGATCAACCAAACCGGTCACCCGGCAGCCTCCATCCCGGTCGGCTTCGACCAAGAAGGCCTCCCCATCGGTCTGCAATTGATCGGACGACGTCTCGGTGAACAAACGATCTACCGTGCAGCCCGCGCATTCGAGCGTGCCCAAGGCGAGACACAACGCCGTCCGCAGCTCGACTCCGCCCTGCACGTGTAAGCAAAATGAGGCTATTGGACAGGCAGGTGCTTTCATGAACATGTCTCCTTGGATTACGATGTGGACTCAACCGCGCGCGACGATGCGGGAACTGCTGGACGGGCCGCGACAAGCCGGCATGGTCGCGTTGCTTGCGATATTTGCCGGGATTCACGATGCTTACAACAATGCCAGTACCCGCAACATGGGAGAAAACCTGAACGGCTGGACGTGGTTGCCGATCCTCATCGGCGGTGCGATCGGCGGCTATTTCATGCTCTACTTCGCAGGTTGGTTGCTGACAATGGTCGGTCGTTGGAACGGCGGTCACGGTACGCAAGAAGACGTGCGACGCGCGTGGGCGTGGTCCACGATTCCGGCCGTCTGGACGATTCCCTTGATGTTCGTGGAGATTGCCCTGTACGGCGACTCGATGTTCACCAAAAACCCGCAGCTCATCTACGACAACCTCTTCACGCTCATCCTCACGATTCTCATCACCATCGTGCAACTGGTCGTCGCCATCTGGGGGATCGTGGTCTGGCTAAAGTGTTTGGGGGAAGCCCACCGCTTCTCGGCCGGGAAAGCATTGGCCACCACGATCTATTCCGGGCTCCTCATCGCCGGCGTCGTCTTGGTCTTCGTCCTCCTCATTGCCCTCGTGTTCTGATAAAAAAAGCTCTCGACCACCTCTGTGGCCGAGAGCTTTTTCACGAGTCCTCGATGGTTTTCAGACGCAAGCTCAAGTCTTGCGAGAGCTCCTCAAGATCGAACTTGTGAAGCAATTCGGTGGCACGGTCGGCCCAGAATCCTGTGCCCGACTCCACCAACCACGCGGACATCTGTCCACCCTTCTGTGTGACGATCAGGTGGTAACTCGTGCCCTTGCCCAGTTCCCGCCAAGCGGCGATGCTGTGCAACAAGTCATCGAGAAACTCCTCCTCGATCGGGCTCACGCGGGAAACGGCGTCGAGCAACAACAGTTCGAAGAAGGAAAACTCCCGCTTCTCCACGATGCGCCGATAACGGCGTACCAACTGCCGACCCGATTCCCACAGGTGTTTGACGTGGCGGGATCGAAACGTCCTTGCTGTCACATCCGGGGAGAGAATGCCCGCCAACTCCTCCAGCGAATACTGATCCTTCAACTCGACGATCAGCCGAATACGCTCCAGGATTTTCTCCCGGTCAAAAAAAGTCTCTTGACCCGTGCTCGCCGATTGCTTGTGAAACCACGACTCCGGGATTAAGTTCTGTCGTTTCCATCTGTACAATTGCCCATATGAGATCCCGGTGAGGGTCAGCAGTTCCTTCTTGGAAATCCAAATGTTGGACTCGCTCATCTTGCTCCACTCACTTTCTCATGTAACATTGTTACAAGTTCGATGTTAAAGTGAGTTGGCAAACTTGTCAACTTATTCCGTGCGAGAAAGCTCCAACCCCATCTCGCGGCTGCGGCAGGTGGCGGCGTTGACCACATCGTGCATGACGTTCTGAAAACCCGCTTTTTCAAAAACTTGCAGTCCCGCCATCGTCGTGCCGTTGGGCGATGTGACTTGGCGGCGCAGTTCACAGGCATCCAGTCCGGTTTCCTGCATCATCTTGCCCGCCCCGAACAGCGTCTGCAAAATCAAGCGCCGCGCCACTTCCGACGACAACCCTTGCCCTTCTGCCGCAAGTTGCATCGCTTCCACCATGTAATAAAAGTACGCCGGTCCACTGCCCGACACGCCCGTTACGGCGTCCATCTCCTGTTCATCCACCACGCTGACCTCGCCGAGTTGCGACAAGACCTGAGAGGCCAAATCTTTCGAACTCTCGGTGCAATGGCGACCGTAACAGACCGCCGTCGCAGATGCAAGCACGGCACACGCGGTGTTCGGCATCGCTCGCACGACGGCGATGTGCGGGCCGACTTGAGCTTCCATCGATTGAGTCCCAATGCCTGCCGCCAGCGACAACAACACCGTTCCCTCCTGCAAGTGCGGACGCAGCTTTGCTGCAACGGACAGCAGATCGTGCGGCTTCACAGCCAACACGACGACCTGCGCCGCTTGGATCACGTGCGGTTCGGACCAGATGTCCTCGACCGTCTGGACGCCATACATTTCACGCAGAACCAACAACTGCTCACGTCGGCTGCGATTGGTGACGAAAATTCTCTCCCGCTCCACCGCGTGACCTGCGACCAAGCCGCGGATCATCGCTTTGGCGATGGAGCCTGCTCCGATGAGGAGGATGTTGCAGTCTTTCAAGAGTCTCTCTGTCATGATCTCCACTCCTCCAGTCAAATAAAAAAACCCTCCCGTCCCTCAAGTTCCGTCGAACTTGAAGGACGAGAGGGTTTGAATGTTCTCTCGCGGTACCACCTTCATTGGGATGACTGCCTGTGCACCGGCAGACCTCCCCGCTTAAAAGCCGATGTAACGGTCGGCACCCGTCCTGCTTTTCACAGGCCGCTCCGGAGGCGGGTTCAGTCTGTTCGTCCGGTGGAAGCTCTCAGCCGCTGGCTCCCACTCTCTGCACGGTTCCTAGACGTACTCACTCCGTCATTGCGATGGATGGTGTGTTTTGCAATAGTTTGCCACCGGGACGAGGTGGTTGTCAAGGAATTGTTTTTCAGAACATTCGGGTGTATGATGAGACAAACTTTTGACCGGGAGGATTTGCTACCATGACCAAAGTCGTCGTCGGAGCAGGCATGTACCGCAACAACCCTAGCTGGGAGTATACGCAGGAGGAGGAATTGAGCCTGTTGCGCCGGGAAGATTGGGACGCTCGATTTGAGGCCGGGTCGCTGGATGCCATTCTGGCGGAACATGTGTGGGAGCACCTCACGTATGAAGAAGCGGTGGAGGCGGCGGTGCTCTGTCGGGAGTTCTTGCGGGATGGAGGGCACATTCGATGTGCGGTGCCCGATTGCAACTTCCCAAATGAAGAGTACCGCCAGATGTGCCAAGTAGGCGGACCGGGCGACCTCAACCATCCGGCCGCGTCGCATAAAATGTTTTACTCCTATGAGACTCTCTCTCAAATGTTTGAAGCGGCCGGGTTTGAAGTTCGCCTGTTGGAGTATTGCGATGAGCAGGGCGTGTTTCACGAAAACGACTGGGAGCCGGCAGATGGAGTCATCTATCGCTCGCGGCGGTATGATCACCGAAACCAAGACGGTGTCCTGCGCGTCGTTTCACTGATTGTGGACGCTGTGAAAAAATAAAAGTAAGTCTAGCACGAATTTCAATTACCACCTAAAATGGAATTATCAATCGATAAGGTGGTTCTTACCCCCATGACCCTTCGTCATCCGAACGTGCAACGACTCATCGACGTCGCCCCGCTGTTTCAGCAGGCGTTTCCCACCGACCTCTCCATCGCCATTGCCGACACCAAGGAGATTCTCGCGTATTTCAAAGGTCGCAAAATCGACCTGAAGATCAAAATCGGCACCCCGCTCACACCGGGTACTCCCGCTTACGAAGTTTTGCAATCGGAGCAACCGACCATGACCCAAGTGCCGGCGACCCTGTTCGGCATTGAATTCACCGCTTCCCTGATCCCGATCCGGGGTGATCGAGGCGAAGTCGTCGGCGTCATGTCGATGGGCATCCTCCGTCAGAACGAGGACCGTCTGCGCGAGATGGCAGATGAAATGGTGCAGTCGCTGGAGGAAGTTTCCCAAAGCGTCTCCAACATTCAAAAAAGCGCCTCTGCGCTCGAAACGCTGACCAAACTGATGTCCACCCAATCGGAAATCGCCGCCACCGAAGTTGGAAAAACGTCCGACGTCCTGCGGATGATCCACAAAGTCGCCAACCAGACCAACTTGCTGGGTCTCAACGCCGCGATTGAAGCGGCTCGTGCCGCCGAATTCGGTCGTGGATTCGGCGTCGTCGCCGAGGAGATTCGCAAGCTCTCCAATGAAACGCGCAACTCCGTCGAAGCGATTCAAAACATCCTCACCACGATCAAAAGCTCCACGTCGTCCATTCACAACTCCATCCAACAAGTCGTCGACAACGGCGAAGCACAAGCCACTTCCACCAAAGACATCTCCAAATTCGTCGACGAAATTCACGAACTCTCCATCCGCTTGAAGCAGTACGCCGACCTGATCTGATCGAAAAAAGACCACACCTCCGCGGGGAGATGTGGTCTTTTTTTCAAGAACTAGGGACAGGTGGGTGCGACTTGTCCGTCTGATCCTGTGTAGACGTACGCATCCGAGATGTACTCGTTGGTCGTCGCAATTTTATCCCACCAGACGGAGGTTCCGTACGTGCCGGTTACGCTGGTGCCTTTTTCTTGGCAGTAAATGGTGACGGTTTGGCCGTCATTGACCGAACCTACGATGCTGTAAGAAGTACCCGGGCCGGAACGAACGTTCACGCTGGCACCTGCGGTGTTGACGGTGCCGGTCGGGTGGCTGCCGCAAGAGTTTTTCGAAGTATAGGTACCCGTGCCCCAGTAGAGGATCTGGTTGCCGTTCCAAACGACTTTTTGAGCGGTGCCGTTGTAGCGCTCTTCGAAGTGCAAGTGCGGGCCGGTCGAGCCGCCGGTGGAACCGACAGTGCCGATCTTCTTGCCCATCGAGACCGTTTGACCAACGGAAACGAGTTGGGAGTTCAAGTGAGCGTAGAGCGTCGTCCAACCGCCACCATGATCGATGACGATGTACTTGCCGTAGGAGGTGTCACCCAAGTTTCTAACGGTGACAACCGTACCGCCTGCTGCCGCGACGACCGGATCGTCCACGTCATTGGTGCGGTTCAAGTCAACTGCATTTGCCGGGCTGTGGTCCGAGCGAGTTTGGCCTTCCCAAGATTGTCCACACGGGAACGGCATCTGGAAGTTCGGCGCCGCGTTGGCTGCCATCGGAATCATGCCGATGACCACCGTCGCAACGACGAGGATCGGGAGAAACAGTTTCTTCCACGATTTCATAAGCTTTGGCCTCCTCTATTTCTAATTTGAGTACATGTTTATTATATATGATATTTCTTTATTTTTGAACATATTTTTGTAGATTCCCTCGTTTTTTTGATAAACGTTTATCTGCTTGCTGTTTTCGCACTTTTCACGCATAGTAGAGGGAACAAGTATTTGGGATTTGTTCCAGAAAAAGGGGGATGTCGTATGAAGCGGGCTTTGTATTTGTATGTGAAAGCGTTCTCTGATTTTGGGAGTATGATGGATACGATCGTGCTGAGTTCATTGATTTTAACGCTTACGAACAGCCCGTATTGGCTGTCGGGATTGTTGCTGATGGGTGTCGCCGGCGGGAGTGCGTCGGCGTTGCTGTCCGGCGTGTTGGCCGATCGGTACAACCGACGAACGCTGATGATCTGGAGTGATGTGTTGCGGGGGTTGTGCCTGCTGCTGCTCTTGATATGGCCGACGCCGGTGGTGATCTTGGCGGTGCGGTTCGTGAACGGGTGTTTGAGCTCACTGTTCCAAATCGGGTTTCAAAGCGAGATTCCGCGCATGTTCGGTGAAGATCGTCTGGTCGTTGTGAACTCGCGAATTGCCCGATACCGCTCGGTTTCGATGGTGCTCGGGTTCCTGTGCGGCGGGACGTTTGCCGTCTTGCTCGGGTATCGTTGGGTGTTGGTCTTGGATACGCTGTCGTTTCTGCTGTCGGCGGCGGCTTTGCTTGCGATGAAGTGGGAACGAGAGGCCGGGCAAGGGCAGAGCAAGCAGAAGGAGTCTTTGGGGCGGAGTTTCGCCGGGGCGTGGGAGTATTTGCGCGGGAATTCTGTGTTGCTCACCGTGCTGGTGGTCGGTTTGATCGATACGTTCGGTTCTGCGTCGCACAATCTCGGGTTCCCTCTGCTGGCGGAGTTGTTGGATGCGGGCAACCAGGCGTTTGTGTACGGCTGTATCTGGGGCATTTGGGGTGTCGGGAATGTGTTGATGACGGTGCTGATGCCGAAAATTCCAAGGTTGCAGGAGCGGTTGATTCCGTTTTACTTGGGGTGTACGGTGTTGATGTCGACCGGGTTTATTTTGACGTTAAGCAGCTCTTCGCTTGTGCCGGTGTTGGTGTTCGCGTTTCTCACAGGCATCTTCGACGCCGGATCGGTGACGGCAAACGGGATGATCGTGCAGAGTGTGGAGAACCACGTACGTGGGCGGGTCGTCGGTGTTGCGACGTTCTTGGGGCAGTTTGGATTCGGGATCGGGTTCGTGGTCGCTCCTCTGCTCGTGGACGGATTGGGACTTGCGAAAATGGTCTGGGTGCTTCACGGTGTGGTGATTGTGAGTACGTTGGGGGCGATTGGGAAGTATCGTAAATTCCGCAAGATCAACCCCACGCTCAGTGCATAGGAAAAAAGGAGACTGCTCACGCGCAGTCTCCTTTTTGCTACTTCTCATTACGAAATTGAAAACGCGGACTTCTCTGATTCTCCTCCCAGAAAGCGCCGATGAGGTCGTTCTCCAGTTCTTTCAACATGTAGGCTTCACGTATCTCTTGCTCCGACAAATCCACATAGGAAAAGCCAATCTGCAAGGATTGCCATTCTTTTTTCGAATGGGATTTGAGTCGATCACGTATTGTAAATGATTCTCCAAGGTATATGATTTCGTTCGAATTGAGATCCACCAGCTTGTACAAGCCGGTTGTACGAGGCGAACTTTTGAGTGCCTCTGGACAACGTAATTCCTCCACCGGGCTCCAATCGAGACCCATCCAATCCAGATCGGTCGCTTTTCCCTGACGATGCAAAGGTTCTGTGCTTCGTCCCCCAGCCGGATTGTATATACCCGTTGGGAGGCGGTGACCTCGAATTTGCTTTTTACGTTCCTTTGATTTTACGTACTCAGGATGGAATCGACCGAAATTGCACATGGCCGATTCTCCGAACTCAATTCGATACCGCCACAGTAAGTAACTTTCAAGCCCCTTACGTGTCGGAGTGGAAAGATCCATAGGGGCCACAGAAAACTCGAACGCGAGACCCTCTGCATCTTGCCAAGCCCATAACGAAGGCGCAGCGGTGTGCGGATCATTAAAAGGCATGTCCTCACTCTGCGTGTGTTTTACCAAAGCACCGACAACCCGCTCTTTCAGATTCCGTCCGGTCTGCCCAATGTAGTACAATTTGTCATGCCCAACGGGTTTGATACGGTACAAACCAGGCGCTCGCGGGACGTTCCCGTCCTTGCCCTCAGAAAAAGGGACCCAATCTGTCCAAGAGAGCCGACACCAATTTAAATCTGTGAAAGTCATGAGCTTGTCCGGTAACCTCCGTTCACCCTCATTTCCAAATGCTTGCACAGATTAAATTATAGCATGCAAAAAACCCCCTCGTCGTCACTTCCACAACGAGGGGGTTTTTTCATATCACGACTTGCGTTTTGGTTTGTTCCTGCTATACGAAACAGCCAACAGAGCGGTCACGGTTACATTTTATAGGTAACGCTTTGGATCTTCTGCTTTTTCAGGATTTGAACGGTGTAGAGGAGCAGGGCGCTCCAGATGAAGGCAAATGAAATCAGGTCCATGGTGGTAAACGATTCATGGTACAGCACCAAACCCAAGATCAGCGTCAGGGTCGGCGAGATGTATTGGAAAAACCCCATGACCGACAGCGGCAAGCGTTTCGCCCCTTCTGCAAACAACAAAAGCGGCAGAGCCGTGGCAACACCGGCGAGCAGCAGGACGGCGATCTTCCAGCCCGGCAAGATCGCAAACGCGGTTCCGCCGTGCTCAAACCCAAGCAGATAGATCAGGGCAAACGGCAAGACGATCAACGTCTCCAAGGAAAGTCCGGCGATGGTGTCGATTTTGACCTTCTTCTTGGACAGACCGTACAGTCCGAACGAGAGCGCGAGCGAAATCGACACCCACGGGAACTGGCCGTAGGAGATCGTCATGATCAACACCCCGATGATCGCAAGCGAAATCGAGCCCCATTGCAGTTTCGTCAGTCGCTCCCCGAGGAAGAACACCCCGAGAAACACGTTGACCAGCGGGTTGATGTAATACCCGAGGCTTGCTTCGACCATATGATTGTTGTTGACCGCCCAGATGTACAAAACCCAATTCGCACTGATGAGCAACGATGAGAAGGTGATCGCCAGTTTGCTTTTCCAGTCGGGAAGCGACTCTCGTAGCAGCTTCCATTTTTTCGTGACGGTGACGAGCAACAGGACGAACACGACCGACCAGATGATGCGATGTGATAAAATCTCCCAAGCTCCTACTTCTGTGTACGTCTTCCAATAGATCGGCAGCAGGCCCCAGATGATATAGGACAGGGCTGCGCAGACGGTACCGATGTTCATGTGAGTTCACTCCTGCGTTTGTGTCAATCTTTATGTATTCGGCGCAGGAGGTGGACTGCCTCTTTTTTGTAGATGTGAAAAAAGCCGAGCTGAAGTCCGAAGACCACGAGATAGACCGGGATGGAGTACCAAAGCGACCAGCCTTTGTAGATCAGGACGTGCGCCTTCACGGACAACCATTCATACCCGATGGAAATGCACGTCCATCCCAACATGTACAGCACAAGTTTAGGGCCCCGGAGGTTCCAACGGTCGTAAAAATAGAGAAAAAAGTAGCCCATCTGCGGGTACAAGAGGAAGTACGTCAGCGCATCAAACAATTCAAATCTCTCATCATCCATCCAATCGTAGTAATCGTACGGCTTGAGAGCGAGCACGTCGTCTACACTCATGACGAGAAATACCAAGAACAGAAAATTCATGACGGTAAAATAACGTGGAAATCGTCGTGGCAACAGGAAGAACAACGCAAGCAAGATCGCGCTTGAGGCGAGGACGAACCATTCGTTCAAATCGAATGTATGCGGCAGTGGGAACATCAGCACTTTACCTCGGCGTAGAGTAATTTGAGAAATCCTTTTCTCATCCAGATCCCGAGCAGCAAACTCACCGTCCAGTAGATGGCCGCTCCCCCTAAGTTCCAGTGGATGAGCTTGATCAGGCCGAGTCGTGCTGTCAGGCCAATGACCACGACGAGCACCGCATCATAGATGACAAAGAGAAAGAGTTTGCGCACCCAAGACTCGGCGTTCGCATAGAGGTTCAAAAACCAGACTTGCAGGATCGGAAACAGGATCATTCGATTAAAAACGACGCCCCAATACAGGTCTATTTTTTCTGTGACCTCCACCAATCCGAGATTGACCCAGATGATCGCCACGAAGTCCTGTAGCAGAAAGGAGAAGGTGAAAAAATAGACGAGAATTTCAAAGAGATGAAGATGTTTTTTGGAGACGAGGAAGCTGTAGAGGACGAGCAAGTTGAAGACCAAGATGCATGACAAGATCACAGAGTACCACTCCTCCTCTCTCGAACGGTGGATGCTTCCTTCCTTTACTTTCCCTTCGCGTCTCCCCTGTATTCTCAATGCAAGAAAGAAATGGTATCGGGGTAAACTATTCGGTAGTTCGGTCCCCACTTTTTTTTGGCGAAAGGATATGGACGTGTATGGTGTTTTCCATCGTTTTGTTTGTTGGTTCCTGGCTTTTCTTTTTGTTCTTGGGTAAGAAAAAAAAGTTCTACGTGCTCTCTCCTACCTGCTATGTTGCAATGATTTTGGGGCTGTCCACCGATGTGATGATCGATGCGTATGGTCTGTGGGAATATCCGGCTACTACCGGTCTGCAATCTTTTTGGCGGCATATCCTAGATGATTTCGGGATTTACTTTGTCGTGACGTATTTGTTTTTGCAGACGCTGCCGAAGCAGCCGAACTTTTGGAACATGGTGTTGCACATTTTTTATTGGTCGGTTCTTGCATTTGGGTTGGAGTTTTTGGCTTTGAAGACCGGAAATTTGAAACATAGACTGTGGTGGAATTTAGGGTTTTCGTATGTGTCGGATGTGGGGTTGTATTTGATTTTTTATTATCATCATCGATGGAGAGTACGGATGGAATGAGGAAAGCACGAGGAGCCCATGCGGTCCTCGTGCTTTTTTTTCTCTTTTTTTACTGCAAAATCTCTAGCTTGCCAAGTTCATAGCGACCGTCCGTACGTCTCCCCTCCATGGCAAAGTCGATGCCCGGTTGCTTCGTTTCCGGGTCGAGCAACGCAACGCACAGCGAATAGGTTCCCGCCGGGAGGTTTTGTGGAACGGGCAAGAATTCCTGTAGGGAATGTTCGCCGGGGAGCCAACTGCGGATGTCCTGCTGCGTGTTCAGTTGGGTGGCGACTCGTCCTGAAGCGTCGACCAAGGAGAGCTCAAACGGCCACGGATCGTAAAAAGGCGCGACTCCGTGGTTGGCGATGGTCATGTGGAGCGAAAGCAGCCCGCCTTGGCGAATCTTCTCGGGGTAGGTGGCGTCGGGGATTGTGAAGCGGTAGCCCATCGTTTTGAGAAATTCATCGAGATTGGCCTGTTCCTCGGCGGGGAACTTCTGCTCGGCGATCGTCGTCGCGCCCATCCAGGAGACGTGCGTGTCTCGGGTCTGTTGAAGCACAGCCTCCATGTGATCGGATTTCAATTGCTCGAGCACCGTGTCTGCATTGCCAAATTCGCCGCCGCTGGGGCCGTATTTCCAGAAGTCGGGCATGGGCGGGATGTCGGTGCCGGCGAGGGAGGAGGTGTAGCCTTTTTCGTACCAGTCTTTGAAGTCGTAGGTGGAGCGGGCGACTCCGAACATGTCGTTGTAGAGACCCATTCCATACTGGCTGACGACAGGGTGCGGGCGGCGCATGAGGAGTTTTTTATCGGGAAACGCGTCTAGGTAGTGGTGGACGTAGAGATCGGAGACGGCGAGTTTGGGAAACGGGATGACGAGGTGGTCGTCTTGGAAGGTGTGCCATTCTCCCCAATGCCCGATGCTCCCCAACGCGAGAAACGCGATGCGCGGGTCGTGGTCGTAGCGCTCTCCGAGTTTTTTCAGGAGGAGGCGGTGGTTTTCGATCAGGGTCGGGTTGCTGTAGTTTGGGGAGAAGCCCTTGCCGATGTCTTCGTCATACCAGATGCCGTCGCCTTGGATTTCGTTGTAGAGCCAGTCGGGGATGTCCTTGTGTTGGTCGGACGAGCTGTAGTCGAGAACGAGGCGGAGGATGACTTGGACTCCGCGGGATTGCCACTCGTCGAAGTGCAAGCGTTTTTCCATGGCTTCGAAGTTGTAGTGGTTTTTGGATGGTTCAAGTTCTGCCCAGGTGACGACGCCGTAGACGAGACGGATGGGCTGCTCGTAAGGGCCGTGGTCGGCAGAGGGGGCTAGTCCCATGTAAGGGTTGTTGAGGACGGATTGGGATTCTGGGGGGTGAACTTGTAGTAGGGTCGGTAGTTCGGTATGGTGCAGCGGCTTGGAGGCGATGAGTTCGGTGGCGAGCAGGAGGATGAGTGTGAGGCGGATGAGAAGTATGAGTTTGCGCATGGGGGTGAGTGCCTCCTCCGGGCCGTTTTTTTTTGACAATCAATCGTAGTAGAAGCTCGGGACATGCTTATTGAGCCACGTATCCCCCGTGCGTTCATTCACAGAGAAGCCGGAGTAGAAAAACCAACTGGTCGCATTCACCCCCATTGCGACGAGAATGCTCGGCACTAACTTCATGTTGATTGTCGTTCCAAAGAAGCTTTCCAATTCACTGTGGATAAAATCTTGTCGAATGGACGGGTCCAAATTTTGTTCGTCCTTGGACCTCCCGATCTCTTTGCTGAGCGATTTTACGGTGAATTCTTTGCCGATCAAGGTCCAGATGTGTTTTTTGTGGTCGTAGATCTCTTGCTCTTGTTTGATCCGTTCTTTGAGATCCTTTTCCGAGAGTACGGAGGTGTTGTTTTTGTTCGACTTCATGACGCCCAAGGTTCCTTCTGTCAGAGAGTCATACGTCACTTCTGCGAAGATCGCGATTCGCTCTTCCCAATTGTCTTTTTTCAAGATGTGGTCCGCGCTGTTGGAAGCGGTGACATCCAGCCATGCAATTTCATCTTCGAGATCGTCATTCCAGAGTACCAAGTCAGGTCTCGTGCCCCCGTGGACGACCTGGGTCAGAACCGTACATCCCGACGGGTCTGAGGGGCGGAAGTCGGAGCTGCCGTGGCTGACCAGGGATTCAATGACGTACCCGAAGGAGGCGCTCAAGAGACTGGCCGGTTCGCCATCGAGAACCTTCTGCCAATCCTCCGCCCATTTTTTGGTGTGACCGTCTAGGGCTTTGTATGCGCCTAAACTCGGGACGGAAACGACGAAATCGTAGGCGGCTTTGACCGCTTTGTTGTAGGAGGCGAAAAATTGCTTCGCTTGTTTGATGAGATCGCCATCCATGCTGTTGTAGGTTTCGTTTTCGAGGTCTCGTTGGATGGGTTTGGTTTGCGAGGAGATGTTTGTCTTGGCGTGATGGGGTTTATTGGCTTTGCCACGCATCATTTGCATGACGGCTTGGTTCCCCAGGGTCTTCTGCAATTGCAGGATCTTGGACGGAGATGGGACGGGTGATTTGGAGGTTGTGGGCCGGTTGGGTTTGGAAGTTGATGTATGTGGAGAGCGGGTAGTTGAACTCTTGGTCATGATACTCAACTCCTGACGAGTAGGATTTCTTTTGATAAATATAGCATAAGCGGTGAGTAAAAAAAGGACCCCAGCCGGTTTCGGTTGGGGCCCTCTTGCGTGATAGAAGTCCAATTGACGGGTGTGCGGTGGAATCGTGCTCATCGGGGCTACTACAGTAGTAGTGCTATTGACAACCAAATTTTCACACAGTAGGATATCGTTACATGGAGTATAGTAATTTGTAAAAATTATAGATTCATAAAATAAAGGAGATGCATTCATGAGATATAGTACCGTTCAGGACGTTTTGGAAACCTTCAAGTCTGCCGTTTATGAGAAAGATGTTGCGCGGTATCTCTCGATCTACGCTGGCGACATCCATATGTTTGATTGTTGGGGAGATTGGGAGTGCGTCGGCCTTTCTCAGTGGGAGGAAATTGTAAAGGACTGGTTTGGTGGTTTGCAAGAGGAGGGCGTTACCCTCAAAACGGAGTTTGATGATGTGGTCGTGCAGGAGAACTCAAATCTCGCTTTCGTTCATTGCAATGTGACGTTTGCTGCGTATAACGAATCCGACGAGAAACTTCGTCACATGACGAATCGATTCACGTTCGGTCTGCGAAAAGATGCGGAATCTTGGAGCATTGTACACCAACATTCTTCCCTGCCGATCAGTATGGAGACTGGGAAGGGTATTTTTAACTTGAAGTAAGTACGGTTCCACAAAGGCCCCCTTTTCATGAGAAAAGGGAGCCTTTTTTTTATACAGTTTCGAATGCGACGATCGACAGCAGATTCGACAGTCCCACTTTTGAATCGTGCTCGTTTTTTACTCGGCTGGTTCGACGAGCGGTCGGTGGTTCTCTTGGTGACGGAATTGCGACAAGCGGTTGTAAATTTCCATCCGCGCTCGATTGATGCCCCCGATCGGTCTGTGCTCGGTTAAGCAATGACCGGGTGAGAACGAGAAATCCTCGGACAGAGCTTCGCGTTCGGCTGTGCGGAATACTTGCATGGGGATGCGCAACGTTGCCACTTTGACGAACGGAGCATCGGCTTCCTTCCATTCCACGGATGCATCTTCAATCGGGGTGCTGTGCTGGTCCTTGAATTTCTGCACAAGGAGATCAAAACTCGCCTCTTGCTTCGACAAGTGCGCTTCCATCTGTTCAGTCAGATAGGAGTCGGATAATACCGCAGGCAGTTCACTTTGGTACTGCGATGTGGGAACAAGCGAATACTTGACTGCGGCGTCATCGCCAAACAGATACGGCGTGGTGCTCCAGTAGCGAATGTCCAACGGCGAGGTGTGGTTGAGTTTTGCCTGGCTTGCGACTTTTAGAACACTCAGGTTGCCGGAGACCAACATGCGGAAGAGAAACACGAGCGGAGACCACTCGATGCTGTAGTAGATCGCCTCATGAAACATCTTGACCGTCCCCAACGGCATCGTCGGGCAACTGACCATCAAAAAGTCCTGTGTCTGCATCTCCCCCTGTGGCAAAAACTTCTCGCCTTCAACGCCCAAGACTTTGATCGCGATTCCACGAATGTCCTTTTTGACATCGCTCTGCACGTTGCCGTTGGAATTGGAGAACCGAATCCAGGCTTGGTAAGTGCGGACTTCCTTGAAGATCCCGACGCGCAGGTGATCGGGGAGGTTGTTTTCCACGGTGAATTCTGCTTGGAGCAGGCCGAGGTTTTTAGGATGAGCGTCGCGTTTGACAGAGCCGGATGCATAGTCTTTTTTCATTTTCTTTTGCAAGGCGGCGATGATTCGGTCTTTGTAGTAGTCATCGCGGGGTAGGGTCGTCTCGAAGGGAGTTAGAGGGTGGTTCATGCAGGGACTCGCTCCTTTTAAATAAAATCAAATATCGATAATAATATAACTAATAAAATAACTCTGCGTCAAGTTATTTTCGTACTTGTCAGTCTAAAAAATAGGGACTTTCGATCAGTGAACGGATGTTGTGGTTTGTCGTCGTTCTTGCTGCCTTACGCCTCGTTTTGGCTCCATATATGAAAATAACCCCCTATGATTGTCATAGAGAGTTACGAACACATCAGAACCCCATCTCCCCTGATTCTTCCTTGCAGAGTCAGGGGTTTCTTATTCGCCATGATTGGCCGTTAAGATCGCGTGTCGGTCTGCAACATGCCTTGCAAAATCACTTCCAGCCCCCAACGAAACCGTTCCGGACCGCCGGAGAACATCTCTGCTTGTACCCCGACAAGCATCGGATAACGCTTGGCATCCAATGATTGGTAGAAAGTCTGGGCCGCTTGAAGCGTGGTCCCCTGTTGGTTGCGAGAAGCCTGTTCGAATGCCACGGACGCACCGTAAAAAAGCAGCAGATCGACTCCCCACGCCGCTTGCGTGGAAGTGATTCCCCCTTCATGCAACCGTTGCAGGAGATACTCCGAGAGCGCAAGAGAATTCGGTCCGATCGGAATCGTCGAAAGAGAGAGCTCCGCTAGACCGGGAGATTCATAGAGTACCTTTGCATACGAGAGCAGTGCGTCGATCAGCGGTTTTTTCCAAGAATCTTTTTGCGCTTCCGGCAAGACAACTTCGCAAAGCCCCTCGTCCAGCACAGCGGCGCTTAGCTCTTGCAAGTTGGCGACGTAGACATAGAGGGAAGAGGGGCCGGTGTCCAGAGCTTTGGCGATTTTGCGCATGCTCATCCCGGGCGTTCCTTCCTGTTTGAGCAAGTCCAAGGCAGTTTTGACGATCTGTTCTCTGCTCAAAGGTTCTTTGGCGGGTCGTGAACGACGGCTAACGATGGTTCGGGTTGGATCGGTTGGTTTGTTCATTCGTTTCCTCTATCCTTCAATTTCAGGATGCTCATGCAATTGGTGCATCAGTTCTTTCAAGTTGGATGCGGCGTTGTCGGAGAAGCACAGTTTGAGATTGTCGTACGAGTCTTCGGCGGATGGCTTGGAATAAGAGTACATCTTCTCTTCGTAGGCCTGGACCGCTTTGTTGAGATCGGCATGCCCCACAATGGACAACGCCAGCTCCGCAGCATCCAACATCGCCAAGTTTGCGCCTTCTCCCGCAAAGGGAGACATTAGATGCGCGGCATCGCCGATCAGCGTGACACCCGGTTTGTGCTCCCACGTAAGACCGACGGGCAACATGTAGATGCGTCTCGGCAAGATCGCCCCGTCCGCTTGGCGGATGTATTCTCGCAACGACTCGTCCCAATCGCTGAACATCATGAGCAGTTGCCGTTGCGCCTCTTCCGGTTGATCGAACGGAATGCCGCATGTATCCAACCAGTCCCGCTCTGCTTCAAAACTCGCATACACCCGAATGCCGCCGTCTCCATTCAACTGCGCGAGGATCCCTTTGTGGTCACCAAGTGCGAACAATTTGCCACGACCGTTGAAAGCGGCGAGATCAGGATGCGAGACGGCGGCGTCCCGGACGTTGAGTTCCACCATGCTAAGTCCAGTATACGCAGGCACAGCATCTGTGAGCAACGGACGGATCCGGGAGAAAGCCCCGTCGGCGCCGACGACCAGATCGACGGTGTCTGTGTGCCCGTTTTCAAAATGAAGTTCATGCCGACCGTCTTCTCGGGGGATCGCTTGGTGCAACTTGTGCCCCCAACGGATGCACGCGGGGTCAAGGGCGTTTAACAGCAGGTCGCGCAAAGTTCCGCGGTCGATCTCGGGACGACCGCCCTGCTCGTCTTCTGCTTTTTCGTCCATGTAAAGGCAGCCGTTTTTATCGAAGAGACGGAAGTCCTCTCCCTCGTAACGAGCGATGGCTTGGAATTGGTCGTACAAACCGGCCGCTTGCAAGGCTTTCTGTCCAGATTCGGGATGGAGGTCTAGGGAACCGCCCTGATCGCGGCTGGTACGGGAGGGTTCGCTTTCGTAGACGACCGGTTTAACGCCGTGGCGTTGGAGGATCAGGGCCAACGTGAGCCCGCCGGGACCTGCTCCGACGATGGCGATGCGCGGTTGGTTTTTATCAAATGAAGTTGACATAGGATCATCACCTCGGTAGGGGATTTTTGATCTTGCTTGATTGAAGGATATCATAACGAACACCGTTCGTAAAGTACAGTGTTCGTTATTGGTATTCTTTGGCTTGACCCATAAAAAAAGAGCCCACGAAATGTTCGTGAGCCCTTGCTGCATTTCACTTTGGCGGGAGTGCGTGGGAATCGAACCCACCCAGACTACACCATAGCCCGCACTCGGTTTTGAAGACCGGGAAGCGAAGAAGATGCTTTTGTTCACCGTAGAATTTACCTTGATTCAAAACCACAATTTGTTACATACGTTCGTTTTCATAAGCATTTTTATAATTTACAAATACAATAATTATTATATAATCACTTCACACCCAAGTTCAAAGGAGGTTGTCGTATGAAAAAAGCTCTCGTTTTGATGGGTCTTGTCACGATTCTTTCCGTTTTGATTGTTGGTGTAGCCTCTGCAACGATCACGTCCAAGTCGGAGGAATGTCCTTATAACAATCAGTATCACGGTTGCGAATAATTTGGATGCGGTACGAGAAGAGACCACTCGAAGTGGTCTCTTTTTTGCGTAAAACCAGTTTGCTGAACCCACAATGCAACAAAAAAGAGCCCGCGAAACCTCGCGAGCCCTTGCTATTTGGCGGGAGTGCGTGGGAATCGAACCCACCCAGGCTACACCATAGCCCGCACTCGGTTTTGAAGACCGGGAAGGACACCAGTACCCCATCCACCCCCATGTAGGAGAAAAAATTCAGTACCCTCATTATACCCAAGTTCCTCCTCACTGCAAACCTTTCGCCTCTGGAAATACCAACAAATCGCCCCGACGTGTACAGAAAAACCCAAGTGGCATACTACCCGAAAGCAAACTCAATCAAAAAGGAGGTCGGGCTCATGAAACGCAAATCTCGTCTCAACTCCCCCGTCGGCCTCGCGTTGGCGGTCGCAGGGGTCATGTTGGCACTCTCTCCTGCAACGCGCCAAGCCGCTCGCCGACTGATGTTCAAGGGCACGGCATCTCTGCTCAGCGCCGGTATGACGAAATCGCATTCCACAACCAGCCGCAGTAAATCGGTCACAACATCTCACCACCAACACAACCAAAATTCCAACCACCAACCCGAGCACCTTCCCATGCCAAACGACGGTCTCGGAGACACCGTCGCCGACGCCGCTTGGAAGCAACAACAGCAAACCCAACCCAATTCCGTCACAGACGCGATCATCCACTAAAGCATCCCGCATCACATTCCATAACCCCGAGCATCCCAACGAAAAAAAGCCACTGCCCCCTCCGGGCAAGTGGCTCTTTTCCCTACACCCGCCCCAATTTGCGGATGACCTTGATCTCCCGACTTGCCCGAATCCGTCCAACCAACAACACAAACCCCGAAACCAACCACGGGAACAGCCAACTCGTGCCGGGGAAAAACACCTTGAAAAAGTCCCCCAGCACCCGATCTTGCAGAATCATCTCCCCTGCCGTGTACCCGAGCAACATCGCGCCGGCCCATACGATCAGCGGGAACTTGTGCATCAGCTTCGCGAGCACATTCGCCCCCCAGATGATCAGCGGAATCGAAATGGCAAGCCCGATCCCGATCAGCGGCAAATTTCCCTGCGCCGTCGCAGCTACGGCGACCGTGTTGTCCAAACTCATCACCACGTCCGCCACGATGATCGTCCACACCGCCCGCCAGAGGTTGTCGTGCTGACGAATTCCGCCGCCCTCGTCCTCCCCTTGGAGAAGTTTCAGCGCAATCCAGATCAACAGAAAACCGCCGACCGCCTGCAGCAGCGGCACTTCCAACAACCGAATCGCCACGAACGTCAGCAAGATCATACAAACCACAGCCCCGAGACTTCCCCACAGAAACGCCGTGCGACGCTGTTTGTCCGGCAAGTTGCGGCAAGCCAACGCAATAACCACCGCGTTGTCTCCGGAGAGCACCAAGTTGATCAAGATAATCTTGAAGAGAATGATCGCATAGAGAGTGGTCGCCATGCGTTGCACCTCCTGTCCGCTATAATACTATGGGGCTTGGCATACCCTATATGCGTGACAGGCGGGCAAAAAAAAGCCGACCCTCCTCGCGGGGGTCGGCTTCTCTCAACGCTATTCGTTGCCTTTGGTCTTGATGTTATGGTGCTTCTTCGGACGAAGCAGGTCAGGTTTGAAAGCTTGTACCATATTGTCCCACAACGTGGTGTCTTCGTCGCCCGCTGTCGTCATGTCGTACGGTACGGCTTCATCGTCACCGATGAAATTCGGGTCGTCGCGGCGTGTGTAGTTCTCCATGGGAATTCCTCCTTTGGTAGTACTAGCTATTCTATTTGCTCCACCAATTAGTTATTCGGTATAATCTGGTTTAGGTATACATAGAGGAGGCACAACGACAACATGAAACTCAAAAAACGCGGGATGCTCGCTCTCTTGCTCACACTCACCCTGTCACTCATCACGGCAGGTTGCGGCCAATCCAACGCTCCCACACCCGCACCATCTACTTCTGAGGGTGTCGCCAAGGAAATTTCCGTCGGGCTCATTCCGGCTGAAGCGAAGGTCTCAGACCAAGCGATGGAGAAGTTCCGTACATACCTCGCGCAACAAACCGGGTCCACGATCAAGATGGGCACCTACCCGGACTACAACGGCGTCGTGGAAGCGATGAACGCCGGCAAATTGGACATGGCGTTCCTCGGTCCGCTGACCTACGTCATCGCCAACCACAAAGGCGGCGCACGCGCCATCGCGGCCAAAACCGCCAAGGGAGTTCCGTACTACTACTCCTACATCCTCGTTCACAAGGATGCTCCGTACAACACGCTCGACGATCTCTTGAAAGACCCGAAAAGCGTCGATTTCGCATTCGGCGACATCAACTCCACCTCCGGTTCCTTGGTGCCGGGCGTCGAATTGAAAAAACGCGGCGTCTTCCGCTCCAAGGACGACTCCGACTTCAAGAGCGTCGTCTACACCGGCGCCCACGACGTCACCGCCCTCTCGATCCAGAACAAAAAAGTCACCGCCGGTGCCATCGACTCTGCGTACTACGACAAACTGGTCGAGCAGAAAAAAGTCGACGAAACGCAATTCAAGAAGATCTGGCAATCGGACAAGCTGTTCCAATACCCGTTTGCCGTCTCCAAATCGGTCAACGACGCGACTGCGCAAAAGCTCCAAGACGCGCTCGTCAACATGAAGGACAAGGAAATTCTCGACGCGTTCGCAGCCGACGGTTTCGTCAAAGCAGAAGACAAGGACTACGCTGCCATTCGCTCCGTTGC
Source organism: Tumebacillus amylolyticus (assembly GCF_016722965.1). NCBI lineage: Bacteria > Bacillati > Bacillota > Bacilli > Caryophanales > Alicyclobacillaceae > Tumebacillus > Tumebacillus amylolyticus. The sequence continues at coordinate 509,517 of NZ_JAEQNB010000003.1, forward strand.
GGAAGCAGACGGTCGTTTGAAGTAAGGTGACTCCGCATGTCTTCTAAACCCTCCTCGCGAGGTTGGCGCTGGTTGCTCTGGCCCGCCCTGCTCGCGTTGCTGATCTGGAGCATGATCGCGACGGGAACCGACCTCTCCCAGTTGCTGAACCTCGGGAGCACGTTTTCCTTCATCCGCGAGAACTGGTTGCCTCCGAACTGGTCGGTATTGGGCAAAGCACTGTCCAATTCTTGGCTTACGCTTCAGATTGCGTTCGTCGGCACCACGTTCGGCTTGTTGATCGGGCTGCTGCTCAGTTTCATCGCCGCACGCACGACGCCGGTACCACGCTTCGTCCACACCGGGTTGCGGACGCTTCTCAGCTTCATCCGATCGGTGCCGGAGATCGTCTGGGGCTTGCTGTTCGTCCCGACATTCGGGCTCGGGCCGTTTGCGGGGGTCGCCGCGATATGGTTGCACAATATCGGCGTGCTCGGGAAGTTGATCGCCGAGCTGATCGAAGCGTCGGACAAAGGTCCGCAAGAAGCGATCATCGCGACGGGCGGCAACCGACTTCATGTGTTGCGGTTCGCAGTGTTGCCCGATATCTTGCCGAACATCTACTCGCAGTATTTTTATCGATTGGAAGTCGCAATCCGCACGTCGCTGGTGCTCGGGTTCATCGGCGCGGGCGGTCTTGGGAACATGCTGTTTCTCGATTTTAAAGTGTTCGACTACCAAGCCGTCGCGGTGGAAGTGCTCGTCATCATGTTGCTGGTCATCATCATCGACACGCTCGGCGGGTATGTCCGAAAACGTACCATCTGACGGGAGGCGAGAACCTTGGGGAAGAAATACTTCACCTTGGCCGAGGCCAATGCCCTCGTGCCGCGTTTGGAACATATGCTCAACCAACTGCAAACGCAAAAACGTGACCTGCAAATCAAATACCAAAAACTGCAAGAGACCAAAAACGCCCTCACCAATGCCACCGCTCTTGCAGCCGACTACTTTTTCCAAGAAGAAGCCGAGTTGGAATTCCTCATGTGGAGCGCCAATTCGATGCTTCAACAAATTTTGGACACCGGCGTGGAAGTCAAGGACATCGACACCGGGCTCTGTGATTTCTACTCGTACCAAGGCGGTCAGGAGATCTACCTCTGCTGGCGGCAGGGCGAACCTGAGATCACACATTGGCACGGCATCTACGAAGGCTTCATCGGGCGCAAGAAATTGGACTAACAAAAAAACACCCTGCTCTCTACGGAGAACAGGGTGTTTTTTTTTGAAAGAGGACCGTCCCGCTATCGGCGTGACGGTTTTTTCTCATCCGGCGCAAAGTAGTGCGGATACTGCTCGACGGCGCGGCCCGTTTTGGCAAGCCAGGCGTCCGGCCATTGGATCTGCAACCGTCGGGTCTCGACAGACATCACCGCATGGTCGGTGCGGGCGCGCATGATCAGTTTGCCCGTGGTCCGGTCGTACACGCGGTACTTGAACGAGACCATCACTTTTTCTTGCAAGATGTAATGCATGACGATCAAAATGTCCGACTCAAGCGTTGCAGGTTCCACATAATCCAGTTGCGCCCGCACGACGGGGAGCGCGAAACCCAGTTCGTTGAACCCTGTCGGCGTGAGGTCGAGCACATCGCGGGCAAACGCCCAGCGGCACGCCTCCAGCCATTGCAGGTACATGCTGTGGTGGACGACTTGCATCGAATCCACTTCATGAAAGCGAACGACCAAGGGATGATGGAACCCGCTCTCAACGGGCTTTTGACTCATTAGGCTTCGTACGCTCCGACCACGACGGACGCCGTGTTGCCGCCGAATGCGAACGAGTTGGAGAGAATCGTCTTGACCGCTTGGTGACGGACTTCGTTCGGGACGAAGTCAAAGCCTTCCTCGAGCGGTTTCGACGAGTTGATCGTCGCCGGGAGGAAGTGGTGGTACAGCGCGAGAACCGAGGTCACGAATTCAACCGCACCCGCCGTGCCAAGCGTGTGGCCGAGCTGGGATTTGGACGAAGAGATCGGCACTTGCTTCGCGCGCTCCCCGAACACTTCTTGGATCGCATGCAACTCCATCGAATCGTTGTACGGCGTACCGGTGCCGTGTGCGTTGATGTAGTCGATGTCTTCCGGGCTCAACCCTGCATCGCGCAGAGCTGCCAGCATCGAACGAATCGCGCCGCCGCCCTTCGGGTCCGGCGAAGTGGCATGGTACGCATCGTTGGAGATGCCGTAGCCGAGCACTTCAGCGTAGATGCGAGCGCCGCGAGCCAGCGCGTGTTCCAGTTCTTCGACGATGACGATCGCCGATGCTTCGCCCAGCGTCAGACCGTCGCGGTCTTCGTTGAACGGACGGCAGGTCGATTTGGACAGAGATTTCAGAACGGTGAAACCGCTGAACGAAATCGCCGAGTACGGGTCGACGCCGCCTGCGATCATCACGTCCGCTTTGCCGTCACGGATATAGTCGGTCGCGCAACCGATGGCGTTCCCGCCTGCTGCACACGCCGTTACGACTGTGGACAGCGGACCGCGCACATCGAATTCCTTCGCCACGTTGCCGGCGATCGCCGACGTCGGGACGTTGAGGATGTATTCGTGACGAGCGACGCCGGTCGCTTTTTTCTCCCGATAAAAACGCTCGCGGGCGTTGACGCCGCCAAGCGACGTCGCGATGGAGACGCCCGTGCGGAAACGGTTCAGTTGCGCAGACGACAAGCCTGCATCTTCCACCGCCATTTTCGCAGCGGCGACTGCCGTTTGGGTGGTTTCGTCGTACGAACTCCACTCCGTCACGTCAAACTTCTCCGGTGAGAAGCCTTTGATTTCAGCCCCCGATTGGAACGGATAACGCTCGATCTCCACGAGGGACTTGAGCGGCGCGGTACCGCAACGGCCGGTCAGGAGGCCGTCGAGGAACTCTTCCTTGCCGTTGCCGATGGCGGACAGGACGCCGATCCCGGTGATCACAATTCGTCTCACTCTCTGCACCCCCTGGTTTTACTGTTCCGAACGGTTCGCTCGGATGAACTCGCAAATGCGGTCGACCGATTGGAAAATGTCCATGTCGTCGTCGCCGATGGTCACTTCAAATTGCTTGCCGATCGCGATGACCAATTCCAGCGCGTCGATGGAGTCGAGGCCCAGACCTTCGCCGAACAGCGGGGCTGCGTTTTCGATCTCGTCGGCCGTCACGTCGAGGTCCAGACGCGCGATGATGCATTCTTTGACTTGCGTTTCGAGGGTTGCCGTCGTCATGGTTGGTGCCTCCCTTACAGTTCCGGGCGAGCGGAACGGATGAATTCGCAGATGCGGTTTACCGATTGGAAAATGTCCATGTCATCGTCGCCGATGGTTACTTCGAATTGCTTGCCGATCGCGATGACCAGTTCCAGTGCGTCGATGGAGTCGAGGCCCAGACCTTCGCCGAACAGCGGGGCTGCGTCTTCGATCTCTTCCACGGTGACGTCAAGGTCCAAGCGGTCGATGATGCATTGCTTGACTTGTTGTTCGAGGGTTTTCGTCGTTTCCATTGTGGTAGTGCCTCCTTGGGAGATGCAAAGTTTAGACGGACAGGCCGCCGTCGATGGCGATGATTTGGCCGGTGATGTACTGGCCTTGATCCGATGCGAGGAATACCGCCATGTTGGCGATGTCTTCCGGCTTGCCGAATTTTTTCAGCGGGATCATGTCGTAGTATTCTTTGGTTTTCTTCTCGGAGAAGATCGCCGTCATATCCGTTTCGATGAAGCCCGGTGCCAAGGCGTTGACGGTGATGCCAAACCCGGCAAGTTCTTTGGAGAGGACGCGGGTCAGACCGTTCAGGCCCGCTTTGGTGGTCGCGTACGCCGCTTGGCCGGGAATGCCGGAGAGCGAGGCGACGGAGGAGATGTTGACGATGCGGCCGCATTTTTTCTCAATCATCGGACGCAGGGACGCTTTGATGCAGTTGTAGACGCCCGTCAAGTTGACGTTGAGCGACTGCTCCCACTCGTCCGGTTTGGTCATCATCAAGAATTTCGGCAACAGGATGCCGGCGTTGTTGACGAGGATGTCGATGCCGCCGAAGCGTTCGACCGTTGCCTTCGCCATCGCTTCCATCGCTTCTCTGTCATCGACAGACGCTTGGAAGAGCAGGACGTTGGTCAAGCCTTTGGATGCAAGCAACTCTTTGACTTCTTCCGCCGCTTCGGTGCCGCTGCGGTAGTTGATGACCACGTTGGCGCCCGCTTCCGCCATCGAGATGGCGATTTGCCGCCCGATGCCGCGGGACGATCCGGTGATGATCGCCGTTTTGCCTTGAAGCAACATGTGTACGCCTCCTCTATGCTCTCTTCAACACGACGGAGACTTGGTTCCCGCCGATTTCCACGCCGTTGACCAGTACGTGGGTCAACGCTTTTTCCCCGCTCGGGAGGGATTGCTTGTCCAAGAACAGAGCCCCTGCAACCGTTGCAATCGCGTGGGAAGCGCCGAACGTTTCGCCGATCTGGTCTTTCAGGTTCAACTGCGGGATGTTCGCCGCCGCCTCTCCGAAGACCGTCTGGATCGCGGTTGCTTCCGCCGTGTCGAACGATTGGTTGCCATTCGCTGCGACGAGGATCAAGTCGATGTCGGACGGCGCGAGGCCCGCTTCGGTCAGCGCTTGGTTCATCGCGTAGGCGAACGATTCGCCGGAGGTGTCCGCTTTGGTAAATTCTTGGCTCAAGTTCGGATCACAAGCGATGCCGTAGGAGAGCACTTCTGCGTAGAGGTGCGCGCCGCGAGCTTGTGCCGATTCCAACGTCTCCATGAACATGCCGCCGATGCCTTCGCCGAGACGCATGCCAACTCCATGCTCGTCGATCACCGCCATGTCCGCGACGGCGTATGCTTTGGCCGCGTTCGCGTGCATTTCGTCCACGCCGCCTGCGATCAATTGCTCAACACGACCGGAACGGATCAGGTCGAGGCCGTACGTGATGCCCGGAATCCCGGTCAACGTCGTGGTCGGGCCTTTGGTCTGGAAGCGAATCGCAACTTGACCTTGAGCCGCGTTCAGGACGGTGTTCGGGAACACGAGCGGAGATGCTTCCGCCGGGCCGACATCGATGATCTGTTGCGTGAACACGTTCGTGGAATGCCACGAGCCAAACGACGTATTCAAGATCAGGCCGACGCTCTCGCCGACTTCCGCCAATTGCTCGCGGGTCAAGCCTGCGTCCTCGACGACCAATTGCACACCTGCAATGTTTAACTTGGTAAAGCGGTCCATGCGTCGAACGGCGCTTTTTTCCAAAACTCCGGTGAACGCTTCGTCGGCCACTTCCCCTGCATACACGTCTTCGCCTTCTTCGGTGGTGAAACGAGTAACTTTCGAAATCCCGCTGGAACCGGTGTTGAGGCCATCGAGGAATGCTTCCTTGCCCGTCCCGATGGAAGAGACCACTCCGAGGCCGGTGAGAACAACCCGCTTGCTCATTCTGCTAACGCCTCCTCAAATTCCATGTAATACGTGATCTGCGCACGAGCGACTTCTTTGCCGTCAACGCGTGCGGTGACCTGCACTTTTGCGAAAGCTCCTGCTTTTTGGAGATTGATCGCCTCGGTAACCAACTGGTCGCCGGGGCGCACAAACCCGAGGAATTTCACTTTGTCGATGCCGGCGATGTAGCCGTTTTTCGCCTTCGGATACATCATCGCCCCTGCTTGTGACATGGCTTCGATGATCAACACCCCCGGCATGACCGGGTTGTTCGGAAAATGGCCCATGAAAAACGCTTCGTTGATCGTCACGTTTTTGTACGCAACCGCACGTTGCAACGGTTCCACTTCCAACACGCGGTCCACCAACAGGAACGGATATCGTTGGTTGATGCGCTCTTGAATTTCCAAGATGTCCATCGTTTCACCCTTCCCCCAAGTAGAGCTATGTACTTTACATTTGAGTATACCAAACGCAAACTACATTTAATTTACATGACTGCTGAATACAATTATCCGAGGATTATCAACCAATGTCAATGCAGATGGATTAAACATTAACTAGACTAACTTGGTAATGAGAAAGAAACTAAAAAACACCTCGTTCGCAATTGCGAACGAGGTGTCGGGTAAAAATCAGGAGCCTTGGATGGCTTTCAGTTTGACCTTGGTGATGCGTCCCAAGGGGATCTTGATCTGAGAAACTCGGTAGCCTTCGTGTTTGAGTTCTTCAACATACAGGTGTCGGAAGTACACGAAGTTGAGTTCAAGCGTGTCTTTTCGGCCCTCCACGATCTCCAGTAGGGCGGCGCGAATCTCGTCGTCGAGGAACAGTTCCAGTTTGACTTCTCGAATCCGGGTCTTGCCCACACCTTCCGCCATTCGCCGCACCTCCCTCTCTTGTTACTCCTACTCCGAGGGGACAAAAAAAAGACCGCGTGGAAGTCGCGGTCTTCTTTTCTAAAACGTGCGTTTGGATTCCAGCAGCAGCGTCACCGGGCCGTCGTTGATCAGTTCGACGTCCATCATGGCGCCGAATACGCCGGTCTCGACACGTACTCCAAGGCTTCGTGCGCGCTCGTTGAAGTATTCGTACAGTTCTTTCGCTGCGTCGGGCTTGGCGGCGTCCATGAAGTTCGGGCGGCGGCCCTTGCGGCAGTCTCCGTAGAGGGTGAACTGCGAAACGGAGAGCAACTCTCCGCCGACATCGAGCAAGGAGTGGTTCATCTTGCCCGACTCGTCTTCGAAGACGCGGAGGTTGAGCACCTTGTCCACGAGATAGTCGGCGTCCTCACGGGTGTCTTCGTGGGTAACGCCAACGAGGAGCACGAAGCCGTGTTTGATCTCGCCGGTTACAACTCCGTCAACCGTGACGCGGCCGGAACGGGCTCGTTGTACTACGATTCTCATCCTGTGTTGCTCCTTATTGCATGATCCGACGAACGGCGTAGATGTCCTTCACGCGCTTGATCTTCTCGACGACCGTGTGCAGATGGTCGACGTTGCGGATGTTGATCGAGAGCAGAATGGTCGCCATCTTGCGCTTGTCGGCACGGGCGGACACGGCGGTGATGTCGGTCTTGGTATCGGAGACCGACATCATGACTTCGGTCATCAGACCTCGGCGGTCGAGGCCGGTGACCTCGATCTCGACGTTGTACTGCGCGGTGTTGTCCATGTCCCACTCGACTTCGATCAAGCGGTTCTCTTCGTCCGCCATCACCGCTTCGAGGTTCGGGCAGTTGTTGCGGTGAATCGACACACCGCGCCCACGCGTGACAAAGCCCTTGATGTCATCACCGGGAACCGGGTTGCAGCAACGGGAGAAGCGGACCAGCATGTTGTCGATGCCCTTGACGCGGACGCCGAGCTTGCTTTTTTTCTGCTTCTTGGGTTCCTGCTTGACTTCGGGAAGCTTCACCAAATCGACGGGCGGTGCATCCTTTTTGATCTTGTCGACCAAGCGGGTGATGACTTGGTGGGCGGAGAAACCTCCGTAGCCGACCGCTGCCATCATGTCGTCGATCTTGGTGAAGTTGAACTTGAGCGCGATCTCCTCCAAGTTCTTGTCAGACATGTACGAGGTGTCGATGCCGTGCTTTTTGACTTCACGTTCAATCGACTCGCGGCCTTTGGAGACGTTCTCTTCGCGTTTCTCGCGTTTGAACCATTGGCGGATCTTCGACTTCGCTTGCGAGGACTTGACGACTTTGATCCAGTCCTGCGACGGGCCGTAGGAGTGCTTGGACGTCATCACTTCTACGATGTCGCCCGTTTTGAGCTTGTAGTCGAGCGGAACGATCTTGCCGTTGACTTTGGCTCCGATCGTCCGGTTGCCGATGTCGGTATGGATGCGGTACGAGAAGTCGATCGGCACGGAGCCGGCGGGCAAGTTGATGACGTCGCCCTTGGGCGTGAAGACGAAGACCTCGTCGGCGAACAAGTCGAATTTCAGGGTCTCCATGAACTCTTGCGCGTCCTTGAAGTCCTGTTGCCATTCGAGAATTTCGCGGAACCAAGCCAGTTTCTGCGTGAACGAGGCGTCCTTGACTCCGGGTTGAGCGGAGGCAGAGCCTTCCTTGTCCTTGGTGTCCTTGCCGTTGGCTTTCTCAGCGCCTTCCTTGTAGAGCCAGTGCGCCGCGATGCCGTACTCGGCGGTGCGGTGCATCTCCCAGGTGCGAATCTGAATCTCCAAGGGTTCGCCGCGCGGGCCGACGACGGTGGTGTGCAGAGACTGGTACATGTTCGCCTTGGGCATGGCGATGTAGTCCTTGAAGCGGCCCGGCATCGGTTTCCACATCGTGTGGACGATGCCGAGGATCGCATAGCAGTCCTTGATGTTGTTGACGATGATGCGCACCGCAAGCAGGTCGTAGATTTCGTTGAACTGCTTGTTGTAGTTCGTCATCTTGCGGTAGATCGAGTAGAGATGTTTCGCACGCCCGGAGAGATCGGCTTTGATGTCGAGCTCGCCCATTTTTTCCTTGACGGCGTCGATGACTTCTTGCACGTAATCTTCGCGCTCACGGCGTTTTTTCGCCATGAGGTTGACGATGCGGTAGTACTGCTGCGGGTTCATATAGCGAAGCGAAATGTCCTCAAGCTCCCACTTGATCGTGGAGATCCCCAGACGGTGCGCCAGCGGCGCATAGATCTCCAAGGTCTCGGTCGCGATGCGAACTTGCTTCTCCGTCGGTTGGTGTTTCAGCGTCCGCATGTTGTGCAGGCGGTCCGCCAGTTTGATGAGGATGACGCGGATGTCCTTGGCCATGGCCATGAACATCTTGCGGAGATTTTCCGCTTGCGCCTCTTCCTTGGTTTCAAACTTGATCCGTTCGAGCTTCGTCACTCCATCGACGAGTGCGGCCACCTCAGGCCCAAATTTCTCGGCCATCTGTTGGGAGGTCATGTCGCAATCTTCGACGACGTCGTGCAGAAGTGCTGCAGACAGCGTAACCGCATCCAGTTCGAGACCTGAAAGGATCTCGGCGACAGCAACCGGATGCATGATGTACGGTTCCCCGGAACGGCGGGTCTGGCCCCGATGTGCCAGTTCGGCTACCTCGTACGCGCGGCGAAGCATCGCCACATCGTCCGGGGTGCCGTACCGGCTCACTTTTTCAATCAGGCGCTCAATGCCCACCGGGTCTTTTTTCTCCACCATGTCAGGTTCCGGGGTGCCGGACGTCTCCGGTTTATCAGTACTGAATGAGTGAGAAGACATCATACCCTTCGATCTTCTCCCGACCGTTGAGGTAGGTCAGTTCGATCAAGAAGCAAACCCCGACGACAATACCGCCGAGCTTCTCAACGAGCTGAATCGTGGAACCGATCGTCCCCCCTGTCGCGAGCAGGTCGTCGGCGATGATCACGCGCTGACCCGGTTGGATCGCGTCGGTGTGGATTTCCAGAGAGTCCTTGCCGTATTCCAGCGAGTAGTCTTGGGAGATCGTTTCATGCGGGAGCTTGCCCGGCTTGCGAATCGGCACGAAGCCCGCTTCCATCGCGTACGCCATCGGAGCTGCGAGCAAGAAGCCGCGGGATTCCGGACCTGCGATGATGTCTGCGTTGCGCTCGACGGCGAAGTCTTTGAATTGCTCGATGGCGGCACGGAAAGCCGGGCCGTCCTTGAGCAGGGTGGTGATGTCTTTGAAACGAATACCCGGAGACGGGAAGTCAGGGATTACGCGGATTTTGTCTTTGAAGTTCATGTGTGAAGTCCTCCTACGCCCGCCGCATAAGTTGCGGGACAAGCCATTCTCGTAGTGTATCGGTTGACGCGGTCAGCAGTTTCGCACGCACTTCCTTCAATTGTTGGAAGCGCTTTGCTTGTTGCTGATACGTCGGAGCTTCTGTGAGCTCACGGCGCGCCGCGTTCGGGTTGCTTGCAAACTCGTTGCCCTCCGTTCCTTGGGGCAACGCAAATTCCAATTCTGTGAACACCGCGAGGATCGTATGAACTCCCTCGTGGGTCAAGGGGCGCATCTCGGCAAGCATCTGTTCGTAGCTCACCGTGCCCATCCGTTGCAGATAGCGATACGCATAGGTAAATGCATTTCGCTCCGGCAACCAGTTCACAGCGGCGTGGCGGCAGAGATTCTCGTCTGCCTCGCCGTAGATCACGTATACCTTTTCAAAGGGCTCCATGCTTTGCAGAGCCCCTTCAAACTGTGCAAGTGTCGCAGGGAGATCAAAGAGCACGAGGTGTTCAGCCGGCTCCTCCGCCCCTGCAACGACAGACGTGCGACCTTCGTCATCTGCAAGCACCAGACGGTACTTGCCTTCATTCCAAGGATACCCAAACAGGCGCTTTTCGATCTCCCGCAAGTTCGCTTCTTGGAAAAAAAGCACGGTCAGCGGTTCTTTGCGCGTTTCGAGCCACACGGCTTTGTCTCCACAGCCGCGCTTGTCAAAACACTGCACCGCATTCGCTCGCCAGTCGCCCAACTGCATCTGCAAACTGCGGCGTCCGTTCCATTCGTTGACGGAGAGTTCGCCGACGATGTCAATCGAAGCGAGGCTTTCCAGCATGGGCTGGTCCGCGCTTCGACGAAACGCGATGCAATCCAACGTCCGATTCGCTTGCTTCACTCGAATCTGCAAATGCGAGGCGTCCTTGCCGACGACGCGAGTTTGCTCCAGATCAAGTCCTTGGAACGAAAAACGCGGGCTCGGGTTGCCGAAGCCATACGGGGCGAGACGCTCCATCTGTTCCACGAGGTCGAGGTTGACAGAGTTCAGATCGAGCACCATGTCCACATCGATTTTCGGTTGCATGTCCTCTTCGGTCAGCATCTCTTGGGCGATGTCGTTCATCCTGCTCCGCAACTCGTCAATCTGCTCCTCGGCAATGGAGAAGCCTGCTGCCATCTTGTGCCCGCCATAATGACCGAGCAGATCGGCGCATTTCGAAAGTGCGGTGTAGAGGTCGAAACCGTGGATGCTTCGCGCAGACGACTTGCCGCCGCCTTCGCCGTTGAGTGCAATCATCAGCGTCGGGCGGTAGTAGCGCTCCACGAGTCGGGAAGCCACGATGCCGATGACGCCCTCGTTCCAGCCCGCAGAAGGGACGACCAACACGCGGCCTTCCAACCACTGCGGGTTCGCATCCACGAGCGCAACCGCTTGCTCGAAGATGCTCTCGCCGATCTCTTGGCGCTCCCGGTTGCGGGCATCCAAGAATTCGGCCAGCTCTCGTGCTTTGTCCGAGTCGGTCGTGGTCAACAACTCGACCGCATACGTCGCCGAATCCAAACGACCGGCGGCATTGATCCGCGGGCCAAATGAAAACCCGATGTGCCCGGCGGTGACTTTCTTGCCTGTCAAACCTGCCACTTCAATCAACGCTCGTACACCGGGACGCGGTACCACATTCATCGCGTCCAAGCCAAACATCGTGATCAGCCGGTTCTCCCCTTGCAACGGTGCCAAGTCGGCGACCGTCCCGATGGCTGCGAGGTCCAGAAATTCATCCGGTACACGCTCATAGAGCGCTTGTACCAGCTTCCATGCAACGCCGACGCCGGCGAGCATTTTTTCCGGATAGAGACAGCCGGGTTGCTTGGGGTTGAGGATCGCATAGGCATCCGGCAACACGTCAGGCGGGGTGTGATGATCGGTGACGATCAGATCAAGCCCGATGCTGGCGGCCAATCGCGCTTCTTCGACGGCACTGATCCCGTTGTCGACGGTGATCACGAGGTCGAAGCCGCGCTCCTTGGCTTGTTGCAGTGCCGGTCCGTTCAGGCCGTAGCCCTCGGAGAAGCGATCTGGGATGTAGTACTCGACATCTGCATCAATCGCTTGCAACGCCAGATACAGCAACGCTGTAGAGGTGGCGCCGTCCGCGTCATAGTCGCCATAGATCATGATCCGTTCACGTCGGTCGATCGCAGATCGAATCCGCGCAACCGCTTTGTCCATATCACGCATCAGAAACGGGTCGGAAATGCCCTCCCGCCCAGGGTACAGAAAACGCTGAGCATCTTCCGCCGTGCGCAAGCCTCTACGCCACAACAGGCGGGCCAAGATCGGAGAGACTCCCACTTCATCCGCCAAGGCGTGGACTTGCAGTTCATCGGCTTCGAGGACGACCCAACGCTTGGGTTTTTGCATATCGAAAAATCCTCTCTACGATAAATAACATAGAATAATTTCATTATACTTCTTGACAGGATCAATACGCAACAAAAGCCCATGCCATGAAAAAAACCGCCGGAGACAATCCCGGCGGTTTCTTGCCTTTACGCGGTGGCTTTTGGTTTCTTCAACTCGCGGGATTTCCACGAGACCCAAATCTGGGACGCGATGAAAATCGAGGAGTACGCACCGGTGACCAGACCGAGCAAGAGCGCGAGTGCGAAGTGCTTGATCGGGGTGCCGCCGAGCAGGTACAAGCAGCCGGCGGAGATGACGACGGTCAGGACGGTGTTGAGAGAACGCGCCATCGTGGCCCAGATCGACTCGTTGACCATCGCTTCGAGGTCGGCGGTCGTTTTGATCTTGGTGTGTTTCAAGTTGTCGCGAATCCGGTCGAAGATAACGATCGTATCGTGGATCGAGTACCCGACAATCGTCAGGATCGCCGCGATGAAGTTGATGTCGATCTCCAAGCGGAACAGTGCGAACAGCGAGACGACGACGAGTACGACCTGCAAAACCGAGATAACCCCCGAGATCGCGAAGCGGTATTCAAATCGAATCGCCATGTAGAGGATGATCCCGACGGAAGCGTAGAGGATCGCGTAGATCGCTTTTTGCGCAAGTTCGCGCGCGACGACCGGGTCAACCGAAGAAATCTGCGGAGCCGAATTCGGATATTGCTTGTCGAGATACGACTTCACAGCAGCTTCTTGGTCCGGCGTGAACTTTTTGTCGATGCGGACGACGACCCCGTTGTTCGCTATGCCCTGTACTTGGGCGACCTTGAACTCGGTGAACTGCTTGTTGAATTCGCTTTCGATGTCTTCCGGCGTGAAGGTATGACCGACGGTGAACTGCACGCGGGAACCGGCTTCAAAGTCGGTGCCGAGGTTCAGACCCATCGTCGACATAATTACGATCCCGGCGATGGCGATCAGGACGGAGATGATGAAGTACCATTTACGGTTCTTGACGATTTCGAACTTCATTTCTTAGCCCCTCCCTTGCGGACGACACCCTTGGTCGCGATCGCGCGCGGTGCGCCGTACCACCAAGTGTTGCGAACGATGTTGGAGCGGACGAGCAGTTGAAGCATCAGGCGCGAGATCAACACCGCCGTCAAGAACGTGGCGAGGACGGAGATGATGTGTGCAACCGCGAAGCTCTTGATCGCACCGGTCCCGAACCAATACATCAGGAAACCTGCGATGATCGAGGTGATGTTGGCGTCGATGATCGTCGGCATCGAGCGCTTCTGACCCATAATCATCGCGGACAGCAGAGACTTGCCATGACGGAATTCGTCCTTGATCCGCTCCGCTGCGATGATGTTTACGTCAACGGCCATCCCGATCCCCAGTACCAGAGCTGCGAGGCCCGGCAAGGTGAGCGTGATGTGCATGTAACGGAAGACGGCAAACAGCAGATACGCATACATCAGCAGGGCGATCATCGCGACCAGACCCGGCAGACGGTAGTAGACAACCATGAAGACAAAAATCAGCCCGAACGCGACCACACCTGCGTACAGGGTATCGTGCAGAGCTTCGTCACCGAGCGTCGGAGAAACGGAGAACGAGGAGAGCTCGTCCAACGGATACGGAAGCGCACCGGCGTTCAAGTAGTTCGCCATGTTCGTTGCCGCTTCTGCACTCTCTTGCCCGTTGATGACAGCTTTGCCGTCATAGATGACGGTTTGAATGCGCGGGTTTTGCAATTGTTGCTCATCGAGCCAGATCGAAACGTTCTGGCCGACATACTTTTCCGTGATGCTTTGGAAGAGTTTCGCGTCCTTGAATTCGATGGAAACTTCGGCCGCGTTGGTTTGTTGGTCGAGGACGTACTTGGCGTTGGACTTGATGTCCTTGCCCGTTGCCAGAACGGTGCCGTCCGGAGCTTTGAATTCCAGCTTCGCAGATTGCACAAGCAACTTTTTCGCTTCCTCTTGAGAGAACAGACCCGCGATTTGGACACGAATGCGGTTGCCTTCCTCAATTTGAATGACCGGCTCGGTGATACCCGCCGAGTCAACGCGTTTCTCGATCGCGTTCTTGACTGCGATCATGCCTTCCGATGTTACTTTTTCTTCAGGTGTGTCCTTCACCTGGTACAAGACGTCAAAGCCACCCTTGAGATCGAGGCCTAGCGTGATACCATTCCAAATTTTCGTGTAGGTTGGGATGGCGAGCGCAAAAAACAAGGCGACGATCATCAGGAAGGCCAAAAAACGACTTACCTTCATGACAATCCTCCTCGCGAATTCAATGTTCTTAGTATATCGTCAACTCTATTAAACGGTCAATTGAGAACCCGTTGCCAACAAAAAAGGGGGCCTTACAAAATCTTGGCCCCGTTAATCTTCATTGCAAACTCCAAACTGAGCATCTTCGCGGCGCGCTGGCACATCAACATGCGCTCCATGAAGATTTCAAAGTACTCCATAACCGACGAAACTTCTGTGTCGATCGTCAACTCAAGCGTCGCCAATCGCGTATCCGGATCGATGTCCAGATTGGAACACGTCGCCGAGTAGTTGACGCGGTCATGAATGTCAAACGTCGAAACGTCACGGCGTCTGACCCGCGTGCGGTGCACGTCCGACTTGTCGGCGAGGATCAAGGCGGCGGAGATGTTGTTGACCGCTTCGCCGTATTGCTCCTCATGGTTGCCGATGGCGCCGACGATCTTCGCGACCTCGTCATAGTCCATCCCCAAATCTTCGAGGATGCGCAGGCAGATGATCGCGCCCGCTTTGCCGTGGTCGTGACGCCCGGTGATGTTGCCGATGTCATGGATGTACCCGGCGATTTCCGCCAGTTCCTGCTCCCGCTTCGAGTACCCCAGTTTGCGCATCACCATCTCGGCGCGATCCTTCACCACCGTCACATGTCGGAAGCCATGCTCGGTAAATCCCATCGCTTTGAGGTGCATGTCAGCCGATACGATATACTGATACACCTGCGGCAGATCCTTGATGTCCGCCAAGGTAATCGGTTTTTTCAACGTCGTGATGGCCATGAAAAAACGCCCCCTTCGCTATGAGATTCCTGAAATAGTATCTCACAGCTCGGGAGGCGTTATGCGTTTGGCGCGACGTAGGCTTTACGACCGATGGGGTTTCGACGAGGGGAGTTGATCGTCGTCCGGGCCGGCTTCGGTATACGCACGAATCATCAGCCAGTTCATAAAAACGTTGGTTTTCAAAGTCAACACGTCGTTGATTACGCGGTGCAGAGGCGGGATTTCCTTGTACTTTTGCGAGACGCACTTCCAAATCTCCACAGCCGTCACCTGCTCATACCCGAGCAAGTGAAACTCCTCCGCCTTGCTCTGGCAGACTTCTTCAATCGCTGCCGTCAACGCCGCCTCCGAGTGCAACGCATCATCAGGTTCGGGTTCCGTCGACTCCTCTGCCGGTTCCTCGGACATATGCTCTTCGATCATTCAAACTCCCCTGCCTTCCATTCTTGCTTCCTACTCTGGTGAATTCGCTTTTCCTACAGAGTTCTCCTGCTATTCTCTGTCGATTCTTGGCAGAACGAACGGGACTAACCTCCGCCCGTCCCGCATAACATGGGGACAGAAAGTACTCGGTCTCGGAAAAAGGAGGAGAACCGCTTGTGAGCAAGCAATCCTTTCTAAAAGGCGCTGTGATTCTCGTCGCGGCGAGTCTCGTCACCCGTGTCCTCGGTTTTGTCTACAAAATTTTTCTCTCCCGAATGATCGGTGCCGAAGGCATCGGTCTGTTTCAAACTGTCTTTCCGATTCTCATGTTCGTCATGACGATCACCACCGCCGGGCTTCCGGTCGCCCTCTCTAAACTGATCGCCGAAGCGCTGGTCCAAGAGGACTATCGCCGTGTGCGCCGGATCATGACCGTCTCGTTCACGGCGGTGCTCTCCCTCTCCATCGTATTCACCGGTCTGATGCTCGTGCTCGCCCCGTGGCTGACGACACATGTTCTGACAGACCCCCGTGCGTACCAAACGCTGCTGGCGATGACACCGATTGTCATCATCATCGCGATTTCCTCGATCTTGCGCGGCTACTTCCAAGGCATGCAGAACATGTCTCCGAACGCCATCGCTTCGATCCTCGAACAGTCGGCCCGCATCGTCACCGTACTGCTGTTCGCGTCCTATCTGCTCCCCTACGGTCTGCAATACGCGGCTGCAGGCGCCATGCTTGGGATGGTCGCCGGCGAATTGATCGGCTTGTCCTATCTCGTCTACACCTATTACAGCAAGTACCCGCTGCGCCGTTTCCAACAACAAGAGTTGAAAAAGGCGCAGGAACCGTTCCGGCACACCCTGCGCTCGCTTCTTGAAATCGCCGTGCCGGTCACACTCTCCCGCATCGTCTCGTCTGTGACGTACGCCATCGAACCGATCCTCGTCACCCGCTGCCTCGTTGCAACGGGCGTCACGGCCGCCATGGCCACCACACTGTACGGACAATACTCCGGGATGGCGATCTCTCTGTTGCTGTTGCCGACCGTCTTCACCTGGTCGCTTCAAACGACTCTCGTTCCGGCGATCTCCGAAGCGGTCGCCGCCAAGGAACACAAACTCGTCCAACGCCGTCTCTACCAAGCGTTTCGCATGACCGCCTTGGTCGGATTCCCCACCTCGGCGATCCTCACCCTGTTTGCCAACGAACTGAGCAACGCCGTGTTCAACGACCCCGCCGTCGGTCCGATTCTCGCCTTGATGGCACCGTGTGGATTCCTGCTCTATCTCCAAGCGCCGCTCGCCGGCATCTTGCAAGGGATGAACCGCGCCGGAGAAGCGATGTTCAACTCGATCGTCGGCAGCATCATCAAGCTCGGCGTCATCTACTACCTCGTCGCCAAACCGGAGTTCGGCATCTACGGCGTGGCGTGGTCGGTGGTCATCTCCGCTTCGCTTACAACGGTCTTGCACTTCCTCTCCGTCTCCCGTCACTTGGGCTTCTACCTCAACATCCCGGAGTTGTCGAAGATCATCGCGACCACCGTCATCATGTGCGCCGGGATGATGCAAGTCCAGCACATGCTGGGGCCCGTCTCAGACGCATGGCTGGTCACACTGTGCTCGCTCTGCGGGTTCGCCGTCTACTTCTTCATCTTGAACCTCCTGCGCATCATCCCGCTGACCTCCGTCCGCCGTATCCCGCGAATCGGACCGACCGTCGCCGGATTCCTGCGCTTCATTCCCTTCGTTCGCTAAAAAAAGCGCGGCCCTCGAGCCGCGCTTTATTCTTTGGGATCGACGAACAACGACCCTTGGTTGTCAATCGAGCAGTAGAAGATCTTCTTAAACTCCGAGTACCCGTACTTTTTCATTTCACCTTTCAACCAAAAACGGGTCTGTCCGATCTTCTCCAAATTCTCATCCATGACCATTCCGTCTACGATCAACGGCAAGGGAAGACCCGTGCGCGGCACTTGCAGTCCTAAGTCCTCAGGCGTTACCGGACGTTTCTCCGCTTTGGGAAACACACTGAGTTTGCCCGTCGTCTCCAGGACGGCAAACTCCACGTCGCTGACGGCGGCGATGTCCTTCTCCCGCAATTGCGTCATGAGATCGCTCAAACTGTAGCGCGTGCGGCGCATCTCGTCGTCACGGATCTTGCCGTTGGAAATCAACAGCGTCGGTTTGCCCTCGACGATGGAACGAAGCGTCACCGACTTCAACGTCAACCATGACATGGAGATCTGCAACACGACCAACAGGGAGACGATGACAACACCGCGCATGATCGGCATCGTCTCACTCTCCAGCGACATCGCCGCGACTTCGGCGATCATCACGGAGACGACGAGGTCGAACACCGACAACTGTCCGATCTCCCGCTTGCCCATCAACCGCATCGAAGCGAGTATCACGAAGTAGAACAACACCACGCGCATGACCAACAACAACAAATCCTCACCAAACAAGCGTTTCTCGCTCCTTCCGTACTCGACAAGACTTTGCTTGTTAGTATGGAAAAAAAACACCCCCTTTATGAGGAGGTGTCTACGCGTTCGGTTTCTTTTTCCGTCCATTCGCTCGACAGATGCAGGAACGTTTCCGGGATCATCGAGATCAACTGCGGTTCTTCGGCCACTTCGTCCGGGTAGATCATGATGTCGGAGCGCATCATCACGCGCACGATGACGTTGTCCCGCACGCGGAACGGATGCTGCGTAATCGCTTTGACGATTCGTTCGCGGATGCGATCCGCTTCCACACGATCTACAGAAGGCACGAGCAACAAGAACTCGTCGCCGCCGTAACGAGAGGCGATCTCGCCGTGGCGTACACTTTGTTTGATCAGCACCGAGATTTCACGCAACACATGGTTCCCGATCTCGAAGCCAAACGTACGGTTGATGTTGTCAAACTCAATCACGTTGAAGAAGATCAAGCCGAACTGCGACCCGCTCTCCTTCGAGACAGACGTGTATTCGTCCATCATCTTCATGTGCAGATAATGGTAGGTGTACAAACCGGTGAGTTGATCCACGAACAGATGCGCGTCGAAGTCCGGCGTGTAGACGGCGACTTTGTTGCGCCCGCGTTGCTTGGCTCCCCAGTACATCGCTTGGTCTGCTTTTTCGAGCAATTCTTTTTCATCTTGGTCGTGGTCGGGATAGGTCGCCAAGCCCACCGAGATGGTGACGCCCTGCACGACATACCCTTGGTATTCGAATTTGTTGTGCGCAACGGCGCGACGCAAGTGCTCGACGGAAAGCTTCGCTTCCTCCAACGGTTCGTCGAGGATCACGGCGAATTCTTCCCCACCGTACCGGGCGACGACGCCGCGGTTGCCGACCGTCTTCTGAATCACTTGCCCTGTCTGGCGCAACACTTCGTCGCCGACGACATGGCCGTACGTATCGTTGTATTTTTTGAAATGGTCGATGTCGATGATCACGATGGAAAGTGCGCGTTTCTGCTCCTTGGCCATCTGCATGCGGCGCTTGAGTTCTTGGTAGAAATAGCGGTAGTTGTACAAGCCCGTTCCCGGGTCGCGCAACGTGGCTTCCTGCAACTCTTGGTACAAGTTCGCGTTCTCGATGATGACGCCGACTTGAGTCGCGAGCACCGTAACCCACTCGGTCTGCTCGGCGGTAAACACATAGGGTCGCGTGCCGTAGCAGGTGATGACGCCGACGACCTTGTCACGGGAGAGCAGCGGCACGACCAACACCGATTCAAAATGGGCTTTGCCCTTGATCGATTTGACGCGGCGGTCCTTCCAGACATCGTCGACGCGCTCGACGCGCTTGTTTTTGACACAGTTGACGACGATGCCGGTCTGTTCGAGCGACATCCCCTCTTGCGGCAATTGCGCGGCCACGCTTTCGTCGCTGGAACACACCGGATAGATGCGATCTCCGCGCAGGACCCACAGGACGCCCGCCGCACAGTTGGTCAAACGACCTGCAGCTTCCACGATGGAGTTGTAGATTTTGTCCAGATCGAACTCGCTTTGCAACTGGGCGTTGACTTGGTGTACTTCGTTGAGGCGTGAGATCTTCTGATAGAGCTTCATCACCTGCCCGAACAGAAGCAGCGGCAGGAAGGTCAGGAAGATAAACGGCAAGTAGTTGTTGAACACGAGCATGAACACCGCAAACGGCGTGGATATCAAATAATTCATCGCGTCGGACAGGAACAACTCCCGAAAGTTCGACGCCAGCAATTGGTCGTTGCGCAAGTAGATCAGCGTATAGATGAACATGTGGTTCATGATCATATACGTCGCCGCGACCGGGATGAGGATCAAGAGCCGGACGGAGGTCAACAGTTGTGTCACCGGGATATCGCGTCCGCCAAGCCACGTGAACACTCCGTAGGCCGCAAACACGCACAGTGCATATTGAGCGGCGTTGAAGTACGCCGTGAGCATTCCCTTTTGGTTTTTCTTGAGAATTTTATTGTTCAGAACCGCTTGGAACAGCACGGCACAGGCAACGAGCGGGGCTGCCACGTAGGGTCCGAAGAGAATCATCGTGCCCAGCACTACACCGACTGTCAGCGTCCCGTACGCGCTGCCGATGGGGATCTGAATAATCTCCACCAAGATCCCAAGCAAGAACAGAGGAATGATGGCAAACTGGGTGTAGGAGCCGAGATGATGATAGATGCCGCTAAGGTAATAGCAAGCGATGGCAATGACAGCATAGATATACACTCTGTCCTTCGACTGAATCACACCCTATCACCTCATTTCCTCAAATAGTTTCAAACTAGGCGGTCTTCTATACTTCCACTTTCGGTACTCAATTCCTTCTTGCAACATTATGGCACAATAAAAGATACTTACAAATCATTCACATGATATCTGAAAAAAGACCTTTCCGCCAGAGGGCGAAAAGGTCTTTTTTGAAAAAGTTCGGCCGGTTGCTGCGAAGTTTGCGACGATGTCTGCAAGTTGTCTGCTATGACCCCGGCACAATCATCATGTCCGCTGGTACAAGCGAATATACATAGAACGACAATTCGCAATGGAGGTGTCACAAAAGGGTGAAGAACAATCCGTTGTCCGACTACGCGCCGAATTTCGGCGGCACCCCCGTCCTGTACGGGCTGGTGGCGGCTTTTGGTACAGCAATCATTTCCATATTGATCACGACGTTGCTGATGGGTTGGACCTCAATCGCCGAAGCGCGGTTGTCCGGCATCACCTACGTCTTGAACATGGTGGCGGTCGTTGTCGGTTCCCTGTTTGCCGCACGTCAAGCCGGGACCAGAGGCTGGTACTACGGCGCACTGACCGGTCTCAGCTATGCGGTGTTGATCACGCTGCTCGGCCTGCTGATGGTCGACGGCCCGCTGTTCAACTTGAACAACCTGTTCCAGACCGTCCTCATGGGTCTGATCGGCGCGTTCGGCGGGATGATCGGCGTCAACCTCCGCAAGTAACGTGAAGGAACATGAACAAAAAAAAGACCCGGCTCTCGAAGAGTCGGGTCTTTTTCTGCGCTATGTATCTAGTCTTTCTTCACAGTGCTGATTGCCGAGCGCTCGAACGTAAGCTTCGTGGTTTCCGAGACTTTCAGAACCACAGTCTTGTCGTCGATGCTGTCAATCGTGCCGTGCAAACCGCCGATGGTGACGATCTTGTCGCCGGATTTCAGTTCGTTCAGCATGCCGAGGCGATCCTTCTGACGCTTTTGTTGCGGGCGGATCAGCAGGAAATAGAACACGACGAACACGAGAAGAAACGGGCCGATCTGATAAAGCATGTTCATTGTTTAGAATCCCTCCTAACTACTTGTCTATTATAGCGTATACCCATACGATTCATAAAATGATTTTTTTAGGTCAAGCAAGCGATCTTCCTCAATTGCTTTCCTAATATCCTCCATCATTTTGATCAAAAAATGAACATTATGGATCGAGGTCAGGCGGATGCCGAACACTTCGTCGCATTTGATCAGATGGCGAATGTAGGCACGGGAGTAATTTTTGCAGGTGTAGCAGTCGCAATTGGGGTCGAGCGGTCCGAAGTCGCGTTGGTAGGTTGCGTTGCGCACGACGACTTTGCCGACAGACGTCAAGCAAGTGCCGTTGCGGGCGATGCGGGTCGGCAACACGCAGTCGAACATGTCGATCCCGCGAATGACGCCTTCGAACAAATCGTCCGGCGAACCGACCCCCATGAGGTAGCGCGGCTTGTCCTTGGGCATCAGCGGAGTGGTGAATTCCAAGACTTCGTTCATGATGTCCTTGGGTTCGCCGACCGAGAGACCGCCGACCGCGTAGCCCGGGAAGTCGAGCTCGAGCAGTTCCTCGGCACTTTGTTTGCGCAATTCCCGGTCCATCCCGCCTTGGATGATCCCGAACAACGCTTGGTCGTGCGGACGGGCATGAGCTTCCTTGCATCGCTTCGCCCAACGGGTGGTGCGCTCCAGCGAGTCTTTCAGATATTGACGGTCTGCCGGGTACGGCGGGCATTCGTCAAACGCCATGATGATGTCGGCGCCGAGGTCGTTTTCGATCTCGATGGCTTTCTCCGGCGAGAGGAACAGCTTCTCCCCGTTCAAATGGTTGCGGAAGTGAACACCCTCTTCGGTGATCTTGCGCAGATCGGAGAGCGAGAACACTTGAAAACCGCCGGAGTCTGTCAGGATCGGACGATCCCAGTTCATAAACTTGTGCAGACCGCCGGCTTCCTTGACGATGTCATGCCCCGGACGAAGCCAGAGATGGTAGGTGTTCGAGAGGATAATCTGAGCCCCGTTGTCTTTGAGCTCTTCGGGAGACAGCGTCTTGACGGTTGCAAGCGTCCCGACCGGCATGAAGACCGGCGTTTCGATCGTGCCGTGCGGTGTATGCAAGCGGCCGCGGCGGGCCCCGGTTTGTTTGTCAGTATGAAGCAATTCGTAGCGTACAGCCATGCAGGATGAAGCCTCCTATTAGTAGATAAACATCGCGTCGCCAAACGAGAAGAACCGGTAGCGCTCACGCACCGCTTCGTCATACGCCTGCATCACGTTCTCAAGACCGGCCAACGCCGAGATCAACATCATCAGCGACGACTTCGGCAAGTGGAAGTTGGTCAACAGTGCGTCTACGAGCTTAAACTCGTAACCCGGATGGATGAAGATGTCGGTCCAACCGCTCGACGCCGTAGGTTCCCCCTTTTGTCCGACCGTTTCGACGGTGCGGCAGGCGGTGGTGCCCACGCAGATGACACGGTTCCCATTCGCTTTGGTTTCCCGAATGAGATCGGCCGTTTCTTGAGGCATTTCGTAGTATTCGGAGTGCATCTTGTGCTCGTCGATCACTTCCGCCGAAACCGGACGGAACGTGCCGAGTCCGACATGCAGCGTCACGAAGCCGATGCGAATTCCCTTGGCTTGGATTTTCTCCAAGTAGTCTTGCGTGAAGTGCAACCCTGCCGTTGGAGCCGCCACCGAACCGCGATGTTTGGAAAAAACGGTCTGGTAGCGCTCGTCATCATCGAGTTGCTCCGTTATGTACGGAGGAAGCGGCATCTCGCCGAGGCGGTCGAGCACCTCGTAGAAGATCCCGTCATAGGAAAAGCGGACGATGCGTCCGCCCTCCTCCGTGCTGTCGAGGACTTCTGCTGTGAGCAAGCCGTCGCCAAACGACACGGTCATGCCGGGGCGGACTTTTTTCCCCGGACGGACGAGCACTTCCCACGTGTCGGGTGCCGATTCCTTCAACAGCAAAAATTCCACTTTCGCGCCCGTTTCAGGCTTCACCCCATAGAGGCGGGCCGGAATGACGCGCGTATCGTTGAGGATCAGAGCATCTCCTTCATTCAGATACTCGATCAAGTTTGCAAACGTATGATTGCCCGTCTCGCCGGTACGCTTGTTCAGCGTCATCAGACGCGAAGCTGTCCGATCCACGAGCGGATGTTGGGCGATCAGTTCTTCCGGAAGTTCGAAATCAAATTGGTCCAAACGCATGATGTGAGTTCCTTCTTTCAACAGAAACGTCTACTGCTTCGAGGTTAACGTAACCCCTGTGTAGTAGTGTGCCAGAATCTGGTCATAGGTATACCCGTTCTCCGCCATGCCGCGCGCACCCCACTGCGACATTCCGAGGCCGTGACCGTAGCCGTTGCCGTGGATGATGTAGGACTGGTCTTTGCTCACCACGCGGTTCTGACCGGCAGCGTCCACGACGACAAACGACGAGTTGTTCCCGTTGATGCCTTGGCTTACCGTGCCGTTGCCGGAAATCACGTTCAACGTCTGGCCTTGCAATTTGGCATCGGGGTACTGGGACTTCGCGCCGTTTGCTCCGAGCACCGTATAGGTACCTTGCTGTTCAATCGTGGCGCGAGTCGACCACATGTCGTTAAAAATGGCGCGGTAGTAGTCCGGGTTCTGGACGGTGATCGCTTTGCCGTCCGCGGAGATTTCGCCCATGCGTTCGCCCTGCACAACTTTGGAGACTCGCAGGTCGTACACGGGACCCCCGACGGTCGGATATCCGTTGATCTGGTTTTGGTTGATCATATCGGCAACTTGCTGCGGCGTGTAAGGACCGCGTTGCCAGTTGTACGGGTTGTATTCCTTCTCTTGATCGAGAATCACAACTCGGGACCCGGACGTCGAGTTGATCAGGACATCGGCGTACGCATCGGGAATGATGCGAATCGGTTGTCCGGATTCGTTGACGGTGCCGGTTTCAAGGCCGGCGGCGTTTTTCCCAGCTTTGGAGACGTAGGCGGCTTTCATCCAGCCAATCATGCCGGACGGGAGCTGCACGCGATAGTAGAGAGGTTCCTTGGCAGCCGCTGCGCTGTCAAACTCGCCGGAGACGGCGGTGAGATACGGATATCCGTCGCTGCCCCAGATTTCCTTGACGTCCCCGTTGTGTCCGCCGTTGTTCGAAGAGAACAGAGCTTCGATCAATTTGCCGTTGTACGTAAGCACTTGTCCCTGGGTGCCGTCGACCGCCGCATTGGTATCGTCCGCCTCGCGCGAAAAGCCCCGGTACGCTTGGTCCCAGACATCGTCCGACAAATCGGCGACGCCCCACTTGTTGCCTCCGATGCGGCGAGCCGCGTACGTACGGGCCGCAACCGCTTGCGCCTTCAGAGATTCCAAGGGCCAGCCGGTCGACATCTCTTGAGGAAGTACACCATATAAATAATCATCCAGCCCTACATAATTGATCACGTTCAATTTTTTGTTGTAGCCTTGGACGAGGATCGCCCCGCGGTACTCGCGGTTGCTTTTCTCGAACACTTTGGTTACAGCAGGCGAGCCGAGCGGAACGAACGCCGCTTCTTCGACAGTCGAGTTCAAGATGACATGCGGAATTGAGGTGGTGCCGAAGGCCGCTGTTTTGAAAATCAAATAGTCGGCCGGGTTGTAGTCCGCTTTGGCCAAGGGAGCGCCCCAAACGGCTGCAATCTTCTGATTCAGAGCGTCCAGTTCTGCAACCGATCCCTCGTTGCCGACCCACACTTCCCACGCGCCGTTTTTGCGCACGACCGCATAGGCGTCAAAGCCCTTGCTTCGGAATCCCGCGACTTTCTGGTCTGCCGCTTCCTTCGACGGCAGGGCTCCCGTAGATAAACGGTTGTACCCGCGTACGGTTGCCGCTCCAAGCGAGGCTTGCAGACGAGACTTCGCCGCGTCTGCCTCGGCACGATATTCGTAGTAGCCGTTGACAACTTGGTACAGCGTCTTGCCATTTCTTGATTCCACGTAGATATCGTATGACAGGCCGAGTTGATCGATGCGGTCGGCCGTCGCCTGTGCTTGATCCAACGTGTCATATTCGCCGACGACTACAAAATAGTTGTCCAGCGACGATTGCACGGGAGTGGCCGAACTTTGCTCCCCATGAAAAGCACCGTTTTGGTAGAAGCCGATGTTCAGACCCCCGCGACCTTGCAGAGTGACCGTATCAACAGCCGTCTGGATGGAGTTTGCGTTGAGCATCAGGCCGATGCGAACGGGGGTGGACCCGCTTACAGACACTGCCGCAGAGGCCGCCGAAGTGTATGCCGCCGGGATCAGACCGGCAAACAACGTCAAAGCCAAACAATTGACAGACAACGTCCGCCACCGCAGGTTGGAGTTGCGCATGGGAATCTCCTTTTGTCGTTTTGGTATCGTCCAGAACCTACCCTTTCGACAAAATTCCTTGTAATCCTTCCAATTAGCAGATCGATGTCGAATCAAATACCTGATAATACCAGCTATTAGGATAGTTACATTTTCCTATTAGATGATGGACACGTCCCCTCATATAGGTCTATAATAATAGGAAGATATTCCTTATTAGAAACTGGGAGCGGTACTACATGAGATTAGTCCCTGTAACACTCAGTCTGGTTGATACGATTCTGGCGCGTCCCGTTCTCGATGAGAAAGGTATGGTGCTGGTCGGTTCCGGCGTCAAACTGTCAGAGCGGATGATCACACGCCTCAAACAACTCGGTGTCTCCAGCCTTTATATCGAAGATAAACGAACCGAAGACATCGTGATCGTCGATGCAATTTCCGACGAAACCCGCCGTTCGGCGGTCAACACCGTGTACAATTCCATGCTACAAATGATCGAAACGGAGCGCGGTTCCCGCCGTGCCTCCCGTCCGCAGATCGGACGCGAACTTTCGAAGGTCTTCCAAGACATCCTCGCCGACCTCAAAGGAAACAAAAGCGGGTTGATTTCGCTGGCGAGCATCTTCACCGTCGACGGGTACCTCTACCATCACTCGGTCAACGTCGCCGTGTTGGCGACGGCACTTGGTTTGGCGAAGGGCTACGGGCAGAAGGAAATCACCGAACTGGGCATCGGGGCTTTGTTGCACGACATCGGTTGCACGAAAGTCCCGCCGGAGATCATGAACAAGCCGGGTGTGTACAGCGATCTGGAGTTTGAGATCGTCAAGAAACACTGTGAGCACGGGTATGACATTTTGCGCACGCAAGACGGGATCTCGTTGCATTCGGCTCATGTGGCGCTTCAACATCATGAGCGCATGAACGGCACCGGATATCCGCGCAATTTGAAGGGCTTGGAGATTTCCGAATATGCGCGCATTGTCGCAATTTGCGATGTCTACGAAGCCTTGACTTCCAAGCGTCTGCATCGTGATGCTCATCTGCCGCATGAAGCGTTGGAGTTCATCATGGGCGGCGGCACGTCGATGTTCGATCTGAATTTGGTGCGTCTGTTTGCCAAGAACGTCGCGATCTACCCGGTGGGGATGACCGTGCGTTTGAACACCAACGAGACAGCCGTCGTCGTCTCGCTCAATCCGGAATATCCGCAACGTCCCATCGTTCGCTTGCTCACCGATGAACGCGGCAACCGTCTCGACATGCCGTATGACATCGACTTGACCAAGGAACTGACGATGATGATCGTCTCGTACAGCGAATAAAAAGAGCCTCGGACCGGAAACGGCCGAGGCTTTTTTTGCGTAGCAATTGTACTACTGGTAGTTGATCACGAGTTTCGGGACGTAGGCAGCCGTTCCGTTGCTGGATACGAAGCGGAGCACGTCGATCATGTAGGCGTTGTTGGTTGCCTTTTGGAAGTGCAGACGGAATTGAGTTTTGCCGCTTCGGTTGACGTAGGCGAGCGCACTCGTGGAAATCGAGTCGGAAATCGCTTGGTACTGCGCCGTCGGCAGAGCGTCAAAGTTGCCGATGTTCGTCACGGCGGCCGTCGCTCCGTAGTCGGCACTCTCCAGCGCATAGTTGCCGTTGAAACCGGTCGTCTGCGCGACATCTGCCGTCAACGGTCCGAGATCGTAGTTGAACACGGTGTTGTCATAGCGATACAACGTGAGCGTTGCCGAAACGATCGTAGCTCCTGCCGGAACCGACGACGTGTCAAACGAGACAATCCCCGCTTCGCCGTGGTTCAAACTGGTCGAACCCACCTCAATGTACGGATTCGTGGAGTTCGGAATCCCGTCCGTCGAGAATTGATACGCATACCCGTCCTCTGCTGCGATCGAACTCAACGTCAGCGTCTGTACGGGCGGCGGTGTGGTGATCGTGTACGTTTGCGATTGGACGGCGCTTTGGTTCCCCGCCCCGTCAACGCCGATGTACTTCACCGTTTTCGAAGTCGCCACTTGGATCGGTCCACTGTACAGCGTGGAGGTGGTGCTCGGTGTCGTGCCGTCCGTCGTGTAGTAGATCGAGCCCGGCATGTTCATCGCCAGCGACACGCTCTGCGCACCCGCGTAGGTGCCACCCGCCGGATTGGCGGTCAATGAGAACGGAGAGATCGTGTACGTCTGGGTCTGCACTTGGCTTGCGTACCCCGCCCCGTTCACGCCGTAATACTTGAGCGTCGTCGTCGCCGAGAACGTCAACGCCCCGCTGTAGCGCGCGGACGAAGTGGTCGGCGTCGTGCCGTTGGTCGTGTAGTAGATCGTCGTCGTCGGGTCGTTCGGCGTCAGCGTTACCGTTACCGCCCCGCCGAACGTGTTGCCTTCAAGAGACGGTGTGAGGACCGGAGCCGGTGTGTTCACGGTGTAACTTTGCGTCTGCACCGCGCTTTTCTTGCCGCCACTGTCCACCGCGAAGTACTTGAGCGTCGTGGATTGCGCAAGCGTGAACGGTGCCGTGTATTTCGTAGAAGCGGTGGTCGGCGTGCTGCCGTCCGTCGTGTAGTAGATCGACGCATTCGACGGATTGGCCGTCAGCGTGACCTGCACGGAGTTGTTGTACGTCCCGCCTGCCGGGCTCGCGCTGACGCTCGGCCCCTGCGGATGGTTCATGAAGAACGTGTACATCGCTTGCGAGGCATTTGGTCCGGTGTTGTCGGTGTACGAACCGCTGGTGCTGCCACCCGACCAAGCGTGGCCCATCGACGTGACTTTCCAGTATTCCTCGACCACGTTGCCGTTGTTGTCGTTCCATTGGTAGGTCGTGTACGACTTCCCGCTGGTCCCGGCGACGGTGCCGCTCGTCGTCTTGGACGGAGAATTGAAGCTCGCGTTGTACGCGGAGTTCGACGCGAGTTTGTTGGTTTGCATGTACTGCTGAATCACTTGGTCTCCGTTGACCGGATAGACCGTGTAGTCTCCCGTGCCTTGGAAGACGATGGTCGGTACAACCCGAGCATAGGAGCCCATCGCGTTGTACGCCGCTTGCCCTTGCGTCGTCGGGTTCGGCCCGCCCTGACGCATCGCGGTCAACGCATCCGTCTGGTTGGTTGCCGACTTGTACTCAAGACCGGAATGCACACCGACTGCCGCAAACAGATCCGGATAGGTCGCCCCCATAATGTCCGACATCGCGGCACCGGCCGACATCCCGGCGACGTAGATGCGAGACGGGTCGATCTTCCACTTCGAGGTGTTGTTCAGAACGGTCTTGGTGATTTCGGCGATGATCGCCGGCTCCCCGCTCCCACGAGATTGATGAGACGGGTCGTACCAGTTCCAGCATTGGTTCTGGTTGTACGTGCTGGTCTGCTGCGGATACACGACCACGAACTGGTTGGTGTCCGCCAGCGCATTCATCTGCGTCCCGGCTGCGAAATCGGCCGGAGTCTGGGTACAGCCGTGCAACATGACGATCAACGGCACTGCCGTCGCCGTCGAGTAATTCGCCGGTGTGTACACAAAGTACGGACGCGACCCTGCCGAGCCGCTGTACGTGAACTGGTCAAACGTCCCGGCCGCAGCGGATGCCGGCTGCACGAGCAAACCCGGTGCCACCAGGGTCAGGAGCATCATGCAAACGAAGCTCCAAAGCAACCACTTGTTGCGCACTTTCATGCTTTTGTCCTCCCTTTTTATAAAAAAATTCTTACAACTACAATCTAGAGGAAAGCGGTTACAAGCGAGTAACAAAAAAACACCCGGTCCGCACGGCGGCGGATCGGGTGTTTTTCGCAGAGGTTGTACGAAGATTAGTGCAAGGATGGCATCTTGATGTGGAGATCATAATAACCTCTGCTTTGGCTTTGGTACTTGGGATCACTTTTCTTGTCGTTGTGATCGTTTTTGTTGCTGTTCGAGCGCGAGTCGTCCTTCTTGTAGCCGGATTGCTTGTCGTTTTTGTCGTTGTTTTTGCTCGACGAGTTGGACTGTTGTTGAGCTTTGGACTTGTCGTTCTTGCCGTTGTCCTTGCCCGTAGAATGGCCATCGTCGTCCTTCTTGGACGACCCCTTGCCATTGTTGCCGTTGTTCGATTTCGAATTTTGTTCCCGGTCGTTCGATTTCGATTGGCTTGGGGGTTCGACTTTTTTCGAATCGTCTTGCTTGTTGCTGGTGTTGTCGTCCTTCTTCGCTTGGCCCGGCGGAATCTTTTGACCCTCATCGGACTGCTTGGTTTCACCGGACGGGAGGATGCCCTTGGCTTTGCCTTGGTTCAAGAGCTTGGGTTTGCCCTCCTCCTTGAGGGTCTTCAGCAGCGAGTCGAGCTCTTGCCCGCCTTGCATCTGGTGAACGACTTCCGCCATCTGCGGCTGTTGGTCGACCACTTTGTGGATCGGCTGTTTCTTGAGGTCATCGAGGCTGACATCAATTCCGTTGGACGTCGCGTTCAAGTACAGTGCATACTTGCCCGGCGACACTCCTTCTTGCTTGGCAGCTTCGCGTACTTCCTTGGAAACGAGGAGTCCTTCAACCTCCACGCCCGGGTTCTGCTGGACCGCCAGGGTTTTGACTTTGGAAACCAAGTCGTCTTCCAATTTGACGAGGTCGACGTTCTCTTGCTTCAACTTCTCCTCGTCAACCGCAGCCGAAGCGGTGATGATCACTTCGGTCTTGTCTTGGAAAAAGCCCTTGCTCTGCGCCGCTTGCGCCAACGATTCTACTGCTTGGTTCACCGACAAGCCCTTGAGTTTCAAGTCGCGTACAACATCTTCAGCTTCTTCGTTGAGCGCTACAGCTGCAAGCACTTCCTGATTCTTGTCAATCGACAGTTCTACACTCGGGTTGATATCCACCGTGACGTACGCGTACGCCGGCGTCTCTCCGAGGAACGATTGGCTTCCCCATAAGCCAACCGCCAACAGAACGGATGCTGCGACCAAGGAAGTCTTGCGCCAAGGTTTGGCGTACCAAGACTTCTTGGTTTTGTTCGTGGAGGGAACCGATCGGAGTTCTCCCGGAAGTTCAACTTCCAGTCCGACGGCCATCCCGTCGAGGAAAGGTATTTTACGAAATTGACAGTCTTTGGTCATGACGATCGCCTGTTCGTTGGCGATCTGCATGACGATCCCTTTGTTTTGCATCGACAACCCCCCTCTCCTCTCGTGCCATGTTGCTACATGATGTAATCTTGCAGCATGTCGAAGTCTCCGATCAGGATCAACGAAACCGCAATGATGTATTTGCGCTGTCGTTCGATCGTCTTGCGGGAAACTGCCACATGATTCATCAGTGCCTTCAGGGGTAGTGACTTTTTCGTGATGAGATAATCCCGAAGTTCGGGCTGTGCGACCAAAGCCTTTGCCACTTCAATTGCGTTTTCGCGCGCATCTTGGTGCTTGGGCGAGATGTCGACCAATTCGTCCATGGAGATCTCAAAGTCCATCAGCATCGTGGTGAACCGCATGATCTCCTCACGTCGCGCATCTGTTTCCAGTTGCTTTTGATGTTGTTCGACCGACTTCTGCACTTCGACGTAGTTGATGATGTTGTCTTCCTCATCTTCGACTTCAAAGTCCGAGAACGGCAGATCGCGTCCCTTCGCCTGTTTCGAACGGAAATAGTCGATCAGGCGACGCTTGATCACCGTGTCGGCAAACGCCAAGAAACTCGTGCCGCGGTCCAAATCATAGCGTTCAATCGCTTCGTTAAAGGCGGTGAGTGCAACACTGAACTCGTCGTCCTGCCCCCGGCGAATGTACCGTCCCGTAGCTTGGGAGGCGCTTTTGGCCACAAACGGAATGTAGTCTCTCAGGATCTGGTTGCGTGCTTCCTCATCTCCGCTTCGTGTGCGGGTCAGCAACTGATGGAGGTCAGTCGTTTCGTCCGCTTTTTTGCGTCGGAACGGTAAGATACCCACCCATTCCACCTCGCTTGCTATAGGATTTCGCATACGTTGTTTCCTTTGTGGGGCATTCAACGGGGTTCGCCAAAAATTTTTGTCGATTACGTGGTTTTCGGCGTCCGTCCGAAGTGTTTGTACCCATGTGGGGTGACGATGCGACCACGCGGGGTCCGCTGTAAAAATCCGATTTGCAAGAGATACGGCTCATACACGTCTTCGATCGTGTCGGACTCTTCGCCAATCGTCGCCGCGATCGTATCGAGTCCGACCGGACCCCCTCCGAACTTGTCGATGATGGTGAGCAACAGCTTGTGGTCAACCGAATCGAGACCGAGCGAGTCGATCTGAATCAACTTGAGCGCGTGGTCCGCCAATTCCTGTGAGATCACGCCGTCGCCCTGCACCATCGCAAAGTCTCGCACGCGTTTGAGCAGACGAATGGCAATCCGCGGGGTTCCCCGAGATCGCTTCGCCATCTCCAACGCGCCGTCCGGCAAGATCGGCACTTGAAAAATCTCCGCCGATCGCACGATGATTTTTTGCAAATCTGCAACGTCATAGTATTCCAAATGGCTGACCACTCCAAAACGATCACGCAACGGCAACGAGAGCATCCCCGCTCTCGTCGTCGCCCCGATCAACGTGAAGGGCGGCAGGTCCAGCCGAACCGAGCGTGCGCCCGGTCCTTTGCCGATGATAATATCCAAGGCGAAGTCTTCCATCGCCGGGTACAACACTTCTTCGACACTTCGGTTAATCCGGTGTATTTCGTCAATGAACAGCACATCCCCCTCAGAGAGGTTCGTGAGCAGAGCAGCCAAGTCGCCGGGGCGTTCAATCGCCGGCCCCGAGGTGGTGCGTATGCTGACACCCATTTCGTTGGCGATGACGTTCGACAGCGTGGTCTTGCCAAGGCCCGGCGGGCCGTAGAACAAGACATGGTCGAGCGCTTCCCGACGCATCTTGGCAGCTTCGATATACACTTTCAGATTGTCGCGCACCTGGCGTTGCCCGATCATCTCGTGCAAAAACCGTGGGCGCAACGTCTCTTGGTCTCCATCTTCGTTCTGGTAATCGGATGACAGAACTCGCTCTTCCAAGGCTGAACTCTCCTCTACATACGCATCAGCTGTTTGAGTGCGAGCTTGATCTGGTCTTCCAGCTTCATGCCCGGCTCTACTTCGCCCGCGATGTCGCGGACAGCCCCGTGCGCTTCCTTCTCATTATACCCGAGGGCCAAAAGTGCCTCAAATAGCTCTGTTCCTAGACCTTTAGACTTAGACGGCGCTTTTTGTGTCTGAGACAAAGGTGTGGTCGGGAAAACGGACGCCAGGTCGTCCAGCTTGTCTTTGAGGTCGAGAATCAGGCGCTGGGCGGTTTTTTTTCCGACTCCCGGCAACTTTGTCAAAAAATCCACGTCCTCGTTGCGCACGGCAAACACCACTTGACCGGGAGACCCGGCGCCGATGATCGCCATCGCGACTTTGGGCCCAATTCCGGAGACGTTGTTCAAACGACCGAACAGTTCGCACTCCTCCCGTGTGTTGAACCCGAACAGCAGGTGGGCGTCCTCGCGAATGTGATGATGCGTGTAGAGACGAAGTTTGTCTCCGAGGTTGCTTTGGTACGCGGTGGTTCCCGTGGTGAACACGCGGTACCCGACGCCGTTTACGTTGAGCACGACGTGGTCGAGCTCTTGAATTTCGACAGGGCCTTCGACGAATGCGATCACTTGAGCTTCATCCTTTCCACCCGATTCAGGAAGGGGGCGTTGTGCGCGTGTGTAATCGCAACGGCGAGCGCATCGGCGGCGTCGTCCGGCTTCGGGATGTTTGCGAGGCCGAGGAACATCCGCACCATTTCCTGCATTTGTTTTTTGTCAGCTTTGCCGTAGCCGGCGACCGATTGCTTGACTTGCATCGGGGTATATTCGGCGAGCGGAAGCCCTGCTTCGCGAGCTGCGAGCAAGACGACGCCGCGCGCTTGGGCGACGTCGATGGCGGTGGTGACAGATTTGGAGAAGAAAATCTGCTCCACGGCGACCGCTTCCGGTTGCAGGCGGGCGATCACTTCTCGGACGGCACCGTAGATGTCTACGAGGCGATCGGGGAGCGGGGTATGTGGTTTGGTTTCGATACAGCCATATTCGACCGACTTGATCCGGTTGCCAATCGAGTCCACGACACCGTAACCCGTGCGCCCGTAGCCGGGGTCAATTCCTAAGATTCGCATGTACTACCTCCTCAAAAAAAAGACAGCCTGAGGATAAATGTATTCCATAGCCGAACATACATTTCCTTTTTTATCATAGATACGAAAAAAAAACGATGGTAAATAAATCAAAAAGCGCCAATTCCGCGCAGGGAATGGCGCTTTTTGATCAGTTTTTCAACAGGCAGGCGTCGAGTCGGGCGAGCAGGTCCTCGCGGTCGAGTTGTTGGCCGATCAAGACCAGTTTGGACTCGCGCGGACCCTCCGGCCACGGGGTGTGCAGGGTTGCCGTGGAGCGGTCGCCGACCAAGTGGAACAGCAGTTGTGCGTCGTAGCCTTCGATCCAGATCAAGCCTTTGCCACGGAAGATATTCTTGGGCAGAGACTCCAGAAATTCCCCGAGGCGTTCGTAGTCAAACGCATACTTCGTCGTGAACGACACAGAGGAAATTTCCTCACGACTCAGATGAGACCCCGTCTTCGCCGTCGCCGACAACTTCGCAAACGAAACAAAGTCGCCGCCCAAGGCATCGTCAGACGCACTGCCAAGGTCAGCCGCACCAGCAAAGTCTGCCGCGTTCTCTGATTCAACGCCCCCGCGATGCACGTCTACGTCGATGATCAGGCGGAGGTCCACCTCGCCGTTTACCGTCTCGAGGAGTCGGGCGGCGGGGTTGAGGTCGCCGATCTCTTCCTTAATTTCATGTCGCATCGCGTCGCTCACCAAATCGACTTTGTTCAACAGCAAGATATCTCCCGCAAGAATTTGGTCGATTGTGGTCCCCGAACGGATGAGGTTCTCATGGAAGTTCGCCGCATCCAGCACCGTCAAGATCGCATCCAACCGCACCTCTTCACACAGCTCTTCATGCAAAAACGTCTGCGCCACCGGCCGAGGGTCGGCCAGCCCCGTCGTCTCCACCACTAGATACTCAATCCCGCTTTGCTTCTTCAAAATCCGCGAGATCGCATCCAACAAATCTTCCCGCACCGTGCAACAAACACAGCCGTTCGCCAATTCCACCACCTGCTCGTCCGTTCCGACCACCAGATGATGGTCGATCGACAACTCCCCAAACTCGTTGACGATCACCCCAAATTTGATTCCGTGCTGCTCCGAAAGAATCCGGTTGAGCAACGTCGTCTTGCCACTTCCCAAAGCTCCGGTCAACAATGTCACCGGCATGCGCGTATCCATCACGTCCATCTCGCTTCACTCCGTTCCCATTCAACTTCCCTCAGTATACCGAAACCACACATATTGGACAATCAAACCCCAATAAAGTAGAAGTAAACATTTCGAAAAGCGAGGTGGTTCGACTGAAAAAAACAGCCCGCCTCTACTTCATCGCCGGTGCGGCGGCGTACTGTGCCGGGGTGATCCTCTACGCGGTCAACGGGCATAAACTCTACCCCTTCCTCGGCGGTTGGATCGCCGGATTGCTCCTCATGGAAGGCTTCTCCCGCCGCAAACTCGAAAGCGCTTAAAAATATTTCAGATTTCCCGCAATTTTCCCTGAAACCAAATGGGTTCGTCCATCGTCTATAGAGATGATGAACAAATTTGTAAGGAAAAGGGAAGGTGAGCGGTGTGCTGTCGAGTATCGTGGCCCTCATACTGTTGTTGGCAGTCGTAAGTACAGGTTTGATCATGATCGCGCGGGGAGATCAACAGGAGGAGCCGAAGTCCTCACAGACGCTTGGCTCCTGAACGACCCCCTTTCAAATGAAAAAGGCACACCGCCCGCGCGCGATGTGCCTTTTTTTATAGAAAGCAGACTTGAGACCGTCGTTTCTCTTCTTGGATCTGTGCCCAAGCGAGCCGAACCCGCAGCGAGTCGCGTTTGCCCGTCTTGCCAAAGTCGTACCATTCGCGGATGACAAGCGAGGGATAGAGCATCAGCGCTTGCAGAACACGGCGGTTGTCAACGTCCAGCGGCAAGACCCGCTCATACGCCTCGATCATTTCGGAGAACAAGCCCGGCTCCCACCCGTTCAGATACAGAGAATGGTTCATCAGTTGGTAGAGATCGTGCGCCCGCACGTCGTACCCCGCCAGATCGAAATCAATCAGCGCCGCGCCCTCCCCGTGCCACATAAAATTATGCGGGGCCGGGTCGCGGTGACAAAGCGAACCGTGGCGCAAGTCGCGGTCGAGTGCCCGTTCCAACGCCATGCCTTGGAGCTGAACGACCGATTCACGAGCCTGTTCTTGAAACGGACGCCACATGTCGCGCAAATCCGGGTCTTTGAACGTGGCAACCTGTGCCCGTTCGAGACGATGGCGGTACTTTTCCGACAAGGGCGGGACGCGCAGATAGAACGCTTTTTTGCTGCCCTTGCCCGCCGGAACGGCATGCAACTGAGCCAACGCACGGGCGGCTGCCTTGCGTTCATCCGCTGATTTGAGCGACAGATGCCGGCCTTGAAGCCACGGTTGGATCGTGTAGAGCCCACCGCGATCGGCCATATAGGGAACTCCTTGGTTTGTGCGCAAGTAGGGTGCCACTTCGACGCCTGCCAACAACACGCGATCCAAGGCGTCCGACAGCGCTTCCAAACGTCTGCGCATCCCGTCCCCGTCATAGCGTTTCAGGATCATCGCGCCGCCGGATGTCTGCATGCCCGTGACGGTGCGCAGTTTCACACGGCGGTGGATGCGGAGTCCGAAGCCCTGTTCCAACTTCGCGATCAACTCTCCCCCATCGGAACTCCCTCCCTTCTCTATGAAAAAAGGGAGCCTGTGCGGCCCCCTATCCGGCATCGGCATTGCTTAGTCTTCGTCGCGGTAGAACGTCTTCGGCATCATGCCGATGTGTTGCTGGTTGATCATGGACGCCATCAGCATTTGATGGTGCATGTGTTCTGCGTGCGGGTGATGGTGGTGTTGTTGATGGCATCCGCATTTTTTGACTTTTTTGTGGCATTTCTTTTTGTGCTTTTTCTTGGTGGAGACCGGGATGTACATCATCACCATCGGGTGATGGTGCATGTAGTGATGCTCTTGCGGCATGACCACCGGCGCCTGAACTTGCGGTTTGAGGTTTTGCAGCTGCCAGTTGATGTTGGTGTTGTTATGGCTGTCTTTGTGCGGCGCGTATTGCAGGTTCAAATCGATGTGCGGGGTCATCGGGGCCGGAGCAGGCATCGGCATTTCTACGGGCATCGGCGGCGGGGTGATGTTGATCGGTTTTTCCATCGTGACCATCTCCTTCGGCGTGGTAAGTTGTTCTTGGGTAGTGAACGGCGAAACCGGAGCGACCGGGGCGGTCATTTGCTCTTTGGTCATGCCGGGATTGCTGGTTTTGGGTTTCATCCCGGACGAGGGGATGTTCAGCACTTGGCCGGGATAGATCTTATCCAAGTGCAGCGTGTGCGCCAACTGCGGGTTGGCAGCTTTCAACATCTCGATGGTGACGCCGACTTGCTTGGCGATTTTCAGCACATCGTCACCATGTTTGACCACGTACTTCCAAAGCCCTTCCCATTTTGGAACGGACGGGTACGCTTGCGGTTCGGCAGGGGCTGGTGTCGGCGCGGGGGCCGGTTCAGGGAGTTCTGCCGTCGGAGCCGGTACTGCTCCGCCTTCATCGGTTGCATCAGGAGTTGGGGTGACCTCAGGTTCACCCGGCGACATGCCCGTGCCCGGGATGTTGATTTGCATACCGACGTCTATTTGATCGGGGTTTGCAATCTGGGGATTGGCGGCGATCAGTTGATCCAAGGGAATACTCCACATCTTGGAGATCTTCCACATGGAATCGCCTTTCTGGACGCTGTAGACTTTCAACCCGCTCGACCTCCTTCGTCATATGTCACTGGCAGTATATGCGCCCTGCGTCCATGTGCGCTTGTCTAGTGAAAATTGGGCTCTAGACAGGTTTGTTCACAATCTTGTATACTGTCTGAAAACAAACAGAATGGTTGTCTCTTCTGAGAGGACGGATTACTTCATGAGTGGTGTTCGAAGGCTTTGGTACCGATACGACCGAACGGTCTGGATTCGCGTGCTCGGCACGGTCTTGACGACGGTTGCCGGGTTTATGATTCGACCGTTTTTGTCCTTGTATTTGTTTGACAAGATGAACGGGGATCTGCTGATTACCGCGTTGATCATCGGGTTGCAG
Source organism: Tumebacillus amylolyticus (assembly GCF_016722965.1). NCBI lineage: Bacteria > Bacillati > Bacillota > Bacilli > Caryophanales > Alicyclobacillaceae > Tumebacillus > Tumebacillus amylolyticus. Next base: position 547,390 of record NZ_JAEQNB010000003.1, read on the forward strand.
CCCGCGACAGGTCTGATCGCCGGCCTCTATGCGGGGGGACTTGCCGACCGATACGGACGCAAGCCTGTGATGGTGGCGGCGGCGTTGATTGAAGCAATTTCGATCTTCGGCTTCATCTGGGCCGATTCGATTCTGGCGTTTGCTCTGCTTACGATCTTGAACGGGTTGTGCGGGTCGTTGTTCTTCCCGGCGGCAAGTGCGCAGGTGGCGGACGTTGTGCCGGAAGAGAAGCGCGCCGAAGTTTTTGCCCTGCTGCACACCGCGCTGAATGTCGGCGCGGCATGCGGGCCGTTGATCGGGGTGGCGATTTACAAAGTCAATCCGGGGATTGCGTTTACGATCTGCGCCTGCGCGTTTCTGCTGAACGCATTGCTCATCATGTGGCAGATACCGGAAACTCTGCCGCCGGAAGTTCGCGCAAAAGCTCTGGAAGCGAAGCGCAACCCGGCGGTGAAAACTCCGCGTCTGAAAATTCGCGAACACAAGTTGCTGTTCTACATGACGGCGGCGACGTTGCCGGTGTCTCTGCTCTACACGCAGGTCGAGTCGATTTTCCCGCAGCATCTGAAGACGATGTTCTCGACCGATTATCTCGATGTGTTCGCAACGCTGATGACGATCAACGGCGCGATGGTCGTGCTCTGCCAGATCGTGATCGCCCGCTTCTCGGAGAAGTTTCCGATCCAGCGCGTCATTCTCATCGCGTATCTGTTGCTGGCGTGTACCGCCATCGGGTATGCGTGGTCCAATGCGTTCCTGCTGTTCGTCGTCGCGGAAATTCTGTTCACGTTCGGCGAGATGATGAACGGACCGCAGATGCAAAAAGCGATCTCCGTCATGGCCCCGCCGGAATTGATGGGCCGCTACTTTGCGGTGTTCGGTGCCAACTGGGGCATCTGCGGGGCGGTCGGGCCGTTGATCGGGGCGTTTGCGTTCCAACATCTCGGGGGCAATTGGTGGTATACGATCATCTCCGTGCTGCTGGTTTTGGCGGCGATCCTGCAGTCCCGCAACGCCAAGCGCGCGCTGACGGGAACGAAAACGGCTGCCGTGGTGCAAGAAAAAAAGGATCTACCAGCTCTCAGCTGATAGATCCTTTTTTTATGCCCGTCCAACGGCGGTACAGCCAGTAGACGAGGCTGAGAAAAAGCGCATAGGCGATGACGACCACTCCGATGTTGCGCCACGACGTGAACAGTTGTTCTCCGAGGTAGGCGAACAGGAAGTTGAGCGGAATCTTGCCGAGGGCGCTGGCGAGCACGAACGTGCGAAACGGCACTCCGACCAGCGCGGCGTAGACGTTGACGACATAGGCGGGCACGATCGGGATCATGCGGGTGAAGAGGATCGCGAGAAACGCATCTTGCTCCAAGCGTTCATTGAAGCGCTCCACGACGGAGAACTTTTCCAGTGCCCGACGTCCGCGTTCGGCGAACAGATAGCGAAACGCGAGAAACATCAGCAACGAGCCGGTCAGAGACACCGACCAGTTAAAAGCACCACCCGCCCAGACGCCATACGTCGCCCCCATCACTCCACCGATTACGCCAAACGGAACGACCGGCACGAGAGCGAAGAACGTCCCCATTAAGTAGAGGAAAAAAATGTGCTCGCTCCCGCCTCCTTGAATCCAAGCGAGCAGCGGGCTTTTGTAGGTAAACGCAGTCGCTGCGATGAGGACGTAGACGACAAGCAACCACCATTTTGAAAAACGACCCTTGCGAGGCTTCGGCACTACAGCGCGCGTACCATGCCGCCGTCGATGAGGACCGATTGACCCGTGACGTAGGTATTCGCGTAAGAACCGAGGAACACCGCCGTGCGGGCGAATTCATCGGGGGTGCCGTAACGACCCATCGGGATGAGGCGTTCGTTGCCGATGCGAACTTCTTCTTGGGAGAGGCCGGTAGCAGAAGCCCGCAGCCCGTCCAGTTCCGTGATACGGTCGGTCGCGATGCGACCCGGTGCGATGGTGTTGACGAGGATGCTCTCCGGAGCGAGTTCTACAGACAGCGACTTCGCCAGTGCGTTGATGCCGGCACGATAGGTGTTCGAGAGGATGAGACCTTCAATCGGTTGCTTGATCGACGTCGAGGTGATGTTGACGATCCGTCCGCCGCCCACAGCCCGGAAGTGCGGCAAGGCTCCGCGCACGAGTCGCACCACGTTCATGAGATTCGCTTGGAACGCTTGCTCCCACACATCGTCTTCGAAGTTTTCAAACGTGCCCGCCGGAGGACCGCCGGCGTTGGTGACGAGCACATCGAGTCGCCCGAAACGCTCCACAGTTTTCGCATACAGCGCGTCGATGTCTGCACGTTTGGACAGGTTCGTCACACAGAAATCAACCTCTGCGCCCGTTTCTGCGGTGATTTCACGCGCGGTTTTCGCCAAATCTTCCTCACTGCGCGAGGCAAGCATGACCTTGGCCCCTTCGCGTGCGTATTCGGTTGCCACGGCACGACCGAGACCTTTGCTGCCTGCTGAAACCAGTACCACTTTATCTTTCAACCCGAGATCCATCTGCCCAATCCCTCCTGTTGGTATGTAGATAGTCTAATTGTAACAAAAAAAGCACCCGTGGCGTACCGGGCGCTTTTTTTACGTAATCTGGGTTACTTCCCGCCAAGGGCGCGGTAGAGCACGTCGGCGACGTCTGCTCGTTTCGCGGGTGTCTGCGGCTGGAAACCGGTGTAGCCGAAGGAGTCGGTGTACAAGCCGAGTTGCTTGCCTTCGAGAACTCCTTGCAAAGCCCAGTCGGAGATGCTGTCTTGGTTGACGATGGTGACGCCGTCGGTGCTGCCCGATTGGTTTTGCTGATGCAGGACGCGAACCAAGATCGCGGCGACTTGCTCTTGGGTAATCGGGTCTTCCGGGCCGAACGTGTTCCCGTCATAGCCTTGCATGAATCCGCTCTCCGCCACTGCCGCCACATACGGCGAGAACCAAGAGTCTGTGGAGTCGCCGAACGCGACCGGATCGTTCGCTTTCAACCCGTAGGCGTTGGTCAGCATCACGGCGAATTGCGCACGGGTAATCGGCCCGTCCGGCACGAACTTGAGTTGCCCGTCCTCCAGCATTCCGTTCAAGATGCCCCGGTTCGAGAGGTCGAGGATCGGCTTGAGAGCCGAGTTGTCCTGCGCGACGTCGGCGAACGGCGTTTTTCCATTCGGCACGACGCTGACTTGCACTTGCTGGTTCAGCGGGATGTTGAAGCCCAATTGCAGAGATTCGGAATCCCCGCCGAGGTCTTGCTTGACCAGATGACCGTCATGAACCGCCAGCTCTTCGTCCGCACGCAGGGTCCCCACGAACGTCATCGGTGCGGACTCGCTGTCGTCGGTGTGGACGAGGACTTTTTGGATGAAAGTCGGTTGGTCGGAGAGCACGTCGAGACGGAGTTTCGCCGTTCCCGGCACGTTGAGGGTCTTGCCGGAACTCAAGATTCCGGACGTTGGGGTCAAGATGTTGAGCGTCGAATCGGTGTACTTGCCGTTCAACGCTTGCGAGATCGTGTCATAGAGCGGATCGTGGCGGTCGTAGAGCGACTTGATCGCGCCGTTTTCGTAAAACGCCTTGGATGCGTTCAGCCAGCCCTGTTCCAACCCGTAGTGCAGATAGTCCTTGAAGCGATCCCGATAGGACGAGTCCGACCCGAGGATGTCCGGGTCGAGTTCGAGCTCAACTCCTAACCCGTAGCGTGCTCCCGTCCATGCGAGGTTGTAAAAACGGTTGAGGTTGGCGGCGAGGTTGTTCCCTTTGAACGGGTAGTAGTTCGGCTGATGGAACACTTCGTCAAAGCCGAACTGCATGTAGTTGTTCGCTTCCACTGCCGATTGGTACGGAATCCACATCGTCAAAAGCCCTTTGGCGTGTGCGTATTGGTTGAAGTCGAGGACGAGTTCATCGCCGTGTCCTGCCGCTTCGTTGTGCCAGTAGAAGCCGCGGAATTCGATGTTTTTGAACCCGGCGTCATGAATTTTTTGGTAGGCTTGGTCCATGTAGGTGTGAACGGTTTTCTCGCGGGTTGCAAGATCGAGTTTGTCACTCGGGTACGGGACGGACAACCAGACTTTGGCTGTGCCCGTCTGCTTCAAATCGGTGTTGTGAGTGCCCCACTCGGTGTCGAGTGCTTTCATATCTGTCACCGATCGGCTGAGGTAGTCGCTCCACTGTTCGGTCTTCGTGGTCAGTTCCTCTGCACGGGGAGCGCTCGGCAAGAACAAGAACGTGTCAAACATGTTGCCGACTCGTTTGCCCGATTTGTCGAGGTAGGACGCGTACGGTTTTAATAAGTCGTGCGTGATCTTCGTCGGGTCGTTGTAGACGAGCAAGACGTTGCGTTCGTCATACTGCGGGTACGCATCAGTTGCGCGCTTGGTCGTCATGACGTTGCCGATATATTGGTAATGATCTGTCACTTCTTGGTCCACCGACGAGATGTCGTCGTCCTGCACGCGAATCGTGAAGATGGCGCGCTTGTCAAAGTTCAAGGCGTAGTATTCGCGACCGTTCCAGACGAGCCCGGTCATCGACCACATCTTGAGGTTGACTTTGTCGTGGAACTTCCAGTCACCGTCATAGCGGTAGATTTGCGAGTTGTCGTTGGGGGCGACGATGTTCCAATACGTGCCGTCGAACATGATTCCGAACGTATCGTTCACGCCGAATGCGCTGCCGTCCGGTTTTTGCAACGCAATTTTGCGGGCAATTCCGTGTGTGGCGGCGTTGATCACGTAGATGTCGCCACGGTCAGTCAAGAGATAGAGGTAGCCGTCCACATACGTCATGTTGTGCCCGTAAGGAGTCGGGGCGTCCCAGGCATCCACGACCGTTCCGTCCTTGTGCAAACGCTGAATCTTGCCGTCTCCGTTGTAGTAGACAAACAAATCGTCGCCCTTGCCGGTGGCGATGCCTTGGATGTTGTTCGACGGCTTCGTTGACGGGGAGAAATGACGAACTTCACGTCCGGAATCCGGGTCGACCTCCCAGATCGAGCCGTCCTCGCGGGCGGTGACGTACACGCGATGGGTGCCCGTGACGGGAGCCATGCCGAATACGTTTTTCGCCGACAAATCTGTATAGCGAATCCATTCCGCTCGCTTCTCCCCCGGAGCTAACGAGCGTTCGAGAGCCACTTGCTGCGGATGGTAGAAACCGTTCCCCTGGGTTGTGACGATGTCGAGTCCCGTGATGGTAAACGCACCAGAGGCCGACGCCATTAACGTCGGCCCGAGGAGAGCGGTGGATAAGAAGAGCGGCAATAATGCTTTGATTTTCACGTTCATGTTCGATCCCCCGCGATTCTGCAAAATGTCATGGGGGTGATTTCGACGTTTTTCGCACGCTTTCCTGCTCTTAGGAATGGTTGACTTCAATCCCGCCCGCCGAGGTATGGATGTCGATCAGATTCGTGCCTTGACCTGTGGTGACGGTGAGTTTTTGCGAGAAGCCGGACGTTTGCACCGGCAGGGCGTTGCCGGTGATGCGGCCGGCGCTGGTATGCAGTTTGTACATCGCATCGGTGTTTGTCGGAACGCGCATCTCGACGCTTCCGTTGCTCGTATTGAGCGACCATGTGCCTTGGAGTTGTACCTGCTGGTTGACTTTGATCTGGCCGTTGTGCGTGCTGACCGTCACGCTTTGCCCGCAGTCGCGCAGGAGAACTTGGCCGTTGTGCGTATGGGCGTTGATTTTCTCCGTGACTTTGTCGAGATCGAGCATGCCGTTGTGCGAGGTGACGTCCACCGGGCCGTCGATGCGCAAGATCTCGACGTGGCCGTTGTGGGTGTGCGCTTCGACTTTTCCTTCGACATCGACGATGCGCAGCGCACCGTTCGACGTGTGGGCATCGACGTCGCCGTTGAACATCTCGACTTCAATGAAGCCGTTGTGCGTTTTCAAGTAGGCGGACGTGAGAGCGGCCGGGACGTTCAGCGTGACATCGATTCGTACATGCGGGCCGAGGAACCAACTGTGTGTGTGCTCCTGCTCGAACTTCACTTCGGAACCGAATTGACGCAGCTTCCAGAAGTTCTCCATCGGAGCTTTTTCGTCGCCGCGAATGCGCACGCGAATCTCCGCTTGGACATGCGGTTGATCCCAGGTACGCACGGCGATTTCGCCGTTGTGGATATGAACGTTCAAGCGGGTCGTGCCGGCGACCGGGGTCAGCTCCACCGTTTTGGTTTCGTCTTTGGTCAACGTGAGTCCGAGCAGTGCTTTCAACATGTTTGTTTCCTCCTTCGGGGGTCCTGTTCTTGTTGTCCTCATTGTACCGCCCGGCGAAAAAAAAAGGCTCCGTCTGCAGACGGAACCTCTCCTCCTCCCTGCGAGGGGAGTCTGTTTCTACTATAGACTTAGAACGCCGGGATGATCGAGCCTTGGTATTTGTCTTCGATGAACTTCTTCGCTTCCGGAGAGTTCAGAGCTTTGGCGAGTTTTTTCAGCGCTTCGTTGTCCTTGTCCTTGGTGTTGACGGTCAGAACGTTTGCGTACGGGGAATCTTTGTCTTCAATGATAAGGGCGTCTTTGGTCGGGACGAGTTTCGCTTCCAGCGCGTAGTTGGTGTTGATCATCGCGAGGTCCACTTCCGGCAGAACACGCGGGAGCATGGCAGCTTCGAGTTCTTTGAACTTGAAGTTTTTCTTGTTTTCGGTGATGTCTTTGAGGGTGCCGGAGATGCCGACGCCGTCTTTGAGCTTGATCAAGCCTTTTTTATCGAGCAGGGCGAGGACGCGGCCTTCGTTGGTGACGTCGTTCGGGAGCGCGATGCTTGCGCCGTCCGGCAGATCGTTTACGTTTTTGTACTTCTTGGAGTAGCCGCCGATCGGTTCAACGTGAACCGGGGTCAGCGCGGTGAGGTCAAGTTTGTGTTCCTTCGCGAAGGAATCTTGGTACGGAACGTGTTGGAAGAAGTTCGCATCGAGCGTCCCGTCTGCCAATTTCAAGTTCGGTTGCACGTAGTCGTTGAAGGTGACGATGTCGAGCTTCACGCCTTCCTTCTCCAGTTGCGGTGCGATCGCTTTGAGGATTTCTTCGTGCGGAACCGGAGAAGCGCCGACTTTCAGGGTGACGACTTTGTTGCCGCCGTCGGTGGTGGAGCCTGCCGTATCGTTTTTCGCAGAAGTGCCGCAGCCGACGAGGGAAGCGGAGAGCAACAGAGAGACAGCGCCGAGGATCAATTTTTTCATGGGTGGAATCATCCTTTCAGGAGTAGGGTTTCTTTTATTTGCGGTTGAAGCGACGGACGAGTTTGTCGCCGACACTTTGGAACACTTGGACCAGAACGATCATGATGACGGTGGTGACGATCATAACGTCCGTTTGGAATCGTTGGTACCCGTAGCGAATCGCGAGGTCGCCCAGACCGCCGCCGCCGATGACACCCGCCATCGCGGTGTAGCCCACGAGTGCGACGAGCGTAATCGTGATGCCGGCGACGATGCCGGAGCGAGCTTCGGGAAGCAAGACCCGTGCGATGATCTGCCAAGTCGTGGCTCCCATCGATTGCGACATTTCGATGACGCCTTTGTCAACCTCCCGAAGTGAAACTTCCACCAAGCGGGCGAAAAACGGCGCGCTGCCGATCACCAGCGGTGGAATCGCCGCCGTCACCCCGATGGAGGTCCCGACGAGAATCTGCGTGAACGGAATCAGCATGATCATCAAGATGATGAACGGAATGGAGCGGAAGATGTTGATGATAAAACTCAGGACGGCGTAGACCCCGCGGTTTTGCAACAAGTGACCCGGTGAGGTCAAGACAACCAAGATGCCAAGCGGCAAACCGATCAGTGCGGTGAACAGCGTCGAGAGCGAAACCATGTACATCGTCTCGCCGAGCGCTTTCCAGATATCCGTCCAATCGACGTTGACGAACAGTTCCTTGAAATCCATTACAGCAGCACCTCCACTTGCAAGCCTCGTGCTCGCAGTTGTTGCACCGCATCCCGTGCGTCGGCCGGTTCCCCCGTGATCTCCAACACCAAGCGCCCGAACGGGGTGTCCTTGATGCGGTTGATCGTGCCATGCAAGATGTTGAACTGAACGGGGAGCGACTGCAAAACTTGGAACATCACCGGCTGGAACGTGGTGTCGCCGAGGAACGAGACTTGCACGACTTGGTGGCGATTGCGCTCTGACTCCGGCATGACGCGGTATTGCTCCAAGAGCTCCAACGGGAAGTCGAAATCGCTGACTTGCTCGACGAACTCCTCCGTGATGCGCTGCTTCGGGTTGAGGAACACGTCTGCAACGGGGCCGAGTTCCACGATCTCGCCGTCGTCGATGACGCCGACTCGGTCGCAAATTTCGCGGATGACGTGCATTTCGTGCGTGATCAACACGATGGTGAGGTGAAGTTTTTTGTTGATGTCGCCCAGCAGTTTCAAGATCGACTGGGTGGTCATCGGGTCGAGTGCTGACGTGGCTTCGTCGCAGAGCAAGACTTTCGGGTCGTTGGCGAGTGCGCGGGCGATGCCGACGCGTTGTTTTTGTCCGCCGGAGAGTTGCGCCGGGTATTTTTTCGCGTGGTCCGTGAGGCCGACGAGGTCGAGCAGTTCACGGACTTTTTTATCGACGTCGCTCTTCGAACGCTTGGTGAGGCGCAGTGGGAAGGCGATGTTTTCGTAGATGGTTGCGGACGAGAGCAAGTTGAAATGTTGGAAGATCATCCCGATCTCGCGGCGCGCCGTTTGCAATTCGGACGAGGTCAGTTGTGTCAGATCTTGGCCGTTCACGATGACCGAGCCGGATGTCGGTTTCTCCAGCAAGTTGATACAGCGGATCAGCGTGGACTTCCCCGCGCCGGAATGGCCGATGATTCCAAAAATTTCGCCGCGTTCGATGGTGAGATCGATTTTTTTCAGCGCGGTGATCGATTTTTTGTCTACGATGTAATCTTTGCGAAGATTTTGCAAGATGATCACCGTGGTCCCTCCTTCGTTATGGTCCGGGATAATAAAAAAGTGCCCTTCAACAGTGAAGGACACAAATGCACATGGCGGATTCGCGTCTCTCATCTGTCAAGACTGTACAGTCTTACAGGAATTGGCACCATTTCACTCAACCTTGTACGGTTGTCATGACGGTTGCCGAGGTTTCATCGGGCCAGCCCCTCCACCTCTCTGGATAAGAGAACAATATTAAGTTATTCGGTCGGAATTAATGGTTTTGACTCTTGACTACAGGTTGGAGTATACCATCCTGAGAAAAAGACCGTCAAGCGTTTTTTTCTCCTCCAAATCTTTCAGCGTGTGAGAGAGTCGGTGTGCGGTGATGCTAAGTTCGGATTGGTGGCGAGCCCGTCCACACTATAGAACGCCCCGAGGAGGTAGACACTTTGAAAAAGGTAACGACTCTAGCTGGCGTTTTTCTCCTGTCCTCATCTCTGCTTGCAGGCTGTACGAATCAGGCGGCACCGAACGGGTCGCCGGATGGAAAGAACGAGACGTATGACACCTCTCGCGGCGGCAAAGTTCTCGACACTCGTGATCCGCGGTATACTCCGCGCAATCTGACGCCTGATCGTGCGAACAACATGAACATTCGCGGGTACAGTGCGGCAGATCGCGGCGGGCGTATGAACGGATTGACGACGGGGAATCGCGGGACTGCAACGGGCGATCTGAACGCTCATGCCGACCCGCAATTGGCGAATCGGATCGCGTCGATTCCCGGTGTGTCGAGTGCGCGTGTCATTGTGAACGGCAACACGGCGTATGTGGCTGTGAATTCTCCGACCAACCGTCATGCGATTACGAAGCAAGGGGTCACGACGAAAAGTATCACGGGCAGCCGCGATACGGGGACGACTTCGCTGAATGACCATCGTGTGCAAGGGCCGGTGGGCACTTCGACCACGAAGGGTGCAGGCACTCCGGTGCAAGTTGGCAAGTCGGGGACGAATACGGCGGCGAGCAACAACAACACCGGGATCATGCGCGGGACCGGTTTGTCGATGCCGTACGCATTGGTTTCGCCGCCGATTGCCAACGTCGGGGGGACGAATTCTCCGTCGATCAAGAGCAACAACCAGACGGGCTATGGCGTGTATGGCGGTGGTGCCAATACGGGCATGAGCGGCTACGGCAACTCGGGCACGGCGACAGGCACCAATACGTCGAACTACAACTCGTTGAACACGGGGAATGCTGTGAACGGGCAAGGTTCTGTGTTTAACGGGAATGGGTATGCGAATTCCTACAGCAATCCGTACGGTGCTTCGACGTATGGGACCTCTGGTACGGCCGGCACTTACGGTGCGGGGTCCAATGCAGGTACGTATGGAACTGTCGGCGGCACCGGGAAAGTTTCCGGAACCGGCAATCCGGGGACGGTTGGGTATCTGAACGGGTACGCAAACGGGACGAATACCACAGGCAACAATTCGGGAACCTATGGTTCCAGCAACTACGGCACGTACGGGGCCGGGACGAACTACGGCACGACTTATGGGCGTGACGAAATGCGCGGCAATCGTGCAGGGACCGGTACGAATTACGGCACCTATGGCACGGGAACAGGCACGAACTCCGGAACTTCTGGGGCGGGGTCTAGCAACAATTACGGCACCTATGGTACGGGGGCCGGTACGAATTACGGAACTTATGGTACGGGCTCTAGCAACAATTACGGCACCTATGGTACGGGGGCCGGTACGAATTACGGTACGTACGGTGCAGGTACTCCCTCGAATTACTCGGGCACCTATGGTACGGGGACTGGGACGACTTCCGGCACGTACGGCACCACCGGTACGGGGACTCGTACCTCGGGGGCCAATATGGGCTCGACGTACAGCGGTTCCAAGTCAGGGGCTCGCGCGTACGGGATGACCGGCGGCGGCACGGCAGGTACTGCGGGGGTTGCAGGTTCCAACGCCGGCATCTATGGCTCCAACGGGGCTTCGTCCGGCAATGGCTCCAACAACACCTACGGCCTGTACAGCTCCTCCACGGGAGCCGGCAACCTGAACGTCTGGTCGGACAACACCATGTCCGACGACCTCCGCGCTCAGATCGTCCAAGCTGTTCGCCAAGCAAATCCGTCGATCAAAAACGTCTACGTCACCGCTTCGCCGTCTCTCATGAATCGCTTCAATCAATACCTGAGCGGCACCAAAAACGCCGGCACCAACGCGGTGCGCAACGCAGGCGGTGCCACGACGAACGCCGTTCGTAACTTCGCAGGCACTGCTGCGTACACCGGCCAAAACTTCTTCAACGACATCCGCACCGGGTTCCGCAACGTGACTTCGAACATCACCAACCGTGTAACAGGCCATACCACGAACTACAACATGGGCACGACCTCCGGCGCAGGCACCGGCCAAACGTCCGGAGCAGGCACGATGTCTCGTGGCGGCATGACCACCAATGGTTCCTCTCAATCCGGCACCTTGGGCACCCAAGGCACACCGATGGGTGGCTCCAATACCGGTTCTGCAGGATTCGGCACCACGCCGAGCGGTTCGACCACCGGCAACGGGGCAGGCGTTCCGTCCAACAACGGTACTTGGATGAACCGCTAACCAGGATCTGCACCAATTGCACCAAGTGAAAAAGACCTCGTCCCCTCGCGGACGAGGTCTTTTTTTCCCCGCTGACGTCCGAAAAAACGCCACTTGCTCGCGGGGAGCAAGTGGCGTTTTTTTCAAAAAGCCTTACAGGAAATCTCGGCGCTCCAAGTGCATGTCTCCGATGTGGTAGTCGGCATGGTTCATCGTGAACGAGATGTTCTCCGCATCGCCCAACTCCCCGAACGTCCGCGCCAACATCTTGGCGACTTCGTTGGCTTCCTCGTCATCCGGACGCTCCCAGAATTCCACGCGGCCGGAAATGTTGTCGCCAATCTCATCGACCGACACGAGGCCCAGCGTATAATGTTCGTCGTCATGCAAGTGGTATTTCGTATGCTCCCCCTTGCGATACGCGACGGAGAGGTGGAACGCTTCGTCATCTTCATCTGCGTCCGTTTCGTAGAAGATCTCGTCGTCTTCGTCATCGTCAGCAAACTCGATGCTGCTGCCGATATCCAGATCGTCGAATTCCATCACGTCTTCGTCTTCGCAGTCTTCGTCTTCGCAGTCTTCCTCCTCGTCCTCATCAAACGCATCGACGAACTCCAAGTTCTCCTCGTAGGCGTCGATCTCGTCGTCCTCTTGGACCGTCTCCACCGAAAGAACTTCGAACGGCTCCATCTCAATCATCGACGAGATGTCTCCGTAGACCATGACCACCGAGCTGTCTTCTACGCCAAGCGCTGCGTTCAAATGCTCGATGTAGGTGCGGACCTCCTCGGTGACGAGTTCCATGTCGTCCTCTGACACCGATTTGGTGTCGATCTGGATCGTGCCTGTCAGCACATCCCCTTCACGGTAGACGAGGTACACATCTCCTGCCCAGTTGTCGTTGAGGTAGATGCTGACCGTTTCTCCACCCGGCGTACGCAATTCAGGCTTCAGTACCACTTGTTTCATCTCGGAGTTCCCCCTTTGCACATAGAGTCTCCTTTAGTATTGCCCGTGTGCGCAAGAAAAAAAGACCCCTTCTGCTTGAGAAGGGGTCTTTTCCTGTTACAAGTTGGTGGGCCCAAGAAGATTCGAACTTCCGACCTCACGATTATCAGTCGTGCGCTCTAGCCAACTGAGCTATGGGCCCGTATTAATGGAGCGGGTGATGGGAATCGAACCCACGCGACCAGCTTGGAAGGCTGGAGTTCTACCATTGAACTACACCCGCAAAAGAGGTATTGCTTGTAAAAAGTGGCGGAGCTGACGGGATTCGAACCCGCGGTCTTCCGCGTGACAGGCGGACATGTTAGGCCACTACACCACAGCTCCGTATAAAAATGGTGGAGGTTGACGGGATCGAACCGCCGACCCTCTGCTTGTAAGGCAGATGCTCTCCCAGCTGAGCTAAACCTCCATCTTGGTGACCCGTACGGGATTCGAACCCGTGAATGCCGCCTTGAAAGGGCGGTGAGTTAAGCCGCTTCTCCAACGGGCCAAGATACATGGTGCCTTTTACCGGAATCGAACCGATGACCTCATCCTTACCATGGATGCGCTCTACCTACTGAGCTAAAAAGGCATCTGGTGGAGAATAGCGGATTCGAACCGCTGACCCCCTGCTTGCAAGGCAGGTGCTCTACCAACTGAGCTAATCCCCCGTGAAAAAATGGCGCGCCCTGAGAGATTCGAACTCCCGGCCTTTTGATTCGTAGTCAAACGCTCTATCCGGCTGAGCTAAGGGCGCATATTGGGTGAAAATGGTGAGCCATGAAGGACTTGAACCTTCGACACCCTGATTAAAAGTCAGGTGCTCTACCAACTGAGCTAATGGCTCGCAAATGGCTGGGGAGGAAGGGATCGAACCTTCGCATGACGGAGTCAAAGTCCGTTGCCTTACCGCTTGGCGACTCCCCAACGAATGCTATTGGATGTTTCCATACTTGTTACATAGTGGGGCGATCGAGGGGAATCGAACCCCCGAATGCCAGAGCCACAATCTGGTGCGTTAACCACTTCGCCACGACCGCCACATGTAATGGTGGAGAGAGAAGGATTCGAACCTTCGAAGCTTACGCAACGGATTTACAGTCCGCCCCATTTGGCCACTTTGGTACCTCTCCACGTATAAGAAGTATTTCGTTTTCGTATCGCTCTCTTGCGGCGACGTTTATTAAGATAACACATCGTCTTGCGAGAAGTCAATACTTTTTTCAAAAACCTTTTTTCAAGCGTCGTTCGCGTGTGTGTCTCTCGCGGCGACAGGACTTATCTTAGCACGTCTTCCTCTCCTGCTCAACGGCTTTTCTCGAACAAATTTGCACAATGGAAGCATTCCGCTCCACAAGGCTCGTCCCAGCGCGGGTATTCTGCTGTTTTTCTACAATACTAAAGTGCAAAGGAGCGATGGAGATGAACCACCACGTCTTGTACCAAGAGAAGCTGCGCACCGCCGAAGAAGCGGTGCTTTTGATCGAGCCTCAGGACGACATCATCGTGCCTCTGTCGGCGGGCGAACCCCCGGCGTTGCTCGATGCGTTGCCCGGGCAGATGAGATTGCGGGGCAACCGACTTTTTCAGATGCTCTCTCTGCGCCCTGCATTGGTCGTGCCGGAGGAGCGGATTCGGTTGGTGTCGATGTTTCTGGGGGCCGGTGATCGTCCGGGTTTTGGGAGCGGGCACTTGGATTTGTTGCCGAATCACTTCTCCGACTTGCCGGGGTTGTTGCGGGAGGTTACTTCCAATCGTGTGATCATGGCGACCGTTTCCCCGATGGATGGGCGCGGTTACTTTTCGCTGGGTACGAATTGCGATTACACGGCCACGTTGCTGGATGACGCGAAGTTGATCTTGCTTGAAGTCAATGGGAACATGCCGCGCACGTTCGGGCATAACCAGATTCACATCTCGCAAGTTGCGGCGCTGGTGGAGAACCATGTCCCCCTCCCTACCCTCGGCGAGCCGCAAATTACGGAAAAGGACGCGAAGATCGGGCGTCTGATCGCGGATCTGATTCAAGATGGAGATACGCTGCAGATCGGGTTTGGGGCGATCCCGAATGCGGTGATGGATTTTTTGGCGGGGCATCGGGATTTGGGCGTTTTTACAGAGATGTTGCCGGATAAAGTGATTGATCTTTTTTTGTCGGGCGTGATTACGAATCAGAAAAAGCCGCTGTATACGGGGCAGATGACGACGACGTTTGCCTTGGGGTCGGAGCGATTGTATTCCTTTATGAACGAGTGCCCTCATTTGAGGATGCTTCCGGTGGATGAGTCGAACGATGTGCGGGTGATTGCGCAGATTCCGAACTTGGTGTCGATCAACTCGACGGTGGAAGTGGATTTTCTCGGACAGTGCAATTCGGAAACGGTCCAGGGTCGCTACTACTCTTCGACGGGCGGTCAAACCGACTTTGCACGGGGAGCTCGGCTTTCAAAAAACTGGCGCGGCATCATCTGTTTGCACGCCACAACCAAGGGAGACACCATTTCGAAGATCGTGCCCACGCTCTTCCCCGGTTCGGTGGTCTCCACGTCCAAGAACGACGTCGATCTGATCGTCACCGAATACGGAGTCGCCAAGCTCAAGGGAAAAACGATCCGCGACCGCACGCGTGCGCTGATCGAGATCGCACACCCGAAGTTTCGCGAGGAATTGGAGTTTGACGCTCGCAAAATGGGGTATCTGCTGTAAAATGAGAGCATGACTTTGTAAGGAGGTTTTGTTGTGCTCGAAGTACGCAACATCACAGGCGGCTATGCCCCCGAAACTCCTGTGATTCGCGACGTTTCTCTGCACGTAGATGCGCATGAGATCGTTGGGTTGATCGGGATGAACGGCGCGGGCAAGAGTACGATCCTGAAGCACGTCCTCGGCCTGCTGGAGCCTTTTACGGGCGAGATTATGCTGGAGGGCGGGTCCTTGAGTGCCGACCCGTTGAAATTCCGTTCGCGGATTTCCTACATACCGGAGCAACCGAGGTTGTATGAAGAGTTGACTTTGTGGGAGCACTTGGAGTTGACGAAGTTGGTGTACCGACTGGAAGAGTCGGTTTTTGCAGAGCGGACGAAGCGGTTGCTGGATGTGTTCCGTTTGACGGACAAAGTGAACGAGTTTCCCAATACGTTCTCGAAAGGCATGCAGCAAAAAGTGATGATCCTCTGCGCGTTTGTGGCGGCACCGGATCTTTTGATCGTGGACGAGCCGTTCGTCGGGCTGGACCCGTTGGCGATTCAGTCGCTGTTGGATCTGTTGATCGAAATGAAGCGGGAGGGGCATGGAATTTTGCTCTCGACGCACATTTTGGCGACGGCGGAGCGGTATTGTGACCGGTTTGTGATGGTCAATGCCGGACAGGTGGCGTTGCATGGCACGGTTGACGAGATGCAAGCGCAGTCCGGGCTTGCGGGGGCCACGCTTGAGGAGATGTTCAACCATGTGGTGAGCGGAGGTTCCTCAAGATGAGCGAGGCAGGGAAGGCTGGAAAAAGCGCGGCTGCGGCCGCTCCTTACGGTGTCAGGAAGTTCCATGATATCGGGGATTTGTATGGAGCGCGTGCGAAGCGGGCTTGGTTGCAAGGGGTCTTTTTGATGATGTCGATCTTGCGCAATCAGGGCGTTTTGCTCGCCGCCATTACGGTGGTGATCGGCTCTGCGTTTGGGTACAAGGCGGGGTTGGATCGATTGCCGGCTTCGTTTCCCACCGCCTGGTTCATCGCCATCCTCACAGCGTTCGTCGCCTGCCGAGGGCGGGTACGGACGTTTTTGCAGGAACCGGACTTGGTGTTCCTGTTGCCTGCGGAGGAGCGGATGGGCGCTTATTACCGGCACGCAGGGCGGTATAGCGCTTTTTTCCAAGGCTTGCAGGCGCTTGTGTGGGTCGGGTTGTTTGTGCCGCTCTTTCAGGCGAGGATCGGGCTTGGGGTGGCGTTGCTTTGTGCCGTTGGGGTTTTGGTTCTGAAGCTGTGGAATTTGTGGATGTCTTGGCGGCAGATGGTATCGGTGAAACGATTTGAGGCGACCATCGTCGTGCGATTTTTGGGGAATGCGCTGTTTGTGTACGGGATCGTGGCTTTGGAGTGGGTCGCAATGCTTGGCGGGGTGTTGGTGCTGGGGTTGGTGACGGTCTTGCTCGCTCGAAGCCGCCGGGTACGGAGTTTGCCGTGGAATGAGTTGCTCGATCTCGAACAGCAGACGCTCTCGACGTACTACACGATTGCGAGTTTCTTCGTTGAAGTTCCGAAATTGAAAAACCGTGTCAAACGCCGGGCTTGGATTATGGCCCTCGTTCGGCGGATTCCGATCAACCAGAAGTTGCCGTACCTCTACCTGTATATTCGGACGTTCTTCCGGTACAGCGAGTATTTTGGCATTTACTTGCGGTTGATGGCTTTTGTTGGGGTGATTTTGTATTTCATCCCGAATGTCTGGGTTGCTTTGGTTGTGTTTCTGCTCGGGCTGTTCTTGATGGGCTTCCAATTGCCAAATCTCGCGTCTGAACAGCGGTATTCAGAACTGGTGCGGATCTACCCGCTTACGGATCAGGACAAGAAACGCGGCATTTCGTGGCTTGCGTTGCAGCTGTTGGTGGCCGAGAGCCTCTTGCTCAGTTTGTTGCTGTTGATCTCCGGTCGCGTGCCGCTTCAACATATTGCGTGGATGCCTTTGGCAGGGCTTCTGTTTAGTCTGTACATCGCGTTCTACTATCTCCCCAACCGCTTCATCGAGGAAGAAAAAAAGACCTGATCCGCACGGGATCAGGTCTTTCTTCTATTTAACATGTTGCCTCGCGACGTCCTACTCTCCCGGGACCCTGCGGTCCAAGTACCATCGGCGCTGGAAAGCTTAACTTCTGTGTTCGGGATGGGAACAGGTGTGACCTTTCCGCCATCATCACGAGA